>SCQT01000235.1 GCA_004322015.1 Chitinophagaceae bacterium
CCGTTTCACCTGTGCCGGGGTTGCCTTACAACTGACTTTTACGGATCCCTTACTGGCCAATGACCTGGATATATTCTCCAGGCCGGCAGATTACGTTACTTTTAAAGTGCATTCCTTAGACGGGAAAGCACATCACGTACAGTTATATTTCAGCGCTGCGGGAAATATCGCCGTGAACACGCCTGACCAGGTGGTTCAATGGCAAAAGTCGAAAGCGGGAAACATGGATTTGATGCGTGTGGGAACGGTTTCACAAAATATTTTAGGGCGTAAAGGAGATAATGTGCGCATTGACTGGGGCTATCTCTATCTGGCCGTTCCGCATGATCCTGTCACTTCTTCTGCGATCACTTCTTCAGAGAGATCAGTCAGGCATTTTGTACAGACGGGTAATCTGCATGTAAGTGATGATAAAAATATACCCCGCGCAGCAGGTGATGAACCTGTGACGCTGGCAGCAGCTTATAACCTGGGGACTGTATCTTCGGAGCCGGTAAGCCGGCATCTTATGCTGGCTTACGACCAGATTGATTGCATAGAATATTTTCATCAAAAGCTAAAACCCTGGTGGAGCAGAAAAGGGATGAAGGTCACGCAAATGCTGACAGATGCTGAAAGGGATTATTCTTCTGTGCTGCAAAAATGTAATCAGTTTGATCATCAGTTGTATGAACAAACTTTAAAAGCAGGTGGGGAAGAATACGCCAGGATCTGTGAGCTGGCATACCGGCAGGCATTCGCCGCCTGTAAATTAGCGGCAGGCCCGGAAGGTAATCCATTGCTTTTTACAAAAGAATGTTTCAGTAATGGCGACATCAGCACGGTGGATGTCATATTTCCCACTTGTCCGATAGCCTTAGTTTATAATCCTGTTTTGCTGAAGGCCTTATTGGATCCGATATTTTATTATTGCGAAAGCGGCAGATGGACAAGGCCTTATTCTCCTCATGACCTGGGCACTTTTCCTGTGGCTAACGGCCGTAAGGATGAAGAAACCATGCCCATTGAAGAAACCGGTAATATGCTGATCATGATGGCAGCTATTGCCCGCGCGGATGGCAATGCCAATTATGCCAGGAAACACTGGAAGGTATTGAGCACATGGGCTGATTATCTGTTGAAATACGGCATGGATCCGGGTGATCAACTGTGTACCGATGATTTTGCCGGACCTTCTGCGCACAATGCTAATTTATCTGTTAAAGCTATTCTGGGAATCGCCAGCTATGGCAGATTGGCTGAAATGTCAGGATATGAAAAATTGGCGAAAGAATATACAGATACAGCCCGGAAAATGGCACAACAATGGATTGCAATGGATAAAGACGGCGATCATTTCAAACTGGAATTTGACAAGCCGGGTACGTGGAGCCAGAAGTACAACCTGGTTTGGGATAAAGTATTGCAGTTGAATATTTTCCCCTCATCTGTTGCCCAAAAGGCGGTGGCCAATTATCTGACCAAACAAAACAAGTATGGTTTACCGCTGGACAGCCGTAAAACCTATACTAAGGCTGATTGGATTATGTGGACGGCGACACTGGCTGATAATCAAAAGGACTTCAGGGCTTTAATAGCTCCTGAGTATAAATACATTTGTGAAACACCTTCCCGCGTTCCTGTCAGTGACTGGTACGAAACAACCAATGCCAAACAGGTAGGTTTTCAGTCCCGGTCGGTGGTGGGTGGATTTTTTATGAAAACGCTGTATGAAAAATGGAATGAACATTAGAATGAGCGTAAGCGTCCAATGAGGAGAATGGATGACAGAATTTTCAACCCGTGAAAGGCTTCCCTTTTAATATGTAACTATTCAAAGAGATAAATAATTATCTGCTGATAGATAATGGTTCGTTTTAAAATAAGTGCCGGAGTGTAAAATCTCTAGCGGATCCGGATTTTAAATGTCTTTCAAATTGATAAGCTTTATATCTATCGGAAAATGCACAACACCATATTAATTTGAGAGGACGGTATGCTTTAGTAGAGGGAACATTCCCTTTTGAATGACGACGAAATCTTTCTTTTACATCAGTAGTGCAACCTATATAATGCTTTTTATTATTTAGCTCGAGAATATATACGTAATACCACATGGTACTAAGATAGGAAAAGAACTGGGCTAAATAATATTTTGAGGCGCTGGGAAATGTCACATTAGCACTCATTTACAACCTTATTCAATGGAAGGTTTTTTAGTAAACAGTGCCTTTATCAGGGAATATTACCTTAACTATACCACACACTAACACCTTAGTAGAAGTCCAATTCCCTGAATTTCACGAACCTTCCGAAGCTTCGGGATTACCTTATTTTTTCACGGGGTTATCCAATGGCGATGTCCTGAACCTGCCGGGGGACGCAAAGTCTTATGATAAAAGTTGATAAATGATTCATATTCTTTAGCAAAACTTACTTTCCGATTGTGTTCCGGCTGGTTTAGTTTATATTTACAAATGCGATTTATGTCTGATTTTGATATGGAGAATGCCGAAGCTGTTTGCTGCCATTCAAAGATGCCTATATGATCTATTTTCATTTGACTTCAATAAAGTAATAAGGTTCAAGGGTAAGAAGGTTCGCCTCTACTAAGGTTTTGCCATCGCCTACTTTTCCCCCTCAGCGATACAATATCTTTTTTTCATATAGAACAGATTAAGGCATTTACATCCAATAGCGCCCAAAATATTATTTAGCCAAGAACTGAAGATAAAAGGCCGCCTTTGTTTAGTAGAAGCCATAGCTTTAGCGAAGGCTGCAAAACTTCGGCGGGCGAAGGAATAGAGGGAAGCTCCTATCGTGAACATCTTATAAACTTCTTCAGGTTTTTAGACAATCTAAAGGCTTAGTATCTGTCGAAAAAGGATTTTAGATTTAATTCATTTCTTAATAAGATGTTTTGTTGCGAAGGCCCTTCCAGATCCAGATTTCAAGTATCGTTCAAAATTATATGCTTTGTATCTGTCAGGGAATGCACAACACCAGAGCAATTTAACAGGTAAATGAGTCCTTGTAGCAGGTACATATCCTTTAGTATGTCTTGCAAATCTTTCCTTTATATTGGAAGTACAGCCAATGTAATGCTTTTTATTACCCAGTTCAAAAATATATACATAATACCACATTCCTGCTAAAGTAAAACAAATAGGTAAGAAAGTGAAAGCGGACAGTGTCCGCCGTAGCCCGCTGACAAAAAACTATGGATGAGTCAATGATTAAATTCAGAAGCCCGCCTTCGTTAAAACTTCGGCGGGCGAACCTGCCTGACGGCAGTCAGGGGCGGAGAGGGCGGGATTTTTATAAATTATCCCTCAACATTAGTAAATCAATTAATTATATTGCCTCATTTCCGATTTTTTGGCGCATTTTTTTGGCGCATTATTCTTTATTTTCTATGGCATCAGCTATTCTATTTAATGCAGTTGTAAGATTGGACGGCCGTGGATAGCCGAGTGCCTGGGCTATATCTTCCAGAGAATTCCGAATTTGTTGTAAATAATCTTCATTGCTTCTTGCGCCCGTTTGCTTTTTAGAAATCTGTTCATTCATGAGATCATAAATAGGAACTTCTAAAATATACGAGATTTTCTCTAATGTATGTACAGTTAGAGTATCATTTTTCATTGAGGCGCGCAATCCTTGAGGTGTCATACCTACTTTTTGCGCCATCTTTTCAATGGAAAATCCTTTTTCCTTTATATTATCTTTTAAATAATTGTAATTCAACTCATTATATTTTTAATGTTAAAAAATATCAGAAAATATTTTTTCCTTTAGGAAAATGTATTTACCATTGCACTATAAATCCATCATCGTGCGAAAGGATTGCATATATCAGATTGGCTTCAACTACTTACGACTAAACGAATTACGCCCACTTGTGGCGTATAGCCTGGTTTCCTTTTTCGCACGAAGGTCAGGATTTTCAGGAGGGCACACCTTGCAGGGTATGCCCTTCTTTTATTCAAAGTTAGATTCATAAACGTAAAATGACAAAAATTATTTCATCTGAGCCGGTAAACGCTTCATCTTTCCTCCCCCATTGCCTTAAATGTTATGGCACTAACAAGGATGGATTTCAATTGATTTATTCAGGAATTCACGAAAATACACATGATGCTATAAAAGAAGCTCATGAGGTATGGAAACGAATTTCTTCCAGATATACTTCACTTCAATACAAAGTGCTGATAAAAGATACCTGCATTGCATCCGGCATGCTTAATTATACTCATTCAAAAATTTCAAATCATGAAAATCAATCTGACAAAAAGAAAATTCACTCTAAGCACAGATGAAATGATTACAATCCTGACTGCTTTGAAGGAGATGGAATTTCAAATTGAAACAACGTTACCTGCAATTACTTTTATAAGTGATTCAGAGGAAGAAAATAATATTCTTCTAACTAATATTAAGTTATTAGAAGATGGACGTCAGCTACAGGCTGATTTTTGTTACCTGATAAGCGGATTGAAATGAAAGTATTTGAAGTATATATCAGTAATAATATTGATAAGGAATTACCTAATCCGATCGAAGTCATTGCAGATAAATTAGAAGATGTACATGATATCTTCTATGCAAAATATCCTAATTGTACAATCTGCAAAATTTTGGAAATCCCTTTCCATAATGATTACAATGATGAAATTTTATTTGTTTAAAGCATGAATATTCAATTATACAACGGCGTCATAGATAATGTAGGCGGACGAACTACAATTATTAGTGTCATAAATTCTATTATAAATTCAGATTCGACTATTCTTTCTGATATTAAAAAGATTCGTTCTGATATTGCCCAAACGGAAAAAGATGAAATAAAAAAACGTCTTCCGGCCGTTACCTGGTCAGGCACTTTCAATAAAAGAAAGGCAAATGAATTAATTGAATATTCGGGGCTTATTTGTATTGATATTGATAAATTAGAACCACTCGCACATGCACTTTTAAAGGATAAGCTAAAGACAGATCCGCACACTTATTTTCTTTTTACTTCTCCTTCAGGTACCGGATTAAAAATAATTATCCGGGTGAAGGGAGGTCCCGAAATGCACCTTCAAAACTTTCTGGATATTGAGAAATATTTTAAGACAAAATATGATATTAAGATAGATAAATCGGGTAAAGATATTTGCCGGCTTTGTTTTGTTAGTAGTGATCCTGAATGTTATTACAATGAAAAATCATTCATTTTTTCACATATCGAAAAAACAAAAGCTAAAAAAGCTTCAATTAAATCAGAATCTGAATCCCTGAATGATATTGCAGAGTTTACTAACCTCAAAATGAAATTTGAGGAAGGGAATCGAAACAATTGGATTCATCTTTTTGCTAATAATGCAAACCGGAAAGGCTTTTCAGAAACTGATACGCTTTCTTATATTCTTACACATTATAATCCAGACAATATCAAAGAAAATGAAATAAAATCAACTATTCATTCAGCTTTTAAAAATATTAACGAACATGCGAAATTTAAGAAAAAAGATTCAGCAACTGATATTCATAACAAAAGTAATGTCGTATTACGCCAGCTACCTGATGCAATGCCTAATAATCTGGATCCGACGCAGGAAATAACTGAAGAGGAATTAAAAGAAAAATATCAATTTTTTGATATAAAGTGGAAAAGTGATGTTGATAAAGATGGAAATACTACCCGTAAAGTAGGAGGCATTCAAATAAACTATCTTAAATTTTTAGCTATTCTTACGGATCTTGGATTCCGCCGGATTGATATTGATAAGGGACATTATTTTATTCACATTGAAAATAATATCATAAAGGAAGTTGATGAGATCTATATAAAAGGTTCTTTCAAATTACATCTTGAATCTATGCCGGAAGTGATGCATATTGGAAAGGCCTTACTTAGCAGGAATATGATCCTGAATTACATGCTTGGCCGGCAGGCTAATTTCTTTGATCCTAAAAATATTCTTTGCCATTTGCCAGTAATCAATACTGAACAGATAAATGAAGATAGAGAAAAAGAAGCATTTTTTTATTACGCTAATAAATGCGTAAAAGTAACTGCTGAAAATATTGAACTTCTTGATTATTCAACACTTTCAGACAAATATGTATGGGCTGATTCAATCTTAACACGCGAAATAAATCTGCTTGATTTTGATGCAGATCAGGAAAATAATATCTGGGCAAAGTTTTTATTTGAAGTATGTGATCAGGATAATGAACGGCTCATAATTCTTATGCAAATAATCGGATACCTTATGCATAAGTATTATGAGGGGAAACTAAAAGCTATTGTATTTACAGATAGCAGGATATCCGATGATCCTCAGGGACGCACGGGTAAGGGTTTGATTTTGAAAGGAATTAGACAGATAATGAACCGGGATAACCATACGGATAAGGGTGTGGTATGTACAATAAATGGCAAGGAATTTAATCCTGATAATGAACGGCGGTTTGAAAAGTGCGATATCAATACAAAATTAATTCACATCAATGATGTGAAAGCTAATTATGACGTGGAACGACATTATAATGAAATTGAAGATGGAATCACCGTTAATAAAAAATTTCAAAATCCTTTTACGATATGGGTTAAAATAGTCCTAAGCACAAATAGGACACTGAAAATAAATGGCGACAGCTCTTTAGATCGGTTTAGAATATTTGATTTAAGCGCTCATTATTCTAAAGACTGGACGCCGGAAAAAGAGTTTGGTAAATGGTTCTTCAGGGATTTTACAGAACATGAATGGAACTTATTTGATTCCTTCATGCTTTTTTGTATGAAAAATTATTTGAAGAATGGTGTAAAAGAATATAAATCTATCAATTTGGAGAAGCGGATCCTCCATGAACAAATAGGGGAGGAACTTATAAATTTTCTCGAAGACTTTCCAAATGCTGAGATAGAAGAATCATGGAATGATTTCGGAATTGTCCCCGGTCGTGACTATAATAAAAAAGCGCTCTATGATGCTTTTATCAGGATTACCGGATCTGATTCAAAACGATATTCCCAGCGCCGTTTTACTTCAAAATTGCGACATTATAAGCATTTGTCTGAGAAATGGAAATCGGATAGCCAGGACAAAGAAGGTAATTATTATCAGGAAAAGAGAAGTAACGGTAAAGATTTTATTTGGTTTGAATTAGAAAAGAATAAAAATGGACACTAAAATATCACCACTTTTAAAAACGCCTCTTTCTTATTATGGAGGTAAAGCAAGTATCATTCGCTATATGCTCGCATTGGTGCCAGATCATGAAGTTTACACGGAAGTTTTTTTAGGCGGCGGTACCTTATTTTGGAGCAAGAAACCGGTTAAAAATGAAACAATTAATGATACATTGGATATTGTAGTTAATTTTTACAAAGTAATAAAGAACAATTACCGTCCATTAAAAAAAAGAGTTGACGCAACATTATTATGCCGGAGTGATAAAGATTTAGCTAAAAAGATCATTCGTCATAAACGTAAATATAACAAAGTTGATCTGGCTTGGGCTGCCTGGTTCATTTTTAATTTTTCTTATGCTGGAAAATTGAATGGAGGGCTTAAATATAGTAACCATCCAGGAACTGTTGTTCCTGAAATTCTGAAACATAAAAAAGAAAGATTTACAGAACATCTTGTTGCCAGAATTGAACACGAGACTATTGAAAATAGGGATGCAATTGGGGTACTAAGAAGCCGCAACGTTTCAAACGCCTTTCACGAAATAGATCCGCCTTATATAGGATGTGACCAGGGTCATTATCGTGGCTATACAGAAAATAATTTTATTGATCTATTGGAATTTCTTCAAAATGAATGCACAGGAAAGTTCATGCTTCATAATTACAACAGCGAAATATTAGACGATTATGTGAAACGAAATGGATGGAATAAAAAAGAAATTGTACATAGACTTACAGCTCCAAGAAAATCAGGTTCCGTAAAATGTGAAGTGATTGTATATAATTATAAGTTACAACCAACTTTATTTTAATGAGACATCTTTCTTTATTCAATGGCATAGGCGGTTTTATGTTAGCCGCTCATTTTGTGGGATGGGAAAACGTGGCTTATGTTGAAAGAGAATTATGGCTAAATGAATTAACTAAAAAAAATTTTCCAAATGCAAAAACATACAGATTTATTGAAGAATTCGATCCAATGCCATTTAAAGGAACAATTGACATTATTTCAGGAAGTGATCCCTGTCAACCTCATTCTTATGCGGGCTTGGGAAGAGGCACGAATGATAACCGTTACCTCTGGCCGGAAATGTTCAGATGCATACAATCAATTCACCCAGCTTGGATTATTAACGAAAATGTTGTTGGAACGGTTTCCAACGGCGTCCTTGACATCAAGATATCTGATTTGGAAAGTGAAGGTTACACCTGCCAAGCATATAATATTCCAGCTGAAGCCGTTGGTGCGTTACATAAACGGGAAAGAATATGGCTTATCGCTTATGACTCCAACTGCAAGATTGATAATAGAACCGCCGGAAAATATGATAAAAAGAAGACTAAGAAAATCTTATCAGAATGGAACAAAATTCAACACACTTGGATCCCAGTTAATTTATGGAATGGTGCTTCCAACAGTTACAAAAAACGATGGGAAGACAAGTACAATGCCAATATCCCAATTATATTGTCGGAAAAAATATCACGGTACTTTGGTTTCGGCGATTCTCCACATGGGGATATCCCCGCACACATTATTGAATCCGGAATTGTTGGAATGCTTAATGGGTTACCCGAAGGAATGGACTATAATAACCGGTACAAACGTTGTCAGGCCATTGGAAACTCAATAGTGTGGCAAATAGCCTATGAAATTTTTAAATGTATAGATGTTATTAATAATAATATTAATATTTATGTTACGCATCATTAATCAATTAAAACAGAAAGTATTCGTATTTGGTGGTTATTCAATTGATAAAACCACGTTCAAATTTATCCGGGAGAATTTGCCAGAAGGATCCAGGATACTGGAATTCGGATCAGGATATAGCACAAAGAAACTGCTGAAACATTATAAGGTTATTTCTATTGAAGATAATCCACGATGGGCTAAAGTATATAATTCCAAGAGACATAAAGTATTTCATGTGCCAATAACGAATGGATGGTATAATGTAAATATGGTAGAAATCATTTTTAAGACAAGATATGCAGACTTGATATTGATTGATGGACCTATTGGAGAATTTAGAAAAAATTTACCGATACTGTTATTTAAGGATGTAAAATGCCCGGTTATATTCGATGATACGAACCGTATTGATGATTTCAAAAAGATGATTGAATTCTGTAATAAATTAGGATTTACTCCCATGATCTTTCATAATAAGCAAAAAAGTTGGACCTGGTGTATAAAAGATAATAAATAATCATTAAAAACAAACAATCATGAAAAAGTCAATCGCAGAATTCCTGCAGTTCAATGGAAGAAACATTTACTTCCAATCTGAGAAGGGTATCACGTATGTTGCCATTAAGCCTATTTGTGAGGCATTGGGTATTAATTATAATAGACAATTTCAGAATCTTAAGAATCATGTTATTCTTTCTCAACTGTTTGCTAAGCAGCAAATGGTTGCTGCTGATGGTAGAATGAGAGAAATGATTTGCCTATCCGAATTTTATGTTTATGGATGGATCTTTTCAATTCAATCAGATAATCCGGAATTGGTTAAATATCAATGGGAATGCTATAAAATTCTTTATAATCATTTCCATGGATCTATTACCGGCCGCGCATCCATCTTACAATCTAAGACAAAGAATGAATTGGAAATTGAACGTCTGGAAGCTATTCTGAAGGAAACTGAAGAAGCTAAAAAGATTGATGAATTAAAGCAATCCGTGAAAGCAGCAAACAAATCCCTGGCAGTGATGGATAAGGAATTGGCTACCGGACAGCTTTCTTTATTTCCGAACTTATAATAAAACTTAAAATATGTCAACATTAAAAGAGTTATCAAAAAAAGACCTTACAGGTAGTAGTGTATGTGAGAACATACAACTGGGATGTTTACAGAGAATTGCCGATGCCTGTGAAAAAATGGTAAGTAATTATCAAAAAATGGAAAATGACCTTGCAGATTATAAAAGAAAGCACGCTGATGCAACTGAGACTATCCGAAATTTGATTAAATCAATTTCAAGCCTGAGAGGTCAAAATACAAAGCTTAAAAAGAAATTGAATCAAAATAAATAAAACAAACATTATGTCAACACTGAATCTTCTAAGCGGAAATGTCCATTTACGAAACAGAAAGCTTCCTATACTTTGGACAGGTATGTACGCGCAGCATTTGGCTGAAGAATATGAAAAGGATCCTCACATTCATCCCTTGTTGCATATTGAAGCGCAACAAACATTATCAAAATCTGATATCTTAAAAAACAGACGTGGAAGATGGATGGGATTTCATCCGGCCATTGCAGGCGGTTATTATTTTTTTCCTCTGATTATTTACCCTAAATTTGTGGTAATTCAAACCTGTTTTTTTGAAAATCATTCAGATATGGAAACAGCCAAAAGACAAAAGGGAATAGGTAGCGAAAAAAAGAGAACTCCTAAAAAAGCTTCACGCATTACGAATGTTCATTTCTCAGAGCAATTTGTAAAAGCAGTAGAAAGAGAAGGCTATGATATTGATGATTTTAAAGATGTATTGCTACAGTTCGTTAATCGTTCCGAAGCAAGCCGGAAAAAGTATTCTAAATTGGCCAATTCATAATGAGAATAAATATTTTGATTTTATGGATGCGATAACAATTTTTCCCGAAAACCAGGAACAGGAAAAAACCCTGGAAGCAGTCTTTCAAATGATGCAATTGCGGTTTGAAAAAAATATAACAATGGCTGATGCTAAAAAACGAATTGAAGAATTAACACAAATGCTTCAAGATGTTTCTGATTGTGCGGAAATCGAACGCAGGATGAATGAACCGGACATTCCTGCCGAGCAAGTATATGCTGAAATTGAAAAGAAGTGGAAATGATGGAATATAAAATAACTTATAAACCATCGGCCCAGAAAGAATTATCTCTTTTACCTAAACATGAATATTTCGCTATAAAATCGGCTATAGAAGCGCTTAAAGATAATCCCTATCCTTCCGGCTGTAAAAAAACACATGGAAAATTTGAGAGCTGTTATCGTATAAGGCAAGGCGATTATCGTGTTATCTATTTTGTTATTAAGAACGAAATTTCCATACGTATTATCAAAATTGGCCATCGCAGAGATATCTACCGCTAATCCCTCTTTCCCCCTCCAAAATAATATTTGTTTTTCTGATTTTTTTATCCTTATCTTTGTCTTGTCAAAGTTCGAAATTAAAGATGCAAATGAGAATCACAAATCAGAATTGTAACAAAACTACCGGGTGGGCCTGTAAGACAGGCAATCTCTTCGATGCGTTTGCATTGACGGACTTTGACAGCGCCCGGTATATTTTTTCACTTCTTAATTTTATTCAAAATGTCAAAGTCCGAAACACAGGGATTGAATTCCCACCTAAAAGTACCTTCCGGCGCGGCCGGAATTTTCGCCACGGCCAAGCATCTACATGCGCTTAACTTCTCAATTGCCCAGTTGGTTTTATTTTATCACAAAGATGATGTAGTATTCTGCCAAACATTCCGGGAACTGATAACAGGATCCGATTACCTGGCCGCAGAGCTGGAATACCGTATCAATCCCCAAATGGCTGTACAAGAGCTGGAAAAGGAGGTATTATCATGACACAATTCACCGCCCAAGATGCCTATAAACTGGCATTTAAGCAGCAAGCGGATCAGATGAATTATGTATATGACATCATTCATGAAGCCGCCGAAAACAAGAAATTTGAAGTAGTTCTGCCCTATGTGCTTATAAAACATCTCCGCGACCGGTTAACAAATGAAGGCTACCAGGTCCAAATTAATGACCATTATGATGGTCAAACGGTTATAAGCTGGTGGTTGGGGGATATCAAGGATCAGGGCAAAGATTTAGAATAAGGATTGGTTTTTCATAGGATATGGTTAAGTCCCTGGTTTCTACCCGGGATTTTTATTTTACAGTCCATGGTATTTTTTGATTCGTTCCAGGAAGGCTTCACGCCTCTTATTCCATTCACAGATCTTATTAGCTATCCTGGCATCCGCCTTATTTAGCTCCGCTATAGGATCTTTCAGCTTTATTTCCTCTGGTTCCGAATACCTGAGCTTATTAAACAATTCAGTTTCTTCCACTTCCTGGTAGGCGTAAAGCTTTCCCTTTACCTCAATCCACTGATGTTCCAGGCGCGCTTCCTGGATCATCTTTAGCAGATAGCCGCTGTTATCTTTGTCTGTACCCCACATGATGTCTATTTTAAATAAAGAAAGGAGGTTTTACCCTCCTTTCCTAAAACCATCCTAATTGCCCTGGTTTGAATGTACCTTTCGGTTTTTCGGGCTGGTGCGATTAATTGAAAGCAAATCACAATGTGATTACGTTTACTCGCATTATTTCAATTCCGTAATGGTGCGATTAAAGAGTAAAGATACTGATAAAAGTTAGATATCCAAATTCTTCATTTTAAGCCCCTAAATTTCACTCTTTCCTTCCAGTCAACACTTATATCCATTCATCCGCTAATAACACCATTTCGTCCCTTCTATGCTTTTGCCGCGCCGGTACCCCGGCCGGCACAAATACTTCCTTATTCTTTTCTTTCTTTCCGGCCAGTCCCCGGATCCTTCCTTAATAATTCTATAAAAGTATATATAGCAAAATTTAATGCACTTGGGCACTATTTATATTATTATTATTTTTTTTATATATTCTATAATATAGAGTAGTAAAGGAAAAGAGAAGAAAATAAGAAAAAAAACAACTGAAAAAATGAAGTGCACAGGCAAGTGCATATACAGTACATAAATACATAAAAAATAAATGGATCATGAATATATCAATAAGGTAAAATAGTATTACTTTGATTAAAAAATAGTAATTTGATTTTTTAAATTTTATAGCCTCAGTACATAAAATGAGCATCTATGTACTGAAAGTACATAACAAAAAACACTATGCACCGGTCAATGTACTGATATAATTAATTGTGTATTAATTTGTTATAATCAAAAAGTTCATTAGTGCACAATTTTTCCCTATTATATATACCCCCCCTTTATTATTTATACATTCTTTTACTATTTTAACATGTATTATATTACCCTTTTCTTCTCTCAGGATTCAAATTCATGATCTTAAATTATCCGGTTTTAAGGTCCGGAGAAATCAGAAAACATTTCTTCAGGTAAATATTCAAATAGTTATTATTTTTGTTCTGAAAATTCCTTCTTACTGTGCGCATTGGGAGGCCGGTTTTAATACCGGACGATATGCGTATTCATTTCAAATCCATTCAGTTTTTATCACATTATCATTTTTTTCGTCTGCAATGCAGATGGAATATGATATTCAGCCTATTTAACAGGTTATTTCCCTTCCGTAACCCATTTCTTCATTCAAATAAGAATTATGGAAACAAGAATCTTCATTTACCCGTCTGACCTGACTATTCTTACAGGTAAAAGTTATCGCCGCTGTTGGCAGATGTATCATAATCTACTTGATTGCCTGGGTAAAGACAAAAAGAAAAAATTAACTATTCGGGAATATTGTAAACTGGAAGATGTGTCTGAAGATGAAGTAAAAAAGATATTGAGAATAAGTTAATTTTTGTCATTACTTGTCAATAATTGACAATCTTTCAATTTCTACTGAAAGCCCCTTCTACTTTTATGCTCCATAAAAAGTAGTTCAATGATCATTTTTTTCCTGATTGCAATTTTGGCCATTGTCGGTTTTGTACTATGGAACGCCTGGCAATCTTCTAATGCAAAAAAGATTACCAGCTTTCTATGAAAAGAATAATGCCTTTGTTGCTTATCGCAGGCGGGTATTTAGCCTGGCATCTTTATAAGATCAAACAGGCTATTGATCTGATGACAATAAGGATTTCAAATGTATCGCTCAATCCTGGTGGAGGTCTTTTACAAACATTGCTCAACGTCACATTAACGGTATATAACCCGGAAAATGTGACTTTGAAATTTCAGCAATTCATTGGTAGTGTCAATTATAATGGGGAACCGATTGCAAACTTTAATGTGACCCAGGCAAGTGGACCTATTGTAATAGGTCCTAATAGTGTGGTGGAAGTACCGATGAATGCCGAAATACTGAATATTAACGCGCTTTCAAATATGGGAGGCATTATTAGTTCAGGATTGAAGGATATGACATTAGTAGGTATTATTATCATAAGCAGTATTCATGTACCGGTAAATATCAATCTGGCGGATTATGCGAAAGGGTAAAAAAAAGAAAAAGTTTAATGCGACAGAGTTTTTGGGTTTTGCCGCGATCGCAGCGGGTATTTATTATTTAACGAAAAAAACAAAGCAGGCTGGTACTGTAACTCAAACAACGAAAGCATGAATCTGAAAGCAATTGCTGATGAAACAATACCTGCAGCTCATAATAAGTTCATTCAAATAAAGAAACGATACAGCACGGGAGATATTGTGGATGAAGTGCTTCAATGTTTTCGGGAAAGTTCCTGGCAATTGAAAGAATTCGCCCCCTATCTGAGAGGAGAGAATGTAAAAGAGACTTGCGGGAATGTTTGGAATTTCCTGAAAAAAAACGTGAAGTATAAAGTGGATCCAGAGGAAGTGCAATGGGTAAAAGAACCAGCTAAGACCTGGGAAGATAAACAGTGCGATTGTAAAAGCTATAGCATATTCATTGCTTCCTGTCTTAAAAATTTAGGTATAAAAGGATGTTTTCGTTTCGTGAGTTTTAATGATGAACCTGAACCTACACACGTATATATTATTGTGCGTAACCAGGGACAGGATATTATAATAGATGACGTAATGCCTCAGTTCAATAAAGAGGCTCAATATATAAGTAAAAAAGATTATCCCATGCAAGGATTATACAGAGTTAGTGGCTTGCCTTCCAATGCTTCCATAAAGGGAGCATTACCCGTTGTATCCGGTATGGGAAAGATTTCAATTAATCCCGCACATAAGGGATTATTTACGCGTAAGGCTGAACGTGAGGGCATGACTGTAAAACAGTTTGGAAGGCATGTATTGGCCCATAAGAATGATTATCCATTGCAAACGATACGTGAAGCGGTATTTTATGAGAATGAGAGAAATTGGCATAATCATCATAGAATAGGTTCCCTTCCGGTAATAGGGTGTATGGAAGATGATCCCCACGTGGGAAGCATCTTTGATAATATTTTCCGTGGTATTAAAAAAACTCTCAGCCAATCCCAGGCCGATCAGTATGTTATTCAATTAGCGCCTGCTTTGTTATACAGGTATATACCGGCTCCATTCCTAAAATTTACGGGCAATGGTGTAGATTCTTTCTTTTCTTCCCTGCCTTCTATCGTACAGCAAAAAGTACATGCATGTGATAATCTGCTGAATTATATGCATGATAATTGGGCACAAGACTATTACCACACTGATCATCTTTTGCATCATACATTAACGGGATTGTTGGGGATGGAACCTCAGCATTATTTAGCTACGGTTATTAATTCCGTCATTGATTCTTTTCAGAATACCACTGCAACAGCAATAGGCTCATTGGATGTAAGCAATTTCTTACAACAATATGGAGGATCAGGATCAATGCCTTCCGGATCTGGTAATATGAATTGGGGTGGGATATTATCTAATACCGGGGAAAGCGCTGCCAGTGGAACAGCAGCTGGAGGTCCGGCGGCAGGTGCAGCTACCGGGGCATTAACTTTCATAACCAGCCTGCTTTCCGGTTTATCCAGGGTGAATTTGCCGGATAGCTTCAATATTCAAAGCATTGCGCCCCAGCCTGGGGATTGGTCAGGTTATCAGACTAAGATGCAAACATTCGTTGTTACACCTACACATTCAGATCCATTAGGGTCAGGGTTAAATAATGGATTATATGATGCGAACGGCAATGCTATACCGGGCGTTAACAGAAGTTTATTACCAGGTTCCACGCAGTTTTACGGCACACCTGCAATAAGATCTGGTATGTCTCCTTTAATAATGATTGGACTTGCCGGCGCTGCCGCAATGATGTTTTTCGGACATAAAAAGAAAGGAGCCAGAAAATGATCATGCCGGTAAGCAATATTAATAATGCAGATTATTTTATAGGTCCATCCCTTAAGGATGTGAATCCCGTAAACCGGATCCCTGTCATGCAAACATTAGGTCCTGAGATCCAGAATAAATATGCTCCTAACCCAAATACGGCACTTTATTCACAAACACAAGCTGCACTGCTTCCAGTGGATATTCCTAAGCCGCCGGTTAGTTCATCGAATAGTCAATCAAATCCACCGACAAGCAATAACAACAAAAAATTTCTTTTTATAGCAATAGCCGCAATTGTGGCAATTATTTTATTAACAAAAAAATAAAACATCATGGCTACACGTAAATCGCCACGCAAACCGAAATTTTTAAAATATCCGAAAAAACCGCGCCAATCGGCAGCAACATCAGTTCTTGAAAGGTACATGGAACGTGTGAAAGAAATAGATCGTGAAAACAAAGAGCGTCTTTCAAAGTATGAACGTGATCTGAAGGACTTTGAAAATGACAAAAGGCATCACGCGGAATTGATCAAACATATCGGAAGTATTGGTAAATCTTCCGAACGTGTACATCACCGCCATCATGTCCGCAGGCATCCTTCAAAAAGGCGGGCTGTCGGTAAAGTAACTCGGAAACATTCAAGGAAAAGGGCTACACATCGCCGCCGTCGGAAATAATCCGAGTTTTCAATCATCAATTTTCAATTATCAATTTTCAAATAATAAATAAACTATCATGGCACGCAAATCAGGTAAAAAAATGGATATTAAAGCAATCGCGATGGATGCCCTGGCGCTATCTGGCGGAGCCGCAGCGTCCGGCATTGTTGACAGTATGTTGCTTTCAAAACTTTCCTTCGCATCGGATCCAAAAATCAAAGGGCTTCTTAAAGTAGCTGCAGGATCTTTTCTTCCTCCGCTGATCGCGCGAGGAAAAGGCGGGGAATTCATTGAACGTTTCGGAGATGGTATGGTCAGCATTGGCGGTTATCAGTTGATGCATGCCTTATTACCCAACCAGATCCCCGCGATCAGTGGCATCGGCAATAATTTGCTTGCCTATCCTCCGCAGGTTCAAATAGGCGAAACTGCACCGAAATTAGACACTGTGAGTGGATTACCCACACTGGAAGGCATCGGGGAGAATGCAGGTGACAATTTTTTGGAATAAAGCCTGACCGGTCATTATCGGGATGGCTGTAATTTTTTTTTGTAAACAATTTTTTATTTCAACATTAAATCAAATTTTATGCAGTATGCAGGAAATTTAGTAGTGGCTCCGGATCGGGAGCGCGCTATCTATACGGGCCTCAGGAGAAAGGCTCCGAATAACATCATTACGCCGGGTTTCATCCGGCTGGAACAACAATTATCCAGCGGCCAGGGACAGTACCAATTTCAGATTGGTAAGAACGTAGGCAATCCTTCAGCTACAGAAGTCCGTCTGGACCTGAATGATGCATTTGTGGCCACTAAATTGGGGATTTATTTGTTAAATGATGATCCATCCTTACCTGGTCATTCCCCCTTGCTCACATTTCCTTCACCGGTTGATTTTCCTGCCGAAGCGGGCAATGTGAATCCAAGTCATTTGGAGGCATTTTACAACGGTTTTCTCCGCGTGAAAGTAGCTGATGTGGTATATGCTGAGGCAATGGCTACCCGTAAATTCCGAGTGGTACGGGATCAACAGAGCGCCCCTGCAGTTGCTGTAGGTACCAATTGGCCGGCCGCTCCGCAAAAACTCAGCGAAACACTGGGCTTTGATGGTTTGGAAGATTTGACACCTCAGTTCATCTTCCAGGGACAGGCAAAGAACGAACTTTCATTGTATGTGCCTGCTAACAGTACGCAACAGGTTCAGTATGTAACCGCCACTACCAGGATCAAGGTAGTATGGTATATGGAAGGTTTCCTGATCACTCAGGGATCTGCATTAGGAAGCGCATTGCAAGGATAACATGTTCACAGCGCAATAAATAGAAAAGCCCGTTCCGGCACCGGGCGGGCTTTTTAATTAACAAACAAATTTTCATACGATGTTTAAAATTAAAAATAGCGAGGAAGTTGAAGTTGCCATTGTGAATACGGCGCAACAAACTTTTTATTTTGGCAATGAATTTCTTTTACGCAATGCGAGAAGAATTACCGGGATAGAAGTCTTTTCCGCGTCTCAGGTTGCCAATACTCCTTCTGGAGCTGCTGTTATTTCACAGGCTATTCTTCAAGGCGCGTTCATCACTTTGGTAGGAGAAGAAAATAACCGGGAGATCATTAGCAAAATGCCTCTTTCTTCTTTGCTTGCAGCAAATAACAACGGGCATGTGCGCGAGTTTGATATGCCAATGATTAATCCATCCAAATGCTATATCACATTTGGAAGTACTACAGGATTAGTGGCTAACTCAGTTATCCCATTTGCATTTTATTATGAACTCTGATCAGGATGGAGCATCTGCAAAAAGAATATGTGAACATAGACTGGTTCATAAAAATACTTTTGGGATTAGTCTCTTTTTTTTTGGCTGTCACATTTTTCACAGTTCAAAAAACGGCATCTGATGTATCGGATTTAAAAGCTCAGATAGTTGTCATGCAGAATAATTACAACGGTCTTAATGAAAGAGTAAATCAAATTGAATTAAACGAAGGCAAAAAATGATTCTGGGTAAACAAAATATTATAGCGTGGTTTGAAAGCCTTGATGTTCCTTACTGGGTTTTGTTTGCAAAGGGGAAGGTTGAATCAGGCAATCCTATTTCTAAATCGGATGACAGAGATAATGCCACAGTGAATAATGCAATAGATCATCTCAGAAAAATATTAGATCTGGAATCCCGTGGCCAGTTTACCTTAATTGCCTCTCCTAAAAATAATGTTACATCCAGGGGAGGATTCAGGCAGGATTTTGAAATAAATGGCCCGGAAACTTCTACAGCTTCATCAGCGAATCCGGGGATATTTGGTATGCCTCAAAGCATTGGTGAACTGGATGAATTGACAAACCAACGCGCACAAAAAATGATTGAAAGCGTGAAGCTGGAAATGCAATTGCAAAAACTTAAGGATGAAAATGAAGTCCTGAAGAAAGAAAATAAAGAATTGGAGAAAGAAGCGGATAAAGGTGCCAATAAGTTTTGGGAAGCAATTAACGGTATAGGCCTGGATAAGATAATCGGCGCTTTCATGACTAAAGGTCCGCAGGCTGCACCGGCCGTTACAGGTGTACCTCCGGTTGCCGAACCTCCCGAGAATGATCACGGATATGCATTGAGGTTGAGTAAGGTAATATCCATCTTCCAGGAGAATGATCCTGACTGGCTGGATACCCTGGAAAAAATGGCAAATAAAATACAGAATGATCCATCGGTAATAAAAATGTTCAAAAAATTCCTATGAGTTGTCTTTGTAAATCAAATAATATATCTAATTCCTTTTCACCTGATTATTTTAAAAATGTAGGTGGGAAGGAAATGGCTATTTATGCGATAATAAAGCCCTTAAAAGATTGTCAGGTCCCCTATTGGTGCAATACCCTTTCTGCTTATAATAATAGCCCGAAAACAGGACTTATTTCACTCTCTGATCCTGTTTTTTCAAAAGCATTATCTATTCAGGCAAAATGTTCGCTCAGACTAATAGTTGATGATATTCAGAATAACACATTAAAACCTCTGGAATATTATGGGACAGTACTATTGGCTGGTGGTAAAATAGTTAATTATGATCCGTCTGTAATGACCGGATCCGTTAATATGATCCCGAAAAATGATTTTTTATCGAATGCCGGCGCAGGAAGTCCTTCTAAGGAGACAGGATCAGGAACGCAAAATACTGATTCAGTGCCGGCATCTGATAATTTAGTAAATAAAGCAAAAGAAATAGCCGCTCAGCCGGTGAACGTTGGATTGCTACTTATGATTTTTGGAATCAGCGCACTTATAAGTAAATAAAACAAGATTATGCCTCTGTATGATATGGCCGATATTATTGATAAAACATTAGTTGCACAGCAGCAGCTCAATGTATATGATTCCCCCGACGGTAATATAATAGGTACCGTGGAACCTGGAGAGCCGGCGGGTGTGGTATATAGTTGGGTCACTGGATCCGGAGGAATGATCTGGTTTATGTTTGAAAGCAACAATTCAAACATGGTTAATTCGCTGGGAAGTTATTACATCCCGAACCTGCCTAATTCGTTCAGCATTGATGCATTGCAACAGCAGGGAGTGATATCTACGCATCAAAAAGTAATTGATCAGCAAAAAGCTAATCAGAGCACATTTGATAAGATTGCCAATTTGGTAAAATGGGTAGGGATTGCATTCATAATCGGCACAGTAGGAAAATCGCTTGTTGACAAGGTTAATATTCACAAAAAAGCAAAACAATGATCTCAGGAAATATATTCGATGCTACAACTGGTCAGCCTTTGATTGGCGCTGTTATTGCCGAACTTGATGGATCCGGTACCGTGGTGAATGGAACAACTACAGATTCAAATGGAAATTTTAGCCTGTCAATGAATAATTCATCTGATCAATTGCGGGTCTCCTATATAGGTTTTCAAACTGTTTATGTAGATCCTGCGGATGCAGGATCAATTTCTTTATTTTCTTCTACAAATCAGTTACCTGGTGTCACTGTAACGGCACCTCCTTATGTTCAAAAACCGGTTAATTATTCACAAACAAATAATGCATCCATGTCACAAATATGGACAGATTTAAAGCCGCTTTTATTGCCTGTTGCAATAATATTTGTGGCGGGCTATCTTATCAATCAAAGTCACGAAAAATCACGTAAAAAATATCGCAGATAATGGCAGATTTTGGCACAGCATATCAAGTATTAGAACAAAATGAAGGTGGTTATGAGAATAATCCATCTGACAGGGGTGGAGAAACCTACAGGGGTATTGCGCGTAATTACCATCCTGATTGGACGGGCTGGACGTGGATTGATAATTATAAATATCAATATGGCCCGATACCCAGAGGGACTGTTTTCTCAAAGCTTGAGAGTGATGTGCAACAATTTGTATATGAAAACTTCTGGGTACCGATTCAGGGAGATTCTATTCAAAATCAGCAATTAGCTAATATGGTTTTGGATTTTTGTTACGAAAGTGGCCATGGACCTGAACAAATAAATCTTGCTTTAGGATTACCCGGGACTAATTCAATAACAACTGATACGGTCAACGCGATGAATGCGGATCCTGTTAATGCGTTCAATGTGATCAAACAACAGCGACTAAATTATTATGAGAATTTGAATCAGGAAGGTTATATCAGTGATAATCTTATTCAAGGAGTGCTTGATCGCGTGAGAAAATTGGCTTCTCCCACGGCTATAGCAATTACCGGAGGCGCCACGGCGGTAATTGCCCTCCTTGTTTTTTTTTGCTAATTCATAAACGGAGAAATTGATATGCATATCTTAAGAAACGTTTTTTTTCAGTATGGTACCAATACAATTTTGAATATTGGCAGGCCTAATGCGATCCTTATAAAGAATACGGGTCAGGTCATGCTTTATATCAATAATTTTCCTCTGGCTCCTAATGATGTATTTACAAGCAATCTTTTACAGGCGGACATGATGGATGATACAAAATATAACATCACATTTGATCCCAATGCTGTAGGCACAAGGCTGGTTAATGTGGTTGCAACATTTGTCAGTGAAGAAAAGGAGGTACATAATGGCCCTGCATGTTAAAGTATATTTTAATGGATCCAATCAATTGGGAGTAGTGAATTTGTCCATTGTTGCGCCTCAAACGAATGCGCAATTGAATTCATTATATCCTAATTCAATTCCCACTTTTTCAGTTTATTGTCCCAATGTATCCGGTGGCGGATTAACCTATGTATATATGGGATCCGGCCTTTGGTCAAGTGAACTTTTAACACATAATTAAAATGAAAAGATTAGTTTTATTAATATTCTCTCTTTTTGCTTTTTATTTTTCAAAAGCACAAATAATAAATAAAGTTGTCAATACATTTCGAAATGACAATTATGGAAATAACACATGGGTAGCTCAGGGGAATTTGGGTGTAGATACAGCACTTTTATTCAATGCCATTGACACTACTTTCCATCCATTATATCCAGGATTAGTTTATAAAACATCAGATAATACATTGTATTTATGGAATATGAAGTTATGGTCATCAATCGGCAGTTCAAAGATTGATACAGTTAATACGATTCCGCAAATGGAATTGTACAGCAGATCTGCTAATTTACTTTTCGTGACTGATAGCTTACGTGGCGGTTTATTTTATTATTACAATTTAGGTTCACCCGACGGAGGTGTATGCTTCCCTGCAACTGGGAAAATAACTGGTTATTGGATAAGAGTTTTTAATCAGGCAAATGGAGTAAATGTGGCTTGGTTTGGAGCAAATCCTTATGATGCAATAGCGGATAATTCAAACATAAATGCTGCTATAAATTCACCCTATAGCAATGGCATTGTCAACGTGAATAATTATACGACTGGGCAATTTTATTTGGATTCGGCTATTGTTTTAAAAACAAACACATCTTTACTTACAAGTGGAGCTACACGGTTTTCACTTGTAAATAATGCAGACTGTTATATGCTTGTAAATAAGAATGTTTACGGAGCAGATAGTAATATTGTGGTAAAAGGAGGGGTGTGGTTTGGAAATGGATTAAACCAAAGCAGAAAGCAGAATACGGATAGTATCCAATACGAATATGCTGGTATGATTCTACGTTTCGTAAATGCTTCTAATATTTACATAGATAATGTAGTTATGGATACGGCATTGTCTTATACTACCTGGTTCCCTAATTGTAATAATGTGCATATTTCAAATTCAGAGTGTTGGGGAACGGCAACAAGCCCTTGGGCACCGGGTCATACGTTAAATGAATGCTTTGTTGGATTTTCCGGAAATGGATTATATCTAAAAAATTTGAAAGGACATACGGCGGATGATTTTATAACAATACAATCGGGCCTGTGGGGAAGCATTGACAGCATGAAACTAATACCGCAAGTAAACGTAAGTAATGTTTATGCAGACAATATAAATATAGTTGATCTTGCCGGTGCGCATGTATATGCATCATTTGCAGCATGGGCCGGAGAAAATGCAGGATTACCTAATTCAAATGTATCTAATGTTTATCTTTCTCATTTTTACGGCGCATGTCAATCTGCAATGTTTAAGTTTGGAAATTATCCATCCGGCATATCAAATTTTAACAACATAAATATTTCAGACTGTAATTTTACAGTGTATAATCCCGTTTCTTTTTATTCAAATCAGGGGGTTGTGGTTGGGGATATAAGCAACGATACATATCAGTGTAATATGAATGGTTTATATCTTAATAACATAGTTGAAAATAATAACGGGTTATCTGCAAGATTTCTTCAATTTTTTGATTATACTAACTTAACCGGAAATGTCACATTAAACAATGTGTCAGTTTATCAAA
Source organism: Chitinophagaceae bacterium (assembly GCA_004322015.1). GTDB lineage: Bacteria > Bacteroidota > Bacteroidia > Chitinophagales > Chitinophagaceae > FW021-bin31. Next base: position 23,633 of record SCQT01000235.1, read on the forward strand.
CCAGTACAACTAATAATCCGTTAGCATATTCTTTAATTTTTGATGCGTCCACCGGATCAACTTCAGCCTACAATCTTCTTTTAAATAATTGTAAGAATTTTGATAACGGTCTTTCTACTTCACAGTATCTTTATTATCGAAACAATGTATTGAATACTTATCCAGTCAATATAACCTTTTCAAATTGTTTTGTAAATAATCCATCATCTTATCCATTTCGTTGCCAAAATGCAGCATCTAAAATATCAGTGAATGGAACTTCTTTAGAAGAGCCAATATCTTACGTGACAGCTCCATCTGAGGGGAATGTAGTGAATGATCCGGCCGCAGGTTATTCTACATATTTATCAGGAAAATGGGTTCAATATTTAACAGGCAATCAAAACATAACTTTAAGCGGAGATATAACAGGAAGTGGAACAACTGCTATTACTACATCTTTAAAGAATACAGGAACAGCAGGAAATTATACACGCATTACTTTTGATGCTCAGGGCAGGGAAACAGGCGGCACCGATACTGCTTATGCTCCTTTGGCCGGAGGATCGGGATATATCCAAAATCAATATGCGGCGGCTCAACCGGCCAGCTGGTGGGTACAGGGTCAGTCGAGAACTGATGGAGGTACATTTAATTTAACCGGCCTTGGAAACGGTAAATTAATTTCTACATCAACACTTAATCTCACAGATACCGGAAGTTATGTTAATCCGGCGAATGGTATTGGAATGTACGCATTTAATTCCGGGACGGAATTAGACAATCCACATTCGATTACTTTAAGCGGAGGGGTCAATCAAATAGCCGGCCTCCGGTCAGATATCTCTTTAAATAGTTCGGATTCGACTACTTGGTTAAATTTGGATGCCGGATCTGCAGTAACAGGATTATTAGGAGTGATCAGAGCATTCAATAATGGAAAATATGGAGTTGTGGGCGCTGTGGGAGCTTTAGCGCCATTCACATTTACTCAGGCACCCTACACTGCATTTACAGGTCATATTGATACGGCCGCCCAGATATTGCTTTATAAACAAACAGATGTAGCAAATAGCATTGATTCCAAGATAGGAACACCATTTGGGATCTTACAGCTCAGCCCCTATCCAAATAGCTTCAATGGCGGCCTGCAGATGCCCATTGTGAATGTTTCTGCAAATTATACAGCAACAACAGCAAATTATTCAATCCGGTGTACAGCAGCTTTGACCCTCACATTACCGGCTGCAACAAGTTGTCCTAATCAGATTTATCACATTGTAAGCACATCGGGTACTGTGACAGTTACATCATTTAATAATTTATCTAATGTAGCGACGACTTCCATTGCGGCGGGCAGCGCTGTGGAATTGCAATCGGATGGTACTGCCTGGAATCAGATCGGAAACTAATAAAAAGCCCTGGTATAGAGATACCAAGACTAACTATAAAAAACACGTATTAAACTATAAAATTAATAAAAATTTCATCATGAAAAATATAAAAACAACAATCATCGGGCTTGTAGTAGCCGTCTTACTTGCAGGCTGGGGTGTATTCCAGCCTGCTATTACGGGCGGTAAAGTAGATCTGAAGATACTCATACCCGCCGGCATCATCGCTATTGTGGGAGTATTGGAAAAGGACCTGGGATCCTGGAAAACAACTACAGTGGGCATAATTTTATCGGCATTGGCCGCAGCCGCAAGCACGTATCAATCTTCACCAGGACAATGGGTGTTGATTATTGGTGCCATCCTGGGAGTAATAGGAGCATCCCTGGCGAAGGATAAAACACCCGGCAATGCAGGATCCTAAAATATATCACAGATCCGATCTGTTAATTGCCATTATTGCAGCTTTCGTGATTGTTATCGTGGCTTTTTTATTTACCGGTTGCATGACCGGTAAACATGCTGTATATTGGATGGACAATCATGCTTTTAAAGCAGCCCAATATTGCAATAGCCGGTTCCCGATTGATACGGTACTGAAGCCAGGGCAAACTATTACTTTACAGGATACGATTGTCCAAAGCGGGCCATCCATCCTCTGCCCTGCCCAATCAGGATATGATAGCCTGATTTATGTAAAATGTCCTCCAAACCGGACGATAACTATTCAAAAGATCCGTGTGGATACCCTGCCTGTTACTAATACCAGGCAGATTTCTGCATTAGAAGGCCAAATTTCGACTTTAGAGCTTAATACGGGCAATTTATCAAACCAGGTCACATCACTTAAAAAAGGCCGAAACGTGTGGCGTTCTACAGCTATTTTGGCATTGGCTATCATATTTACAGGTCTCACAGTATTTATTGGCGTAAAATTCAAATTTATTTAGGATTGGTTGTTCTTCTTTCATCAGCCCCAGTATTCCTACCGGGGCTTTTTAATTAAATTTTGATATCTCATTTCAAGTACCTATCTTTGTTTCCGACAAAACGCGTTATATGTATCCGAGGACAATCCAAAAAACAGAGTTTAAACTAACACCCGGACGTGCCGGTAAGACCGGTAATCTATTCTATGCCTCGGCATGGACGTGTTTTGTCAGCGTCCGGGTTTTTTTCATTTCAAAAATTTTTAAAAATGACAAAGCACGAATCAAAACGGAAACAGGTTGTTCCGCCCCCAGATGCAATCCGCGCATTGAAAGCGCTGGAAAGTCTTAGTGTCCTCTATCAAAATGTGATAGACTGGATATTAGAATATCATCATGAAAATGACTCTTTTTGCGAAACGCTGGAAAAACTATATGAGGTATGCCAGTTGGAAAGAGAGCATGTATCTGACACCATATTGCCTTATTCTCAAAAAGAGTGGGATAAATGGGATCCCGAAAGTAAAAATCCCCGTTCCGATTTCTTCACCTCCCAAACCAATTTATAATGATAACGTCTAAAGATGCAATCAAGATAACGATGGAAGCACAGAAGCAAAGTATGAAAGTACTTTATAAATCTGTTTTATCAGCAGCAAAACAAGGGCAAAGAGAAGTACGTTTAAATACCATTCTTATGCCGGATTTCGTGAATGAATTGAAAGCTATAGGATATATCGTTCAGGTGAGTGAACGATATGGAGGCTCCACGCAAATAACCTGGTAGGGATATTTTACGTTTCATTGACATGGCCCTGACATTCTTGTCGGGGCTTTTTTTATAAAGTGGGAAATTTAATCTTCAGATCATCATTATCCATTATACCAAGGTCCTTTAAATATTCATTTACCTGGTCTAAAGAATGATGTCTCAATTGCAATTGTAGGTCTTTTATATTTATCCCTCCTTTAATGGCGGCTACAGCTCCCGTATGCTTCCAGGAATAAAAAGAATAACGGCCGAAAATTTTGCAGGCTAATAATCCATTTTTATGAGCATCATTAAAATGTTTATCTGATACTGCAATCCTACCGTCTGGATCCTTTGAAAAAAGTAAACCAAAAGGATTGGATCTGGATTGTACATAAGGTTTTAATAGATTCATACACGAATTAGGGATCCTTACCTTTTGTGTTTTCTTATTCTTACTGATTTCAGCTCTCAGCTCTATCCATTGTTCCTCCAGGTTAATATCTGAAATTCTTAAAAGTCTCATTTCTCCGGGCCGGATAAAGCAATAATACAATAGTTGAATAGCCATCCACATTTCCACGTCATTGAAAAGAAAATATTTCTTCAAAATGTTTATCTGGCTTTTATTAAAGAACATTTTACTTGTATATCTCTTTCTTAAAGGAATAGTCCCGTCAAAAGGGTTTATACCCGTATTGGTGCGCTTGTAAATAGTGAATAATGTTCGCTTATATGCTAATACAGTAGATTCATGCTTTTTCAAGCGAAGTAAAGTCCGAAGGAATTCATTCGCATCAGAAGTATTTATTTTCAATGGATCCCGTCCGGCAAGCCAATTAATGAAATGGGTAACCTTTGTCTTGTAAGTTGAAAATGATTTTTTTCGTAAAAGAGGCTTTAAGTCGAAAAGTGTAGTTAACAGTATATTCTTTTGTTTCTGATCTTTATACCAAGCACCGGCCGCAATAAGTTTTATGATTTCAATGGCTTTTTCTTCCCGTTTATCGAAATCTTTAATCCTATTCATCCATCCATAAACCCGTATTCGTTCGTGGACATCCATTGGATGAGGTTCATAATATTCAATATACCATCGCGGCTTACTCTTTACTATTATATATTGCTGGTCATTTTGACAAATAATTTTTTTTTCCGTTTTCATGACATTAATTTTTCTATTAATGCGCCAAAAAACGGTAGTGAGAAAATGAATTGATCTTTTACAAGCCTTTACCTATTAATTAATTATATTGGCTCAGCGGAGAGGGCGGGATTCGAACCCGCGATACAGTTTCCCATATACACACTTTCCAGGCGTGCTCCTTCGACCGCTCGGACACCTCTCCTTTTTTGTCAGGGCAGCAAAGGTACATATTCCGGTTTAAAAACAGTATGCATCCGCCATAAATTCCGTAACAAAAGAGCAGAAAACATCTTACTTTTGCGGTTCCATCCGCCACCCTAGCTCAGCAGGTAGAGCAGCTGTTTCGTAAATAGCAGGTCGTCGGTTCGAGTCCGATGGGTGGCTCTGAAGCTTACAGTTTAGTGTTTGGAGTTTGGTGTTTCGGGTTTATTGAATACTAAAATGAACATTGAAAATTGATTGTTGAAATTAATTAAAGACTCTTAAATAGTAGGCACCTCAAATCAGAAATCAACAAATCAGAGATAAAAAAATGTATCAACATAATTTTAACGCAGGACCTTCTCATTTGCCTGAAAGTGTTTTAAAACAATCTATCGGGGCAATAAAAAATTTCGATGATACCGGGTTGTCCATTCTTGAAATTTCGCACCGGAGTGAAAACTTTACGACGGTTATTGAAGAAGCGCGTTCCATAGCAAAAGAATTGATGAACCTGGAAGATGATTTCGAAGTGTTGTTTTTACATGGCGGCGGGAGAACACAGTTTATGGAAGTGGCGATGAACCTTTTGGACAATGATAAAAAAGCGGCTTACATTGATACCGGCACCTGGTCGTCTAAAGCGATTGAAGAAGCGCAATTATTCGGTAAGGTGGAGGTAATTGCTTCTTCGAAAGACAAGAATTACAGCTACATCCCCCAATCTTATTCCATCCCCGAAGACGCCTCTTATCTGCACATCACTACTAATAACACCATTTATGGAACGGAATATCAGAATATCCCTGCATGTACGATTCCTTTAGTGGCGGATATGAGCAGCGATATCTTAAGCCGTGATATAAATTTTAACCGGTTCAGCCTGATATACGCCGGTGCCCAGAAGAATATCGGAGCTGCCGGAGTAACGTTGGTGGCAGTGAGAAAAAGTATTTTGGGGAAAATAAAACGCCCGATCCCGGCTATTATGGATTATTGTGTACATATTAAAAACGGATCCATGTATAATACGCCGCCTGTATTTGCCATCTATACCTGCCTGCTGACCTTACGCTGGCTCAAAGAGCAGGGTGGCGCGGCCGGAATAGAAAAGATGAACATCAGAAAAGCGGAAGCGCTTTACCACGAAATTGATACTAATCCCTTGTTTAAAGGAACGGTGGCAAAAGAAGATCGCAGCCGGATGAATGTTTGCTTTGTCATGGAGGATAAAGATCTGGAAAAAGAATTTGCCGACTATTGCAAAAAAGAGGGAATGTATGGCATAAAAGGGCATCGTTCGGTAGGCGGGTTCCGTGTATCGCTGTATAATGCCGTTTCTTTGGAAAGTACTAAAGCCTTAGTACAGGCAATGGAACATTTTGCGAAGGTAAAAGCGTAAGATGCAATGAAAATTGAAGTTGTACCATTCAGCGAAAAATGGAAATGAATACAATGAAGTAAAAAACAGCTTTATAAAATTTCATGAAGGTCAAGCCATTCAGTGGTATCAAAAGAACTACCAATTAACCTGACGCCATTTACATCTCGGGAAATAGCTTAACTTTTCTGATAGCCTCTATAAATCGTCGTCTGCAATAGTTCTATAACCTTTATAATATTTCTTCAATATAAGGATTGTACGTATATTTGTACATAATAAAATAAGAATTATGTTAACAGCGAATGTTTCTGACTTTAGAAAAGATATAAAATCCTACTTGGATAAAGTGGCGAAAAATTTTGAAACACTTATCATTAATCGCGGGAAAGATTCAGGGATTGTCGTGATGTCTTTGGAAGAGTACAATTCCTTAATGGCTACAAACCACGAATTATCTTCCCATGCTAATGAATTGAGGTTGGATGCAGCCATAGAAAAGTTAAAAAACGGAAAATCTTTTGAAAAAGAACTAATAAAAGAATAGCGTGAGATATATTTTCACCGACGAATCCTGGGAAGATTATTTGTACTGGCAAAAAACCGACAAAAAGAAGCTCAGGAGAATTAATGACTTACTAAAAGATATTTCCCGCAGCCCTTTTGAAGGAATTGGCAAGCCGGAACGGTTAAAACATAAATATGCAGGATTCTGGTCTCGCCGGATTGACGATGAGCATAGATTGATCTATAAATATGAAGAAGGCGAAATTCAAATTGCTAAATGTAGGTTTCATTATGATTAATGAAATCAACGATCTTTCATTAATATGCATATATTAATATCCTTCAAAGCTCACAAAACTTTTTCCTTAGTGACTCGGTGGGAAATAAACCTTATCAAAATAACTTTTATCGCAACAACTCACAAGGTTTCAATCCTGTATGCTTTTTAAAAGCGGTGCTGAAATGAGAGATGCAGGAATAACCCATCTTAACAGCCACTTCAGATACCGTATAACCGTTTTCATATAACAATACCTTGGCTCTTTCCATCCTTTCCTTTTGGAAATAGTCATACACCGTAGCGCCGAACATGGCCTTAAAGCCTTTTTTCAGATAACATTCATTCATGGCTACCTTACGGGCAAGTTCTTTAATGGTGATCGGAGAATCCAGGTGCTCTAAAAGTATGTCTTTTGCCTGCACGATTTTCTGCCGGTCTTCCAAATGTGTAAGGAAGCGGCATCCGAAACGTTCCTCCGGGTCGTTTTTTATAAACTGGTCAGAGCTGTAGATCAGCAGTTCCATTGCTTTGCTTTGCAGGAAAATGTTTTTCAGTAAGCCCTCATAGGGATTATGGATCATTTGTTCAAGCGTCAGCTTGGATTTAGTGCTGGGAGAAATGGTTTTGGAAAAAGCTTGTCCGTTCTTACCGTTAAAAATAGTCGTCAGCTCTTCCTGATCGTATGCATGAAGCATTCCGGGCTGGAAGCTGATGCTGATGACATCTGCCACGGGGGTCTTATGAACGCACGCTCCTTTTTCGGCCATGATACAGTCTGCATTTTTACAGGCAGGATTATTACAATATTCGTTCCCTGTCAGGCAATACCTGAGTTCTATGGAAGCGGGAGCGTTTTTGGATTCCGGCTGGAAATAAACTATCCCGATATCCTCCACCGGAAGTGTCACAGGGCAGGAATAGCGTTGCAGATGAAAATTAAAAAAGCCGGGCGTTCCTGTTTTCAATTCAGAAATAAGCGACATTTCATCAGAAAAACCTTCCTCCTGAATAGCCAGGGATAATATATCGTTTTCTTGATTCATGTGAAAACCTTTTTATAAATCCATGCAAAGATACTGCATTTGTAACTCAATTTTTATGCAAATTGTTCAGGGAAAGGTGTATATCCTGCAAAAATTACTTGCTTTATTCGTTGGAAAAGAGGGTAAAAATCGTTAATTTTGCATCTTATATCAATTTCATTCAAATCAAGATCAAATTACGCAAATGAGCGATGAAAGTGTGAATATGGCAGTCGCAACTCCGGTTTCTTCCAACGGTTACGGCGCCGAAAGTATCCAGGTATTGGAAGGATTGGAAGCGGTTCGGAAACGCCCGGCCATGTATATCGGCGATATCGGTGTAAAAGGGTTACATCATTTGGTTTACGAAGTGGTGGACAACTCCATTGATGAAGCGCTGGCAGGCTATTGCAAAAATATAGAAGTAGTGATAGAAGAAGACAATAGCATTACCGTCACTGATGACGGGCGTGGTATTCCTACCGGAATTATTCCCAAGGAAGGACGTTCTGCACTCGAAGTGGTGATGACCGTGCTGCATGCCGGCGGTAAATTCGATAAAAATACCTATAAAGTTTCGGGCGGTCTGCATGGCGTGGGTGTCAGTTGCGTGAATGCACTTTCCACACATTTGCAGGCTATCGTTTACCGGGACGGTAAAATATTTGAACAAGAATACAAGCGTGGCATTCCGCAATATGATGTACGCGAAACAGGAGTGAGTGAAAAGACCGGCACCACGATCAATTTCAAGGCGGATAATACTATTTTTAAAGAGGTGGTTTATAACCGGGAGATTCTGGCTTCCCGCCTTCGTGAACTCGCCTTTTTAAATAAAAAAGTGAGTATCATCCTTACAGACCGGCGCGAGGAGGATGAAAAGGGAGAACCTTTTTCCGAACAATTTTATTCTGAAGGAGGTATCATTGAATTCGTCCGGATGTTGGATGAAGTGGCTAAAAGAAATCCCCTGATAGAGGAGCCTATTTATATCGAAACGCATGAAGCTGCATCCAATGTAATGGTGGAAGTGGCGTTACAATATAATGATTCGTTCAACGAGCATATTTTTTCTTACGTCAACAATATCAATACTATCGAAGGCGGCACTCATGTCGCCGGGTTTCGCCGTGCCATCACCCGTGTATTCAAAGCTTATGGAGATAAGAATAAGATGTTTGAAAAGGTGAAAGTGGAAATCAACGGCGACGACTTTCGGGAAGGGTTAAGCGCTATTATTTCCGTAAAAGTTCCCGAGCCTCAGTTTGAAGGCCAGACTAAAACCAAATTGGGTAATTCTGAAGTAATGGGCATCGTGGACAGCTCGGTAGGCAATGTATTGGACGCTTACCTGGAAGAGCATCCCAAAGCCGCCAAAACGATTATCAATAAAGTGATCCTGGCGGCACAGGCACGCCATGCAGCCCGTAAAGCAAGGGAATTAGTGCAGCGTAAAAGTGTGCTGACGGGAGGCGGGCTTCCGGGAAAATTAGCAGATTGCCAGGATAAAGACCCGGAAAAATGCGAATTATTCCTGGTGGAGGGTGATTCGGCAGGCGGTACAGCCAAGCAGGGGCGTGACCGTAATTTTCAGGCCATACTTCCCTTACGCGGCAAAATTCTGAACGTAGAAAAAGCTTTGATCCATCGCGTGTATGAAAACGAAGAAATTAAAAATATGTTTACCGCGCTGGGAGTGACGATCGGCACGGAAGAGGATGAAAAAGCCTTGAACCTTTCCAAATTGCGTTATCATAAGCTGATCATTATGACCGATGCCGATGTGGATGGTTCGCATATTGCCACCCTGATCCTGACATTCTTTTTCCGCCACATGAAAGAGTTGGTCGAACAAGGGTATGTTTATTTAGCACAGCCGCCTTTGTATTTAGTTAAAAAAGGAAAAGACCAGGAATATTGCTGGAATGAAGAACAACGCCGTGCGACCGTTACGAAGTTAGCAGGGGGGGGTAAAGAAGACAGTGTGTCTGTTCAGCGATATAAAGGTTTGGGTGAAATGAATGCCGAGCAATTGTGGGAAACGACCATGAACCCTGACACGCGGTTGTTGAAGCAGGTAACCATAGAAAGCGCTGCTGAGGCAGATCGTATTTTCAGCATGCTGATGGGCGATGAAGTTCCTCCCAGAAGGGAGTTTATTGAACGGCACGCCAAATACGCTAAATTGGATGTATAAAATATTGGCCCGGTAGTTCAATGGATAGAATAGGAGTTTCCTAAACTCTAGATACAAGTTCGATTCTTGTCCGGGCTACGTAGATGTACTGATAATCAATGACTCAGGTATATTGTTGTACATTGGATTGTATCTTTTTCAAAACTATCTATCTGGGCTATAAATCGCCTTTTTCTTTCTTATCCGGCAGACGCCGCTCTGTCAGCAGGAAGAATCTGTTAAAGATTTCTACGGGGCGTTGAAACTGGGGCATTGACGGGCTTACCTGTCAAAAAGGAATGTCTAATGATAACTGACGCGTATTTTGCCCATACCAGTGCATTCCTGCACCTGCTTGAAAAAAAGCCTGAACGAACAGTTCCGGCTCTTAACTGAAAGGGGAAAATTATTCTGCTAAGTTATACGTTTTCCAAAATAAAATTACCATCCACGCCTAAAGTCTTATGTATAGCTTTGAGAAACTTTACGTCAGGCTCACGTTTACCGTTCAGTATCTGGGATAGTTTGGGATTGCCAATGCCCAATTTCTTAGATAATGTTACTCTGTTTAATTTCTTCTCAAACATTTTTAATTCTATCATTTCTGTAATTGTTTTGGGAGTGGGGAAAGGGTAGTGTATTTTCTCATATTCCTGAATAGCTTTTGCTGTCAGGGTAATATCCTTAGCATCTTTATTCGTCAGGTTTTCTTCCCCTTTACTCATAAGCCTGTTCACATCATTTAAGGCTTTGATATAGGCTTTTTCTGTGGTTATCTTTTTCATATATCAGAGTTTTGTGATATCTAATAAATCATATTCATTATGCGTTCCGATAAACCGTATAAATATTGTTCGTGTTCTAAATATTATCCTTGCTATTAACCGGCAATCATTCCCTTTGATATTGAAAACAAACAAGCCATTACCAACGGCATCCACGGAATTAAACTGTTTCTTCATATCATTAAATCCTTTCCAATCAGATTTTTCAGTAATCCTGTACCAGCGTTCCAAAGGTGTTACTAATTCAGGGTGCTTTACTGAAAATTCCCGTATAGCTTTGTGAGAAATAATGACCATTTGCAAAGATATTGAATTTTCAGGAAATGAAAATATTTTTCTAAAGTTGAAAATCCTTGGATATTTTAACAGGGAAATGCATAAAAGATTATCATTTTAATCTTAATAAAATGATAATCAACATCCTGTAAACCCAAACCTCTTAAATATAAGCGACCGGCCAAAGGGTAATAAAACGGAGATACTTCCTGTCAAAGCCCTGCATACTCCCTATCTTCTCCCTGTCAAAGCCCTATATTAGCCCTATTAAAAGCGCACTCTATGTATAGGCATGCCCTGGAAAATACGTAGGCTGCCCCGATATAAAGTATAAGACCCTCGTTAAAAAACATAACAACACTTTGAAAAATATAAGTACCTTAACGCCTCCTAATTTTACCGGATATGGCATTAACTAAAGCTTGTTTTTTATCATGTATCATCGTTTCTGTATCATTGACGTCAGTTTTTTCACAGAAAAAAAATATTCCTTCCTCACTCGAAAAACATCTGAACAAAGAGCGGTTACTCCTTCCTAATAGCTGGTCGCTCACACCGGTCGGAAAATCTTTGCCTTTAGGCGATCTGCCCCTGAACATGGTGGTTTCTCCCTCCGGACAATACCTGGCAATTACCAATAATGGTTACAGTCGCCAGTCTATTCAACTGTTTGATATAAAAAAAGAAAAACAATTGTCAGAAATAACCATTCCAAAAGCATGGGTAGGATTGGCATTCAGCCAGGACAATCATCATCTCTATGCTTCAGGAGGTAATGATAACATGATCCGCGAATATATCATCAGGAACAATCATCTCTTCCAGGTTGATTCTATCGTGGTTGGCAAGCCCTGGCCGGAAGATAAGATCTGTATTACCGGTATTGCTTTAGACGACAAGCGTCACCGTTTATATGCAGTTACCAAAGAAAATGATGCTTTATACATTTGCAATACTCTTACACATCAGGTTATAAAACATATTCCGCTTGGATCCGAGGCTTACACCTGCCTGCTTTCTCCCGACAGGAAAACCTTGTATATCTCTCTATGGGGGGGTGGGAAAGTCCTTTTTGTAAATACTTTTACCGATCGGATAGTAGATTCCGTCGCCACCGGAAGCCATCCTAATGATATGTGTGTGACCCGCAACGGACGTTATCTTTTTGTGGCCGACGCTAACAGCAATTCAGTGTCGGTCATAGATACACGGGCTGTGAAGTCAATGGAGACTTTGCCTGCTTCTTTGTATCCTAATGCACCCGCCGGTTCCACTACGAATGGAGTGGCTCTTTCTCCTGACGAAAAAACTTTGTACGTAGCCAATGCAGATAACAATTGTCTCGCTGTCTTTGATGTGTCTCATCCGGGGCATACACATGCTAGAGGGTTTATTCCTACGGGCTGGTATCCTGCTTGCGTGCGTGTGGCCGGTGGTAAATTATGGGTGGCTAACGGAAAAGGATTCCGTTCGATGCCGAATCCTGAAGGTCCTAATCCCACGGATACACGCCAGAAATTAAGCGCGGAAGGTTTTGAAGGAGGGAAAAGACCGGTACAATATATAGGAGGCTTATTCCTGGGGCAGCTTTCCATTATTCCGGTTCCCGATCCGGCAACTCTGGGTATTTATTCCCGGGCTGTATATAAGAACACACCTTATAATAAGGAGAAAGACGAAACGGCTTCCGGCGAGCCGGGCAATCCTGTTCCGCAAAAACCGGGCGGGGTAACCCCTATTAAATATGTATTTTATATCATTAAGGAAAACAGGACCTATGATCAGGTGTTGGGAGACGTGAAAGAAGGCAACGGTGATCCGGCCCTGTGCCTTTTTGGCGATAGTATAACTCCTAATGCACACCGATTGGTGCATGATTTCGTATTGCTGGATAATTTTTATGTGGATGCTGAAGTGAGCGCGGACGGTCACAACTGGAGTACGGCTGCTTATGCCACGGATTATGTGGAAAAAACATGGCCTACCTTATACAGCGGGAGGGGAGGAACCTATGATTATGAAGGGACCCGCCCCGTGGCTTACCCGGCCAAAGGATTTATTTGGAATTACTGTCAGCGCGCCGGAATAAGCTACAGGAGCTATGGCGAATTTGTGCATGATGGCAAAGGATATATTCTTCCTGCTATCCGCGGCCATTATTGCCCTTATTTTCCTGATTTTGATCTGAGCATTCAGGACGTTTACAGGGAGAAAGTATGGGAAAGGGATTTTGATTCTTTGGTAGCCGCTCATGCTTTACCACATCTGAGTACGATACGCTTTCCCGATGACCATACAAGTGGAATGCGATTGGGAGCCTATACTCCTTATGCCGCTGCAGCAGATAATGATCTGGCGGTGGGGCGGTTTGTCGAACATTTATCGCATAGCCCGGTATGGGATTCCAGTGTGGTTTTTATTCTCGAAGATGATGCGCAGGATGGTCCCGACCATGTGGATGCTCATCGTTCCGTTTGTTATGTCATCGGTCCTTATGTGAAAAGGCATTTTGCAGATCACACGATGTATTCTACCTCAGGGGTATTGAGGACGATTGAATTAATTCTGGGTCTCCCTCCCATGAGCCAGTATGATGCAGCGGCTACTCCTTTATGGCGCTCGTTTACCTCCGCTTCTGATTTTACCCCTTATACTGCTTTACCCGAAAAAGTGGATATCAATGAGAGAAATACAAAAGATGATGAACTGGCAAAAATATCTGCAGCTTTTAATCTTACCAAAGAGGATGAAGTGCCGGATGCTGTATTTAATGAAGTGATCTGGAAGGGAATTAAAGGTAGCCATTCCGTCATGCCCCCTCCTCGCCACAGTGCTTTTGTGAAATGGCAGGAAAAGAAAGACGATGACGATTAAAATGAACCTGGTCTCTTGAAAGCAGTTATTTATAAATCCACAGGCAGTTGGTATGTTGCCAGGACTTCCGGTAACCGGATATGGCAATGCCGTCTGGCCGGCAGGTTTAAGATTGATGAAGATATTACGACGACTAATCCGGTGGCAGTGGGAGATCAGGTGGAATTGGAAATAGAGGATGAAAGACAGCAAACTGCCGTTATTACTGAAATTTATCCGCGGGATAACTATATTATTCGTTCATCTCCCCATACGCGTTTTAAGAATCATATAGTGGCTGCCAATCTGGATCAGGCAGTGCTGATCGCTACCCTGAAAGAGCCCAAAACCTCCCAGGGTTTTATAGACCGGTATCTGGTATCGGCAGCAGCCTATCATGTGCCTGCTGTGATCATCTTCAATAAACAGGATTTATATCATGCAAAGGAAATGAAACATTTTCAGGAATGGGAAGCGATGTATAGAAAGATCGGCTATCCTGTGTTATTGATCTCTGCTTTGAAAGAAGAAGGTCTTGATAAAATAAAGCGCGAGCTGCAAGATAAGGTCAGCCTCTTTGCAGGACATTCGGGTGTGGGGAAAAGCACTTTGATCAATGATCTGATCCCCGATCTGAATCTGAAAACGGATTATGTCAGCGATTGGTCCGGAAAAGGGACGCATACTACCACTTTTGCGGAAATGTTTGATCTGCCGTTTGGGGGGAGGATCATTGATACGCCCGGCATTCGCGAACTGGGAATTGTAGATATGGATAAGACGGAACTTTCCCAATATTTCCTGGATATGCTGCCTTTTATTCCAGATTGTCGTTTTAATAATTGTCTGCATGTAAATGAACCCGGTTGTGCGGTAAAGAAAGCGGTAGAGAACGAAGACATTAGTGTAGCTCGTTATGAGAGCTATCTGGCGATGCTGGCGACGTTACAGGAGCAATCGTGGTAGTGGTGTCTTTTCGAGTGGAATCAGCCGCTGCTTTTTGGCCAGGGTTCACTTTTTTGGTGTTAGCGGCTTGTTTGGAAGAGGATTCTTTTTGTTCCATCCCTCTTGCCTGCAGGTATTTGCGCATCCTCTTACCGAAAATGTATTGCTTCGGTTTTTCAGGTTTTAATCCTTCATCAAAACGATATTCCGCTCCTAAATGCGGCGGCTGGTAGATCTTAGGCGCACACGCAGGCAGTAGCAGGATTACTGAAAAAACAGGAATAAATATTTTGACGATCCGATTCATCCTTTCACTAACGTGCCAATTCATCCTTTGTTGTATTCCTGAACCAGTCTGCATATTTCACGTAATTGTCTGCAATGCGATTGATTTCACCATGAATCAATTCCCCGCTGACATCCTTTATTTTCCTGGCAGGTACACCTGCATAAATAGTACCGGGTTCCACTTTTGTATTTTCCAACACCACGGCTCCCGCTGCGATGATCGAGTTTTGTCCAATCTCCGCATGATCCATCACAATGGCGCCCATTCCTATTAACACATGATCATCAATGGTGCATCCATGAACAATAGCATTGTGGCCGATGGAGACATTATTTCCGATGACAGTTTTTGTTTTTTGGAACGTGCAATGGATGACTGCTCCATCCTGCACATTCACTTTGTTCCCCATACGGATGCTGTTTACGTCTCCCCGAATGACACAATTAAACCAAAAACTGCAATCATCACCTGCTGTCACATCACCTACGATGGTGGCGTTTGGGGCAACAAAACAATGATTGCCCAGCTTTGGATAAATGTTTTCCACGGGAAGGATCACCGGCATAATGATTGGCTTTTTTGTTTGATGCTAAATTAATACTTTTATCCTGTATGAATATCTTTTTTCACCACATCTGTGCTCTGTTTTCAACAGACACGCCTCAAAGAATACGGAACTTCTTTCTCAAGAGTTCTCCGGGACTGATACAACTATTTCTTTCATTTATACTTTGTCTGATTATCTCCTTTCGATCCACCGGACAGGCCAATGATCTGGTACCAATGTTTAACCGGATCAGGGATACCGCCGATAGATATCCTGTGGAGAAAGTGTTCATGCAAACCGATAAGCCTTTTTATCATGTAGGGGATACGATGTGGTTCAAAGGATATGTGTTTGATGCATCCTCTTTGACAGGAACGGATACCAGTGGTTTACTGTATGTGGAAATAGCCGATGTGAATAACCAGGTGGTCAAGACCATCATGACCCCCTTGCTGGATGGATTGGGATGGGGTTATTTGGATCTGAATGAAAAGGATTTTCCGGCTGGTTCTTATACATTACGCGCTTACACCAACTGGATGCGGAACTTCGACGAGCATCGTATTTTCAAAAAACAATTTTATATAAACGATATTTCCCGTAAGAACTGGATGATCAATTCACAGTTTAATACATTTCAGGAAGACAATGATAAAGTGGTTCATTGTTATCTCAGGTTTCAGCAAATGAATGGAGAGCCCGCTACTGACAGAGAGGTTTTGGTGGAACTGACTGACGGAGCTTCAAAAGTCTGGTATAAAAATAAGTTTGAGACAGATGTAAATGGTACGCTTGTGTTTAATTTCAGGATCCCCGATGAGGCGGATGTAAACAAGTTGACATTACGCGTGCAGGATTTAAGGATCAATGAAACGGTTCCTGAAATGCAGGTCCCCGTGTTTTTAAACGAACCTGCACAGGCGGACATTCAATTTATGCCCGAAGGCGGTGGTCTGGTAGCGGGCATTCAAAGCAGGGTGGGGCTCAAGGCTATCAGCGAAGACGGAAAAGGATGCAATATATCGGGAATCATTTATAACAGGGAAGGTAAAGAAATAAGTGATTTTAAATCTTCTCATCTGGGAATGGGGTCTTTTAATTTTACACCTGAAGCAGGGGAAAGTTATGTAGCTGAGGTAAATGTGGGAAATAATCATATCAGGAAAATTCCCCTGCCGGCAGCAAAGAGTTCAGGTATCGTACTGCAGATAAAAAATCCTTTAGATGACAATGATTCGGTAAGAATAAATATTTTTTCTACGGCGGATAGGAGAAGCGCGGATGAACCGTATTACCTGATCGCGGAATCGAGAGGTATGGGATGTTACGGCGCTTTGGTTTTATTAAATAAAGCCGTAAAGACATTATATATCAATAAAAGTTATTTTCCCGGAGGAGTAGCCAGGATTATATTGCTCAACGCAAATCATGAGCCATTATGTCAAAGATTGATCTTCATTGATCATCATGATGAATTGCATGCACATATTTCCTGTAAAAATGAATATACACCGGAGGATAGTGTAGCCCTTCATATTGATGTAACAGATAATTCTGGAAATCCTGTCCGGAGTGATCTTTCCATGGCGGTCACAGATGATGGACAGGTGGAGTTGGATTCCGCCGGAAGAATTTCTATCGTGTCAGATATTTTGCTGACCTCAGATGTAAGAGGTTATGTGGAAGATCCGGGATATTATTTCTCATCTTTCATGACAGAAAAAAAATGGAATGATCTGGATAACTTATTGCTGACCCAGGGGTGGGTAAGTTATTCCCCAAAAGATCTGCAAGCTTCAGGAAATGTACGCTACCCTGCCCGGAAAAGCTATACTATTTCGGGAAAGGTGACCAATATTTTTAATAAACCCGTGCCCGGATCACAAGTATTATTGCTGTCTGATAAACCGTTTACCCTGATAAATACTATTACCGGTCCATCGGGAGAATTTTCCTTTAACGGGATATATCCGGTAGATAATACCTCTTATTTTATTCAGGCAAGAAATAAGCATAATAAGAGTTTTGGTGTGGGGATTGACCTGAACGAATATCATCATCCTGTATTAAAGCCATTGCAGGAAAGGAATATTCCATGGTATGTCAATGTGGATACCAATAGCTTAAAGACTATTCAGATACAACTGGCAAACAGGGAAGAGATTGACAGGTTACAGGGCAGGCACATGCTGAAAGAGGTGGTGGTAGTCGGACAAAAAGTGATACAGGGATCCAAAAACCTGAATGGACCGGGTGGCGCCAATCAGGTTATAGACGAATCAGCTTTAAAAAAAGCGCGGGATTCCACCTTAAGGCAAATACTGGATAAATATGTAAAGGGGTTCCACTTAGGCGGGAAGACGCTGAACAAGTATGTACTCTTTGATCAGACATTACATTTGGTCATTGACGGTGTGAATGTGGACTTTTTTAAGCCTGAATTTGAAAATCGCAAATTATTCTACGATCAATATCTGGATTATCTGACTGCAAAAGATATCAAGGGCGTTGAAGTGATGAAAACGCCCAGATATACTTCGACATATACTCAAAGATATCTCAAAGATCCCCTGGCTGATATTAATTCGAATGCCTTCATTGAAATAACAACCTATTCGGGTAACGGAGCTTTCTTAAAGAGAACGCCGGGAGTTTATTTATTCAGACCATTAATTACATTTAATGCACCAGCCCGGTTTTATTCACCGGCCTACCGTACTAAGGATGAAAATAAATTAATAGATATGCGCTCTACCATTTATTGGGATCCGAATGTGATTACTGATACCGCCGGTAAAGCGGTTGTTTCATTTTATACCTCCTCAAAACCCGGCACCTATACCGTAGTGATGGAAGGAAGTGATATGGACGGGCATATTGTAAGCACGATTAAAAAGATTGAAGTGGTTAAAGCAGGTAATTAACTCTCTCTGACAGAATCTTTGAGGCGTTTCACTCCATCACAGACTATCATAGGATTTCCGGGTCAATGAAAAATCATATCTTTGGTAAAATTATTTCATTACAGGATATCTTACTTTATTGATGAGGAGTTGGTAATTATTCTTCGCATGAGGTACACCGGCAGATTATCTGGAATTTATTGACAAGAAGCATGCTTTAAGATTGAATGACCAATCGCCAGTTATTTTTACAATATGTGGCTCAGACATCTGATGCCCCTTTAGCTTTAGAGATCGTAAAAGCGGAAGGGATGTACTTGTATGATTCTTCCGGAAAGAAATATTTAGATCTGATAGCGGGGATAAGCGTTTGCAATATGGGGCACGGCCATCCTGCCGTGATCAAAGCCATACGGGAACAGGCAGAAAAATATATGCACCTGATGGTATATGGCGAGTTTGTAGAAACGCCGCAGGTGCATTATGCGAAGGCATTGACAGAAAATCTGCCCGCCTCTCTGAACAGCGTCTATTTCACCAATTCCGGCGCCGAGGCGGTGGAAGGCGCTATGAAATTGGCAAAAAGATTCACGGGCCGGAATGAACTGGCAGCATTTCAAAATGATTATCATGGCTCCACGCAGGGTGCACTCAGCATGATCGGAGATGAATATTATCGTAATGCCTATCGTCCGTTATTACCCGGTATATATCACCTGAGGTATAACCACATGGATGATTTGGATTTTATTTCTGATAAAACCGCTTGTGTGATGGCGGAAACCATTCAGGGTGAAGCGGGAGTGGTGGCGCCTTCAAAAGAATGGATGCAGCAGCTTGGAAAACGTTGCCGGGAAACGGGTGCGTTGCTTGCTTTGGATGAGGTGCAGGCCGGGATTGGCAGAACAGGGACTTTATGGGCCTATGAACAATACGACGTTATTCCGGATATTTTAATTCTCGGAAAAGCATTAGGGGGGGGTATGCCGTTAGGTGCTTTTATTGCAGATAAAAATATAATGAATGTATTTACCCATGATCCGGTTTTGGGACATATTACCACTTTCGGCGGACATCCGGTTTGTTGTGCGGCCGGTGATGCTGCTTTTCATTCTTTATTAAACTCAACCCTCATTGCGGATGTAAGATCAAAAGAAGCATTATTCCGGAAATTATTGGTTCATAAAAAAGTCAAGGCATTGAGGTCGTCCGGATTAATGTTGGCTGTAGAATTTGATTCTTTTGAGACCAACAAAAAAATTATTGACCGGTGTATTGAAAAAGGGGTGCTGACAGACTGGTTTTTATTCTCACCCCAAAGTATGCGTCTGGCTCCTCCATTGATCATCTCCGAGAAACAGATAAAAATGGCATGCGATACCATTCTGGAGACCATTGATGAGGTATAATTTGTCATTATGTCAGTTTTTCAGGAAATGGTACATCCTTTGGGCAAAACTGTCGGAAAATCTTAAATTTTAAATCCCAAATCTTATAAAATTATGCAGAAAGGTGACATCCGTGTTCAGACAGAGAACATTTTTCCCATTATTAAAAAATTCCTGTATTCCGACCACGATATCTTTTTGAGAGAATTGATCTCTAACGCAGTAGATGCGACACAAAAATTGAAAACGCTTTCCAATGCAGGGGAAGTAAAGGGAGAATTAGGTGAATTGCGCATAGATGTGAAACTGGATGAGAAAAAGAAAACGATTACCATCTCAGACAGGGGTATCGGTATGACCGGTGAGGAAGTGGATCAGTATATTAACCAGGTGGCTTTTTCCAGCGCCGAATCCTTTCTGGAAAAATATAAAGGACAGAATCCTGCCAATATTATCGGGCATTTCGGATTGGGCTTTTATTCGGCGTTCATGGTGAGCGACAAAGTGGAAATTTTTACCAAATCATGGAAAGAGGGGCCGGCGGTTCGCTGGGAGTGTGACGGAAGTCCTGAATATACGCTGGAGGAGACAGATAAGGCCACGCGCGGCACCGACATTGTTTTGCATATTAATGAAGACAGTAAAGAGTTTTTATCATCAGACAGGATTCAGAATATCCTGCATAAGTTTTGCCGGTTTCTTCCCGTTCCCATTTATTTTAAGGATAAAGATTCCAAAGAAGAGGACAAGCCGGTTAACAATACGCAACCATTATGGACAAAAAAGCCTGCAGACCTGACCACGCAGGATTATCAGAATTTTTATAAAGAATTATATCCTTTCAGCGAAGCGCCTTTGTTTTGGATCCATCTGAACGTGGACTATCCTTTTCACTTAACAGGCGTTTTATATTTCCCTAAAATCAGGCAGAGCTACGAGATCCAGAAAGATAAGATCAGCTTGTACAGCAACCAGGTTTTTGTAACGGATGAAGTGAAGGATATCGTGCCTGAATTTCTGATGTTGTTGCATGGGGTAATAGATTCTCCCGATATACCGTTGAACGTGAGCCGCAGTTATTTGCAGGGAGACCCGAATGTAAAGAAGATCAATAATTATATTTCCAGAAAAGTCGCTGATAAGTTAGAAGAGATCTTTAAAAATGACAGAAAAGAGTTTGAAGAAAAATGGGAATCCATCGGATTGTTTGTAAAATACGGTATGCTGACAGATGATAAATTTTATGAAAAAGCCCTGAAGTTCCATATCATGCAAGCGGCGGATGACAGCCGTTATTATACTTTTGAAGAATACCGGGGTGAAGCATCCGCATTGCAAACAGATAAAGATAATAAGTTAGTGATCCTATATACCACTGATCCGGTGCAGCAAAACAGTTATATCAGGGCAGCGACAGCCAAAGGATACAAGGTGGTGAAGCTGGATACATTAATTGACGCCTCTTTCATCAATCAAATGGAGATGAAAGATGAGAACCAGCGGTTTACCCGTGTGGATGCCGATATTACGGACAACCTGGTCAATAAAGAGGATAAACCCGAGAGTGTATTGACTAAAGATCAGGAGAATAAACTCAAAGAAATAGTTGGCAAGCAGATCCCTGATCCGAATGTTAAAGTGGAATTAAAAGGGTTAAGTGAGGACTCCGATCCTGTCATTGCCACCAAAAGTGAAATGAGCAGAAGAATGAAAGATATGGCCTCCGTCGGTGGACCGGGAATGAGCTGGATGGCAGGTATGCCCGATGAAGTAACATTGACAGTCAATACCAATCACCCCATCTACCGGCAATTATTGGATGAAAATGACAGTGATAAGCAGGGAAAAGTTATTCATAACCTGGCAGACCTGGCATTGCTTTCCCAGGGAATGTTGAAAGGGGAAGCCCTGACTGAGTTTATGAAAAGAAGCGTGGAACTGATGGAAGGGAAGGCAAAAAGCAAGATCATTATTTGATCTGTGATGTATGATCTGTGATGTGCGATCTTTCTTCTGCAATATTTTGTTTTTTAAGACTAATCGCTTTTCGCTGTTTCTCTGATGTCCAATACTCTTAATTGAAGATGACTTTTCCCATTCCAGTCGTTTTCATCAATATGAAAACATATATCAAATGGTTTCCCTGAGGATACCACATTGAATTTATGTGCCAGATTGAATCCGATCCCGTTAAATATTTCACTGTCATTCTGCTTTATCTCAAACCGGATATGGTCCTGTTTTACAATCCGGGAATAACCATTATCACAAACACCCGATGTCATAAATACCGGGCGCATATTACCGGGTCCGTAAGGTTCGAACTGTTCCAGCATTTTATATAAGCTGTTATTAATCTCCCGAAGTTGAATGACAGCATCTATTTTTATCTCGGGGACCAGTAATGCAGGGTCAATGGAAGAAGAAACAACGGCTTCAAACCTGTCTTTAAATGCTTCTACCTTGTCAGGCGTTAAGGTCATACCCGCTGCATAAAAATGCCCGCCGTAATTTTCCAGCAGGTCATGACATTGATGCAATGCTTCGTATATATTAAAACCTTTGACAGACCGTGCAGAGCCTGCTATCATTTCATTAGATTGCGTCAATATGATGGTAGGGCGATAATACGTTTCCATGATACGGGATGCCACGATGCCGATAACTCCTTTATGCCAATGAGAGCGATAGAGTACGGTAGAATTTCTCGCACTAAGTCCTTCGTTTTCTATAATGGTCAGTGCTTCTTCCGTCATGTGCTTATCCAGGTCTTTGCGATCCGTATTATCCCGGTGAAGTTCTTCAGCCAGGTGTAATGCCTTTTCAAAATCTTTTTCAATAAACAATCGGATAGCTTTATGCGCATCATCCATTCTGCCTGCAGCATTGACTCTTGGAGCAATTATAAAGACCAAATCATATACCCGAAACTGATATTTATCATCACGCTTTACCTTACTGAGTACTGTCAATGCTTTTAATCCGGGGATCGGATCCGTATTGATTTTCTTTAAGCCAAAAGATACCAGTACCCTGTTCTCCCCTGTGATGGGAACTATATCAGCAGCTATGCTGGTTGCCACTAAGTCCAGGTATTGCAAAAAACTTTTGTCAGGCAATGCCCATGTGTTTGCAAGAGCGGTGATGAGCTTAAAGCCGATGCCGCACCCGCTCAATTCTTTATAAGGATATTTACAGTTATTCTGTTTGGGATTCAGTATGGCATAAGCATCCGGCAATTCCTCATCCGGCAAATGATGATCACAAACAATAGTGTCAATGTGCAAGGACTTTGCATAGGCAATTTTCTCCATTGCTTTGATGCCACAGTCCAATGCAATGAGCAGGGTGTAATTATTTTCTTTAGCGTAATCAATGCCAGCAAAAGAAATCCCGTATCCTTCTCTGTAACGGTGAGGCACATAATAACCCGTGTGTTCGTGATACCCGTGCAGAAAGGAATACACTGTTGAAACCGCCGTGGTACCATCCACGTCATAATCGCCATAAATAAGTATTTTTTCCTTTTCACGGATTGCCTGATCAATACGCTGCACGGCTTTTACCATGTCTTTCATCAGGAAGGGGTCATGCAGGTCTTCTAATTCCGGACGGAAGAATTTTTTTGCTTCCGCATAAGAATAAATGTGTCGCTGTACCAATAACTGTCCGTAAATATGTTTAACGTGCAGGGACTCAGCAAGCGCATCCGCCTGAGCAGCATCAAAAGGTTGTATGTTCCATTGTTTATCCGGCATGCGAAGGATAATTTCATAAATATACTAATATTTTCTTTCTGTGGTATATTTTACTAATTTTTCAAGGCCGTCTCTGATATCTCCTTCAGGGAAGGTATATAATATTTCAAAAGCCTGCTGCTGGTATTCCAGCATTTTCTGTTCGGCGTATTGAATACCGCCATGCTTTACCACTTCGTCAATCACCTCTTTCACTTTCTTTTTATCCGTCCCCTGGTTTTTAACTATATATATAAGATGACGTTTTATTTGCGGAGAAGCATGAGCCAGGGTGTATATCAGGGGAAGGGTCATCTTTTTTTCGCGGATGTCAATGCCCGTAGGTTTACCTATTTTGGCATTGCTGTAATCAAAAAGATCATCTTTTATTTGAAAGGCGATCCCTGTTTTTTCACCAAAAAGCCTCATCTTTTCTGCTAAGCCTTTGTTAACGGAAGATGAATAAGCGCCCGCTGCGCAGGCAGATGCCAATAAAGAGGCTGTTTTCCGGCGGATAATCTCAAAGTACAGATCTTCTTTAATATCTAAACGCCGTGTCTTCTCTATTTGCATTAATTCGCCTTCACTCATTTCCCTGACGGCTGTAGAGAGGATACGTAATATGTCAAAATCGGAGTTATCAAGAGAAAGCAGTAATCCTTTTGACAATAAATAGTCGCCAACCAATACCGCTATCTTGTTTTTCCAAAGTGCATTGATAGAGAAAAAGCCTCTCCTTTCCATGGCATCATCCACTACATCATCGTGAACTAAAGTAGCCGTGTGAAGCAACTCTACCAATGCGGCAGCACGATAGGTTGATTCATTCACACTGCCGGCAAGTTTAGCGGACAGGAATACGAACATAGGTCTGATCTGTTTGCCTTTTCGCTTCACGATATAGTGCATGATCCTGTCTAACAGCGGAGTGGTACTTTTGACGGATTCGGCAAACTTGGCTTCAAAAGCATCTAATTCGTGTCTGATAAGCGCTTTTATATCCTCCATGCTAAAGAGATTGACAGGTATTTGTTCATGCTGCTAAGGTAATTTTTTTATGCATAAATCCTGAAATTAGGGAATTTTATGGCCCTAAATTAAAAATTGGAATTATTTTTGTGACACATTGATATCGCTGTTAATTAACTTATAACAGGTAACCCTAAATGAAATTTTTTCTCTATAGTAAATAAAAATTTGTAATTTCATAATCGAGTGCCTATCTTTGCACATTCATAAGTATTGATTATGAGTTTTTTAAACCGTTATCCTAAATATAACAATGTTATGGCAAGCAAAAAGTACCTATTTCTGGCAGCCTTGGCAGGCATGCTGGTAATGTCCACAACGTCGTTTGGACAAAGTAAGACAGGGGGTTACAACCTGCAATCTAATTCCAACGCTAATGTTGGAGGTCACGACTATCTTGATACTGCTTATGTTTCCCAGAAAAACATGGCTCAGCAAGAGAGTTTTTTAAGTAATCAAAGTATATACCCTTCGAAGCCCCGCGATATGTGGGAATTGGGTATTAATGGTGGTTATTACACTATTTGGGGATCAGTGCCTGCTCAACCGGGCTATGGCGTTGGAGTTTCCCTCAGGAAGTCTTTGGGTTATGTCTTCTCTTTAAGAGGCGGACTTAACTACGGACTGGCCAAAGGAATTGATTACAGGCTTTCTACCTGGCCTGGAGCAAACTCTTCCCCGGCTTATAACGGCTATCCCTCTATGGCGGGGCAGTCTTTTGTAAGGAATTACAAATCCCAGAATTATTCAGCCTCTGTTGACTTAGTAGCCAGCCTGAATAATATCATGTTCCACAAAGCTGAAAATAAAGTGGATTGGTATGTATTCGGCGGATATACTTTACTGGCCTATAAAACCGAAACAGATATTTTCTCTAATGTAAGTTCTCAAACGCCCTATAATTTCTCCGGCGTTGATTTTAGTGGAAAAAGAAGCGATATCATTAAAGCGGTTAAGGGTGTTCTGCAAGGTAATTATGTAGCGGCTCCTAACCAAAGAAGAACTCCCAATAACAATAATCCGAGCAAAAATCTGTGGTTAAGGCATACCCCTGATTTTGGTATGGGCGTGGCTTTCAAAGTGTCTCCCCGTTTCAACATCGGTGTAGAACAAAAGTTTGATCTGCCTTTTGATCCCTGGATTACGGGTTATGGTGTGAATGGAGATCAAATCGTAAAGAATCCGGTGATTTCTTATACCAGTGTGCATCTGAATTTCAACCTGGGTAATGCCGCTAAACGCACTCAACCGTTATGGTGGATGAACCCGTTGAGCTATGCATACAGCGAGCTGAATGCTCCCCGTCACATGAAACTGCCTACTCCGGTGTTGCCTGATGCAGATGGTGATGGCGTAACCGATCAGTTTGACAAATGTCCCAACACGCCTGCAGGAGTACCTGTAGATGTTCATGGATGCCCGTTAGATACAGATGGTGACGGTGTACCTGATTATAAAGACAAGCAGTTGATCACCCCGACTTATTGCCAGCCTGTAGATGCAGATGGTGTAGGTAAATGTCCGTGTCCTGATTCATCCTGCTTCTCCGGTTATATTAAGGCAAACGCATGTAACCTGGGTACTTTACCAAGCATAAATTTTGCCGGCCGGACAGTTCGTCTGTCAAAAGATGATGAAGCGCTGCTTTCTGATGTGGCTAACCGCATGCGTCAGAGCCCAGACTGCCGTGTGGTAGTAACAGGTCATGCAGAAGCTTCCAAAGCGAGCGAACAACTTTCATGGGATCGCGTAAATGCAGTAATAAAATATCTGACTGATAAACAGGGAGTTTCTTCCGACAGGTTTATATTCCAGTATAGTGGCGTACCTGGTGATACTCACAGCGTGGATTTGAGAGCTGCAACTCCGGAAGATCAGGGTCCGAATATGGTTCCTCCTCCGCACCCGAATTTGCGCCGTTCCAGATAATCAAGATATCTTAATTTAAAGATAGGAATAATTCTAAAAAGCTTCCGCCTGAGTGCGGAGGCTTTTTTTGTGAAAAATATTTTGTTTGATCATATTATTTTAAAAAAGAGTTATCTTTATCTCTCTTTTCGATTATCATTAATTTTTCAAAATTCATGTTTTCAAAAACTTGCGAATATGGCTTGCGGGCATGCGTCTTTATAGCTATCAAAAGCGAAAAAGGACGTAAGCTTGGCATCCAGGAAATAGCCAAAGAGATTGAATCGCCGATGTATTTTACCGGGAAGATTTTACAAAATCTGGTAAAAGCTAAAATAATAAGCTCTGCCAAGGGCCCCAATGGCGGATTCTTCATCCCTCCTGATGCAAGGGATATTACATTAATAAAGATATTGGAAGTGCTTGGATGCGATAGCTTTTTTCATCAATGTGCTTTGGGTTTAAAAGATTGCTCAGACAATCATCCCTGTCCAATGCATCATGAATTCAAGCCTTTTCGGGAAGGCCTGCTTGAATTGCTCACGAATACTACGATCCAGCAATTGGCGTCGGATATCCGGCTCGGTAAAGGATACATTACGAATCTTAATATTCAAAAAAAATAGAACTATGAAATCAGTTTTGGTGATTGTCGTATTATTGGTTGGCATTACTTTGTTTTCATGCCATAGCAACAGCTCTTCGGAAAGTAATAATAATGCCGCTTCAGGAAGCAGTGCATCCGGACCTTCAGCCGCTTCGGCCGGAGCCTCTGCCGCAATAGATGTAAATGCCCCCAGCAACAGCGAGGGAGTAGGTAGATTCAGCCATGTGCAGGTCGGAAATACCATTGATCCGAAAATGGCGGAAGAAGGGCAAGAAGTCTTTCAAACGAAATGTACGGTGTGTCATCAGGCGACTGATCAAAAGTTGATAGGCCCGGGATTAAAAGGAATTACAAAGATCCGGACCCCGGCATGGATCATGAATATGATCACTAATCCCGACACGATGACGCATCATGATCCGGTGGCTGAAGCGCTTTTTAATCAATTTAATCAGACTCAGATGACCAATCAGGGACTGAGTGATCAGGAAGCGCGCGAAGTGCTGGAATTTCTCAGGCAGAATGATGCCAAATAAAAAGATTTTATTACCCTATGAACTTCGGTATTCCTTTAGCTGAACGAATGAGGCCCTCTGTGCTGAATGAGCTTTTAGGGCAAGGGCATCTTACAGGTGAAGGAGC
Source organism: Chitinophagaceae bacterium (assembly GCA_004322015.1). Lineage (GTDB taxonomy): Bacteria > Bacteroidota > Bacteroidia > Chitinophagales > Chitinophagaceae > FW021-bin31. The sequence continues at coordinate 51,309 of SCQT01000235.1, forward strand.
AGTCTTACGTAAAGCAATAATACAGGGGCATATCCCTTCCATGATTTTATGGGGACCTCCCGGCTCAGGGAAGACCACTTTAGCCCATGTAATTGCAGAATCAACAGGGGTGCCTTTTTATACCCTTAGCGCTGTTTCAGCCGGGGTAAAAGAAGTCAGGGAAGTGATCGGCCTTGCTGAGAAAAAAGCGGGGACTATTCTCTTTATTGATGAGATCCATCGTTTTAATAAAGGGCAGCAGGATGCGCTGTTGGGAGCTGTGGAGAAAGGAGTGATTACCCTGATCGGCGCTACCACCGAAAACCCCTCTTTTGAAGTAAATTCCGCTTTGCTGTCACGTTGCCAGGTATATGTATTAAACCCTTTAGAAACGAATGATCTGTTGCATTTGCTGGATATGGCAATTCGCAAGGATGAATGGCTCGGGACAAAAAAGGTAGTGCTGAAAGAAACAGAAGCGTTACTTCGTTTATCCGGAGGAGATGCACGCAAACTTCTAAACCTGTTGGAGATTGTGGTGGATGCATTGGATAGTCCTTCGGATAATAAAAAGAAAAAGCCTGCTGAGATCATTATTACGGATGAAAGTGTCATGCGTATAGCTCAGCAACGAATTGCCTTATATGACAAATCGGGTGAACAACATTATGATATCATTTCTGCTTTTATAAAATCCATCCGCGGCAGCGATCCCAATGCTGCGGTATATTGGCTGGCAAGGATGGTGGAGGGAGGAGAAGATGTAAAATTCATTGCCCGGCGTATGGTGATCCTTGCCTCTGAAGATATCGGAAATGCCAATCCTACGGCTTTAGTCTTAGCCACTAATACGTTCCAGGCCGTTAATTTGATAGGATATCCAGAGGCACGTATTATACTGGCGCAATGTGCCACTTATTTAGCTTCGTCCCCTAAAAGTAATGCCAGTTATATGTCTATCGCTGGCGCATTGAGCATTGTAAAAAGAACGGGTGATTTACCGGTGCCCCTGCATTTGCGGAATGCACCCACTAAATTGATGAAGGATCTGGATTATGGTGCAGCCTATCAATATGCGCACGATTTTGAGAAGAACTTTGTGGAACAGGAATATCTGCCTGATACCTTATCAGGGACAAAATTCTACGACCCGGGGGAGAACCTAAGGGAAGAAGAAATAAGAAAATTCCTCAGGAACAGATGGAAAGACAAATATGGATATTGAAGTTTTTCTTTTTATAAATTATTCCATTTCCATCACTTTACCCTTCTTTAAATGCAAAGTATGATTCACTATCGAAGGGATTTCATCCGGATAATGCGTAACGTAGATCAGTGATCTGTCAGGGTCACTACAAATACGCCCGATTATATTTTTAAAATGAGACTTTTGGTCTTCATCCAATCCCTGGCATGGTTCATCTAAAATCAGAAGCGGAGGATTTTTTACCAAAGCTCTCAATAATAAAATAAGCCGTTGCTTTCCTGCAGGCAGTTGTTTGAATTTTTGATCCTTCAGTTCATCAGTATCTAACAGTTGCATCCAGGTAATAGCATGAATAACTTGTTCTTTAGTTATCTTTTTATGATTCACATTCATGGTGTCCGTATAACCGGAAAGAACCACATCTAAGCAACTGCTGTTACTTTTAAAATAAACATGTAATTCGGGGGAAACAAAACCGATTTGATGCTTGATGTCCCATATACTTTCTCCGCTCCCGCGTTTCTTATCAAATAAATAAATCGTGTTCGCATAAGCCTGCGGATTGTCCCCGCTGATAAGACTGAGCAACGTTGATTTCCCGGCGCCATTAGGGCCCAGCAAGGCCCACTTTTCACCTTTCCTGATCGTCCAGTTTATGTCTGACAGGATGGCTGTATTTCCATATTTTACATGGATGTCTTTCATTTGCAGGACGCACTCAAAATCATTCTTATTATTATCGTTGTTTTTAGTTAATTGCAGGATTTTATTTTGATCAGGCTGCCATATTGTATCAGTTTCTGCAGTCTCTTTGAAAACAAAGGCATCCCTTGTCCATTCGCCGGTGATTCTCCCTTGTCTGAGTTCAATTACATGAGTGATGCATGGAGGAATTTCGTCCGGGGCAGTTACCAGCATAATCTGTGTTCCTTTGCGGCTGATCTGCGACATTAAACGGTAGAAGAAAGGCCGGGCCGTCACATCCAATCCCATTAAAGGATTATCGAGCAAAAGCAATAAAGGTTGTTTTAATAAGGCTTTTGCAATCAGCAATCTTCTGGTTTCGCCGTGTGAAAGCTGAATGATTGTTTTATTTAAAAGATCATCTAAATTCAGATGTGAAATGATCCATTCTAATGAAAAGCGGACGCCTGATGAGTAAATCCTTTTGTCAACCAAAGAAAATGTTTCCCGGATATATTCACTGACCGTAACAGCCTCTTCCCCATCTGACGAATTAAAACGTTGCTGATAATAAAAATCAGCCATGTTTTGTTTGTTTTTGAAATGTGCCTCTTGTGGGACGAAAGCAATTAAATGCCTGGAAGTAAACAGGGGATCTTCAATATGATATTTCTTTGTAAAAGATTCAAAGAATGGATAGGAAATGCTTCCCTTGACAATATTATATTTTCCAAGAATGGTTTGTAAAAATGAAGTTTTTCCCGAACCGCTTTTACCGGTGATGGCAAAGTTCTCCCCTTCATGTATGATAAAAGAAAGGTCAGGCAGCAAAATACTATCAAGATATCTGACGGTGATGTGATTGATCTGTAAAAAAATACCGGTTTTTAAAAGGGGCATATTTGTCCTGTTTGAAGATTTTGTAAAGTTACAGCTTCCGGAAAAAAATCTTTCGCCGATTGAATAAATGATTTTAATTTTAAATCCGTTATTGCATTATAACCTTTTACGTATGTCTAAGATTTTTTGCCTGATCCTTTCGATATTTCTGTGGATCCCGGGTGCTTTTTCACAAACCATTATTCACCCTGATAGTTCAGTCAGATATTTGACAGAAGGAGTATCGCGCGACAGTCTCCGATCATACGTTCGTACGCTGGTGAATTTTGGTACGCGTCATACGCTAAGTTCACAAAGTGATCCGCATCATGGTATCGGTGCAGCCAGAGAATGGGTATTAAGTAAATTCCGGCAGGATGCATCGTATAGCAGGGGAAGAATGACTGTGAGGATAGACACGTGGATGCAGCCGGCTGACCATAGAAGAATTGACAGGCCGCTACCGATGGGTAATGTGATAGCAACGATCAAAGGAACGGATCCCGATGACAGCAGGATTTTTATGGTGAGCGCTCATTTAGACAGCCGGTGTACCCATATTATGGATAGTACGGATGCTGCGCCGGGCGCCAATGATGACGGCAGCGGAGTAGCTGCGATATTGGAAATGGCCAGATTATTAAGCCGCTATCCTGTGAAAGCAACGATTATTTTAGTAGCGGTTACAGGAGAGGAGCAGGGATTGTTCGGATCGGCTCATTTAGCGGAAGAAGCTAAAGCCGGGAATTGGAATATGGCTGCCATGATCAATAATGACATGATAGGTAACAGTGTTTCGGGCGGCACGGATAAACATGATAATACCAAAGTGAGGATTTTTAGTGAAGGCATTCCTTCGGTGGAAACTCCACAGGGTGAAAGGTTGCGCAAAGATTTATCGGGTGAAAATGACAGCAAGTCGAGAGAATTGGCACGTTATATCAAGACGATAGGCGATACGTATGTAGATAATCTGGATGTAGTATTGATATATCGCCGGGATCGTTTTCTGAGAGGAGGAGATCATATACCTTTTCAGGGAAAGGGCTTCACAGCCGTTCGTTTAACTGATTTTTATGAAGATTTTGATCATCAGCATCAGGACGTAAGAATTGAAAATGGGATTCAATATGGTGATCTTCCGCAGTTTGTAGATGATGAATATCTGAGGAAGAATACCTGCTTAAATCTGGCTACGGTAGCCTGCTTAACCAATGCCCCTTCTGTCCCCCAAAATGTAAAATTAGATATCAGTCGCCTGACCAATTACACGCGTTTATTCTGGCAGCCGCCTGCATACGGGAAAGCAGCGGGTTACTATGTGTTAATAAGAGAAACGGACGCACCCATGTGGCAAAAAAAATTTTATACCGACAGCACAGAAATAATATTACCCTATTCAAAGGATAATTTTTTCTTCGCAGTGCAATCAGTAGGCGCGAATGATTTAATGAGCATGCCGGTCTTTCCCGGAATAGGGAGGTAATGCTTTGAGTTTCGGGTTCGGGGTTTCGGGTTTGGATAGTCTTTAATTTTGAGAATTGGGTATTATTTGATATTTGACATTTAAAATTGATGGATATTACAAGTGAAATAAACTGGGTTTTAAAACCCTTTGAACGGTTAACGCCAAAGGAGCTGTATCAGGTATTGCTTTTGCGAAGCAAGGTGTTTGTGGTAGAGCAACAATGCATTTACCTCGACATGGATAATAAAGATCAAAAAGCATTTCATATTATGGGCTGGTATAATAATTTATTGGTGGCTTATTCAAGATTATTTGCACCGGGCGATTATTACCGGGAAGCATCCCTGGGCAGAATTATTTCAGCGCCGGAAGTAAGAGGGCAGGGCATTGGAAAATTATTAATGAGTAAGAGCTTAGTATTGGCGCATAGAATGTATGGAGATGTACCGATCCGGATTGCGGCACAATCTTACCTGAAAGAGTTTTATTATTTTTTTGGATTTAGAACAGATGGGGATCAATTCATGCTGGATGGGATTCCGCATGTGGAGATGGTACTAACTACATCCTATTCTGCGACAGTGAAATAATGAATGGTCTTCAACAAAAAACTTTAGTAGAAAAGTATTTACCGAATATCACGGCCTTATTACCTTCTCGGGAAATAAGGGAATAAGGTTGAATAATCAATATATTTTCCTTTTCTACTAAGGTTTATCAGAGTATATATTCCGGTTTCGTCACATTTTTCCGGTGTTTTATCACATCCCTTTAAACGCTGATCCTTTCTGTACTAATATTGTGGGAAATATTATATGTTCAGGTCACTGTGGGCTTAGGCAAAATAGCACTTTCTAAGTATCTTTGCTCATTCAATCTTTTTTAGAATTTATCTCTATTTAGCTTTATATGTGGCAACGCCTGGCAGGCTTTGTGCTTAAATATAGGATCCCGTTATTGGCTGGTTTACTGGCTGTATCGGCATTTCTGGCTTATAAAGCTTCGCAGGTGCAGCTTTCTTATGATTTTGTGAAAGCCATCCCCGTCAATAATCCTAAGTTTAAAGAATATGAGGCTTTCCAAAAGGAATTTGGTGAAGACGGGAATTTATTAGTGATAGGGGTAAAAACAGATCATTTCTTCCGGGAGGATTTCTTCGGGAATTATTATCAGTTAACGCAGGATATTCAGCATATCCCTTCTGTAGAGAATGTGTTGAGCATTCCGACAGCCATTAATTTGATTAAAAATGATTCCACAAAACGCCTGGAAGCTAAGTTATTATTCCCCGTTTTACCACAAGGCCGGCCGGCGCTGGATAGTCTGAAAAATACTTTTCTGTCTCTGCCTTTTTATCGCGGGTTGTTGTTTGACCCTTCCACGCATGCTTATCTGATGGCGATCAGGATCAATAAGGAAGTGTTGAATTCTTCAGCAAGGAAAAAAGTGATTGGAGAAATTCAACATACTGCGGAACAATTCGGGAAACAAAATCATATTCAGGTCCATCTGAGCGGGCTTCCCCTTATTCGCACAGTGGTGACGGAAAAAATTTCTCATGAATTGCGTATCTTTTTAATATGTTCTTTTATATTGACAGCGCTTATTCTGTTTGGCTTCTTCCGTTCTTTCAGCGCAGTTATTATTTCCATGCTGGTTGTGCTGATGGGCGTCATTTGGTCTTTGGCTACCGTAGTTATTTTGGGATATAAATTAACTATTCTGACAGGACTTATTCCGCCTTTAATAGTAGTGATCGGTATTCCCAATTGTGTTTATTTCCTGAACAAGTATCATAGTGAATATGCCGAGCACGGGAATAAAATAAAATCCCTGATACGCATGGTGCAAACTATGGGTATTGTTACTTTATTTACCAATTTAGCTGCTGCTATTGGTTTTGGCGTTTTCTTTTTTACCAGCAGCGCCATTTTAAAAGAATTTGGCATAGTGGCAGGATTGAACATCCTGTTCCTGTTTTTCATCTCCATTATTTTTCTTCCTTCCGTTCTCAGTTTTCTTCCTCCGCCTAAGGGAAGGCATACAAGTTATTTGGACAGCAGGCTTATACGAAGGGTATTACTGTTCCTGGAAAGATTGGTATTTGATTTTCGTCCGTGGGTGTATGTCGGAACGGGCGTAGTGCTTGTGCTTGCCATTATTGGCTTGTGGAGGCTGACTGCAGTCGGGTATATTGTAGATGATATCCCTCAGTCTGACAAGGTGTATAAAGACCTTAAATTTTTCGAAGCTAATTTTCATGGAGTGATGCCTCTGGAAATATTGATAGATACGAAGCACAAGATGGGGATTTCACGTTTAAGCGCGCTGGAAAAAATAGATCAGTTTACCAAAGTTATTTCCACTCATCCCGAATTATCTCATCCTTTATCTATTGTGGACGGGATTAAATTTGCGCGCCAGGCTTTTTATCTGGGTGACAGCAGTGATTATGCCCTTCCCAATCAGTTCGACATTGCCTTCCTGGCGCCTTATCTGCAAATGAAAGGAAAGGATGGGTCTTCTAATTTTTCAAAACTGATATCCTCCTTTATGGACAGCGGCAGGGAAGTGGCGCGTATCAGCGTAAATATGGCAGATATCGGAACGGCACGGCTTCCGGGATTGATTGATTCATTGAGGATAAGCGCTGATAAAATATTTGATACGGCACAGTATAAAATATCGTTTACCGGCACGAGTATTATTTTTTTAGAAGGGAGCCGGTTTATTATTAACGGATTAATAGACAGCATCATTCTGGCATTTATACTGATCGTTTTTTGTATGTTATATTTATTCCGTTCGTGGAAAATGTTGTTCATTTCATTAGTGCCTAATGTAATCCCTTTGGTGGTTACTGCCGGTGTGATGGGATGGGCGGGGGTGCCTTTAAAGCCTTCCACTGTTTTAGTGTTTAGCATTGCGCTCGGGATTTCGATTGATGTGACTATCCGTTTCTTAGTGAATTTTAAACAGGAGATGCACCATTTTAATCATGATATTTCTGCAGTAGTGAGAAGCACGATCCATAATACCGGTTTAAGTATTATCCTGACCGGATTGATTTTATTTGCAGGGTTTCTTATTTTCTGCTTTTCTGGTTTTGGAGGTACCCGTGCATTGGGCTGGCTGACCTCTCTCACCTTAATATTAGCCATGATCACTAACCTGACTATTTTACCGGCATTGCTGTTATGGATGGAAAAATCCTTATTGAAAAAAGCGGAGAAAGGAGGTGAGATGTGGACTGCATTGGAAGAGGAAGATGTGGATTTGAAAGACCTGGGATTGGAGAAAATGAAAAATCAATCTTAGATCCAAGATCTCTGATCTGTGATCTCTGATTTTTGATGTCTGATGTGTGATGTGTGATCTCCTGATGTGGAATAATTTAAAAGTCTAAAACCCCAAGCCCCAATGCCCGAAACCCGAAACCCCAAACCCGAAACTTTAAACCTTAAACAATATTCAAAGATGTATCAATTAAAAGTAATTTTAGCCACCACCAGAGAAGGCAGAAAGGGTCCCGCGGTGGCGGCATGGTTTATGGAATGGCTTACACTACAACATGATTTTGAAGCTGAATTGATTGATCTTAAAGCGGTAAATCTTCCGTTTTTGGATGAGCCGGAACACCCGAAATTAAGGCGATACCATCGTGATCATACAAAAAGATGGAGTAAGATGATTGATCCTGCGGATGCGTTTGTATTTGTAACCTGTGAATACAATTACGGATTTCCTGCTCCTTTAAAAAATGCCTTAGACTTTATTTACCATGAGTGGAATTATAAACCGGCGGCTTTTGTGAGCTATGGCGGGATCGGCGCCGGAGTGAGGGCCGTACAGATGTTGAAAGAAGTAGTGACTACTCAAAAGATGGTCCCACTGTTTGAAGCAGTGCATATCCCTTTTTTTACTAATCATATTAATGAAGAAGGAGAGTTTATCCCCACTGAAAGCATGATCCGGTCTGCTGAAATCATGATGAAAGAATTGTTGAAATGGACGAAAGGATTAAAGGCCATGAGAGAAGCTGAAAAATAGATATTCCAATCTTTCCCTAATTTTACCGTATAAATATCATTTTTCTAAAGAGGCGAAAGTGTCTTTTTTAAAGGCATATAAAAGATTTAGGATGGTCATCTTCCTGGCAATGGCTTGTGAAGTGTGGATCCCCCATTGGGCCGAGGCACAATCATCCCTCTCGTTTCCTGTCCGGCTGGATTCCTATACCATTAACGACGGTCTGTCCGAATCGGCAGTCAGCGCCGTCACGGAAGATAAATACGGGGAAATGTGTATTGGAACAGAAAAAGGACTGGATGTCTTTGACGGATATGATTTCCAACATTTTTCAAATGCGGCCTTTCAGAAAATAAATGCAGCGAAGCTGAGTAACCTTTCCGAAGTCATGCAGATATCCAAAGCCGGGAGTGGCATGTTGTTTATTCGGACCAGCGCTAACAGTTTTTTATTCAATCCGTCTGACCGCTCTTTTGTTGTGTTGGATTCATTGTATGATTCATTCCCAGCCACCAACATCGGCAATATTTTTTGTTCACTCAGGACAAGTGAAGGTAATGATTGGATGGGTATTAATAACGGCATTTTGATTGCGGATACTTCGAAAGAAACGTTTCCCGGCATGCCTCATTTTCAACGGATTTTACTCAATGATTCGGCAGGAATTATAGCGCTTAAAGAAGATGATCGGCATAGGGTTTGGGGTGTTACCACTCAAAATAATATTTTAGTCTTTGACGCGATCAAATACAGGCTTTTATTTAAACTGAAACCGGGGGTTTTTGGCTTAAAAAACAATGATAAAGGCCCTATGATCGTATGTGCCGGTAAAAATGATCTATGGGTGGGGACCTCCAACGGTGTCTGGCATTTTGACGGAATGAAAGATCATCTTCCGGTTTTTCATCAAATTAACCTGAATTACGAAGGGACTAATTATTCAAATATATGGGTTAATTGTCTCTTGCAGGATGATCAGGGATATCTGTGGATCGGCACCCAAACCAACGGTATTTTTCTGTTTAAGGAATTCCCCGGCGGACAAATGGTGGGCAATATAATCAAGACACCCTTTTATCCGCATTCCTTAAACAGCAATGTGATCCTTTGTCTTACGGAAGATAGTCGTCACAGAATATGGATAGGTACAGAAAACGGATTAAACAAGTATGATCCTTATGCGCAAAAATTTACTTTGTATGATCGGGATTTGACTGATCCGGTAAAAGAATTATCAACAGTTTTTTCTATCGTCGGGACAGATTCTCTTCATATCATGGCCGTTTCCAACGGACAACCTGTATTGATCAACACTCTATCACGGGAACTCAATATCACATCTATCTTCCCGGCGGGAAACAATATTATACCTGGTTTTATACCTTATGTACTGATTCATCGGGAGAAATTTTAGCAGGGACTTATAATGGATTAGTTTATATTAAGAAAAAAGGGTCCCTTTACTATGTAGATACAGCCCATGTACCCGAACTGAATAAATTAAAAATGATCGGAACTATACTTCCGGCTTCAGATTCTATGGTATTGTTTGGATCTTATGATAATAAGGGCGGCGTTTATAAGTGGAATCCGCAGGACCGTTCCCTGGTTCACTATATTCATGAAGATAGAAATACCCTTTCCTTATGTGATAATAATATATCCGATATTATCAAAGATAATCATGGGAATATCTGGATTGGTACAGCTAATGGGATCAGTAAATATGAAAGCAGTAAAGGTCAATTTGTAAATTATTTGCATTTCGGCCGGAATTCTTCTGAGCCTGCCACCTGGGTTTCCTGCCTGTATGACGATGGCAGTTATTTATGGATCGCCACTTTAAATGGCGGACTGATAAAATTTGATCTTCAGACACATGCTTTCAGACGGTACACCATGGATGACGGGTTGCCTGATAACATGCTTTATGCCTGTATGATGGATGATGCCGGGCATTTGTGGATATCTTCCAATAACGGGATCAGTGAATTCTATATTGGTGAAAATAAATTCAGGAACTTCAGTAAAGAGGATGGATTACAATCCAATGAGTTTGATGAAATGTCAGCTTATAAAGGTAAAAACGGCGATCTGTTTTTTGGCGGCATATATGGGATCAATAAGATTGATCCCATACGTATTAAGCCAGATACCATGCCTGTTCCTGTATATGTTTCTGATATGGAGGTGCTTTCTGCAGGAATCGGGAAGAATACTTTCCCCGGCGACCAGCGTTCCTTTACTTTTCCATACCATAAGAACATGCTTCTTTTCCAGTTTTCCTCGCTCAATTTCGTTTCTCCTCGGTTTGATCAATACCGTTACCGGCTGGCAGGTTTAAATAATAATTGGACGAATGCAGGAAGCAGGCGTTCTGTTATTTATAGTGATATTCCTCCGGGGAACTATACCTTCCAGGTGAATGCCGTCAATGAAGACGGGGTTTGGAATAAAAAACCTTACTCAGTGACTATTGTCATTAATCCTCCGTTCTGGAAAACACTCTGGTTTAAGCTCCTCGTTATCCTTATTGGAATACTGATCTTATATACCATTTATAAGCTCAGACTGAATGTGATCAAAAAGAAGCATTATGAAAAGATGGAAAGAGCGGCATTGAATCAGAAAATAGTGAAATTGGAAAAGATGGCTTTACAGGCGCAGATGAATCCGCATTTTATTTTTAATTCGCTGAATTCTATCAAGGCCTATATACTTTCCAATGAATCTGATGAAGCGGTAGAGTATTTGAATGATTTTGCAGCGCTTATCAGGAAAATATTGCAAAACTCGAGGAAAGAAAAAATACCCCTCAGTGAGGAATTGGAAGCTATTGATCATTACGTAAAATTAGAAGAGAGAAGATTGAAGAAAAAGATAGTTTTGCAGATCAATACCGACCACCATAATTTTTCGGGCGATGTGATGATCCCGCCATTGATTATTCAGCCATTTATAGAGAACGCGATCTGGCATGGTATCCGGCTGAAAGAAGGCAATGGGGAAATTTCTATCACCCTTCGGCAAAAGGGAAACTCATTGTTAGTCAGTATCGAAGATAACGGAGTTGGCAGGGAAAGAGCAAAAGCGTTACGAAATAGTAGTTTTAAGGTGGAATCAATGGGCGTTTCTATTACGGAGGAAAGGCTCAGTTATTTTAATAAAAGTAAAATAGATAATGTGGAATATGAAGATCTGCCGGGTGACGGGGGCACGAAAGTTAAACTGTGGATACGGGAATAGTATGAAAAGGAGAAAATATTTCTGATTTTTAATTCCTAATTGTAATGTTCCTATACATCGTGGACAAAAGTAGGGGTCTTTAAAGAAAGCTATTCTAAAGACCAAAAGTTCTTTGACATCGTGAACTATTGCCCCTTAAGGGGCGACTAAAGATGGCAAAATTCCTATACATCGTGGACTATTATATTTTATAATATGTTCTCCATTGTATCTGATTATCCCTAAGCACGACCAGTAATTGGCTTTCCACATCAATAACGGCTGTTACATAGCTATATTCCAGATGTTTTGGCATGAGGAATTTTTCGCTAAACACGTCCAATATCAAATTGCTGCGGATAAACCTTACGAGGATAATTCTGCCACTCTTTAAGGGTATGGGCTTTTGAGGAATCATATAATCCGTTGGTAGCTTCTCCCTTTCAAATTCAAGAGCTGTTTGCTCAACAGGCGTCCTGCTTTTATTAGCATTATACCGATGACATTGGTTATGGAAGTTTTCAAATTCAATGGCAGAGGCTTGTAAATTTGAAAAACTATCAAAGGCTTGACTCTTAATAAAACGTTTATTGAAAGAGTCATTGAATTTCTCAATAATCCCGTTACGCCAGGGTTCCTGTATTGGAATGAACACAATGGTTATTTTTAAGCTCAATGCCATTCTGATTAATTTACCAAAGCTGTGTGGATGTCGGTTGCTACCCCGGAAACTCAATCCATTATCCATTTGCAGAAAATCAGGCATTCCCCTTTGTTGCCAAAAGCGGACAACTGATTGCAAAACATTTTGTGTTTCCATGCTTCTCATAGGGTTAATATGGACAAAATGAGTGGTACTGTCAATGATATTAAGGCTGTAATACCGGCCATCATTTTTTATATACCTGGGACCAACGAAATCCATCTGATCTAATGTTGTTCCAATGAAAGGATATTCATTGATTCGCTTCTGATCCTTGGGCTTCTTAGTGTTAAGATGGGCATTCTTGAGTATTTTGTTGATCTTCCATACCGGTAACACAGGTTGTTGTTGCGCCCTCATCTTATACTGAATACTGATGGCACCCCGTTGGCTATAAGGTTGGGATTCTAATGCTAATCTGGCTGAGATAACAGCTCGCTTTTCCTCTTCAGCAGTGGAATTACGGCCGGTTTTAGGTCTCTTACTTTCCTCCAGATACCATTGCCCGTTTGAGTTAGCTTTACACCGTTTTACCCATTTATATAACCAACTCTTACTGCATTTAAATCGCTTTAAAATTGAGGATACCTTTTCACCGGAATTGAATGCATTAACCGCTGAAATCGTTTTTTCTTCTTTTGTCATGTAAGTCTTTTTAAGACCTACATTACCAATTTAGTCCACGATGTATCGCTATTTTACTGTCCACGATGTCAAAGAACTTATCA
>SCQT01000020.1 GCA_004322015.1 Chitinophagaceae bacterium
TGACTCGCGACTTCCACTTCTATAAAGAACTAACTTTTAGCTGAGCGGAAAACGAGGCTCGAACTCGCGACCTCAACCTTGGCAAGGTTGCGCTCTACCAACTGAGCTACTTCCGCTAATATTAATTACGTTGTTTATCAAAAGAACTGTGACCCCAACCTTGGTCTCTACGTCCGTAGGGATGCTCTCCCAACTGTGCTAATTCCGCTAATATCGTTTCATATAAACGAACCTCTCAAAAACGGAGTGCAAAGATAATCATTGTTTTAAAATGAACAAATCAGCTACCGGTTTTTATCTGTAAATATACTCAAACTTAAGCGTTCCCAATAAAGCATGTTTGGGTCCGTAGCAGGCTTCTTTGTCAATCAGTCCGCTGTCTCCGTAGAAAAACTTCCATAAAAGATAGCTCTTCCTGTTCATTGTCACGGACATTTTTTCTGACAAACGATTTTGCGGATCATAATCAAACAGAAAATCGGGGACCTTCTTCTGCTTATCTTCATAAAAATGAAATATATCTGTGGGTTGCCCTAATGAATTATACTTGTAGTAAACAGCAGGAATGGCATCATATCTGCCTTTTTCACTTTCTTTGACAACCCTTCCTGAAGAATCAGTGGTGAAACTGACTATGGAAAAAGGGCTGTCATTTTTAAGCCGGATCATTTTCAATGGTTTTCCGGTAGAATCATATTGATAAATATGAGATTCGCTGTAACGGAATGTATCGGAATTTTGAATGGAATAGGAAATAAACCGGAGACTGTCTATCTGTTGCGGTTGTTTTGTGTCATAATAATAGTATGTATCATTCACGCTTTGGGCGGTACTGTCTGTACTGTGTAATATCCTTCCCCTGTCGTCAAAATAGGAATAAACGACTGAACTACCCGTTTCAAAGGATCCGGTCCTTGTGATAGCCTTTTTAAAGTCGTCATAAAACTCTTCTATACAATGAAAGTTCCTGTTCAATTCATTATTATCATCATAGCTTTTTATTTGTATTCCGGCAATTTTATTATCCCGGTATTGACGCTGTTCCTTCATGGTATTCTCCGGACTGATAATATCCTGATAGTAATATTGGGCGCGGGCAACACTGCAGATACCTGTAAACAGCAGCACGAGATATATTCCTTTTCTAATTGTCATTTTTTTAAGCAAGGCTGATCCTGAAAAATCTTATCTCCCCTTTCCTGATGGTGAGTAAAGCGCTTTGGGCGTGGGCTGGTGCTCTTCTGCTTTGCCTTTTTTCTCCGGTGATTTTTCATGAGGCTGGCTTTTTTTCTCACTGTTATCCACATCGAAGTAATCGCTGGCATTCCCGTTCCCGTTGTTTGGTGCAGCTTGTCCTGGAGGCAGGCTGGGATCGTAGTTGAACTGGTTCAACCCTTCAGGAGGGGCGGGCAGGTTAAATTGTGCGGAAGGACTGATACTTAATGTTTTGTCTGCATACACCTGCTTCATAAACAGCGCGTAGATGGGTAATCCCGTATTGGCGCCTTGTCCTATATAGGTGCTGTTGAAGTGAAGAAAATTGTAATTAAATCCAACCCAGGCTCCTGCCAGCAACTGGGGACTGTATCCGATAAACCATCCGTCGGTATTGTTGTTGGTGGTACCCGTTTTCCCCGCCAGTTCAGCCTGAATCCCATAACGGAACCTTATCCTGGCCCCGGTTCCTGAATTGACCACTCCTTCCATCATGCGTATCATGGTGGAGGCCGTACTACTGTTGATCACTTCATGCTTTTTCGGGGCAAAATTGGCAAGGATATTCCCGTTGCGGTCTTCAATACGGGTGATCAGCAAAGGTTCCGCCATTAACCCTCTGTTCGGAAAGATTGTATAACCACGGACCATTTCGTACAACGAGATATCAGGGGTTCCGAGGGCAATGGAAGGATAAGGAGGTACATCACTCGAAATATCTATGCGACTTTTCAGGAAATCGGCAAAAGCTGCAGGAGTAAGCTGTTTGATCAGATAAGCTGCCACATGGTTCAGGGATTGTGCCAGTCCGACGCTTAAAGGAACCGGCGGCCCCCCCCCGCCTACGTCATTTTTGGAAACCCAGTGATATTTTGGAAAATAAACCGGCGTATCGGGAACTACCGTAGAGGGCGTAAAACCATTCATGATGGCAAAGCAATACAGAAAAGGTTTGATGGTCGAACCTACCTGCCGCGTAGCTAAGACATGATCGTTTTTGAAATACCGGAAATCAGGTCCGCCTACCCAGGCACGGATATCGCCGCTTTCGGGATCTACGGCTAAAAATCCTCCCTGGATCACCTGCTGCATGTATTTGATGGAATCCATGGGAGTCATGGTGGTATCCATCGTATGCGGAATATTATCCGTCGTATGGTTCCATGAAAATACGCGCATGTTTATTCTCTGTGTCCTGAAAAAATCCTCTATAGCGGCATCGCTTTCACCGGCCGCTTTCATAGCCCTGTAACGGTCGCTGTTTTTCATAAACATAGTCAGGTAATTCTCATTTTTCTTCCATATAGAGCCGTTCTTAATATCATATTGCTGGTTGAATATTTTCTGCAGTTCAGCTAAATGCTTATCCATGGCCTGCTCCGAATACATTTGTATCTTGGGGTTGATGGTTGTATATATCTTTAACCCGTCGGAATAGGGATCATAATTATCACCGTCCGGCTTTTGATGATTGGCACACCAGTTTTTCATGAACTGGCGGATGTATTCCCGTGCATAAGGAGCTATGCCGGTATTTTGATTCATTTTATGATATTGCAGCCGGATAGGGGTGTTGACGGCAGCTTCTTCCTGCGATGCAGTAATATAATGGTTGTCTTCCATTTTATGGATGACCGTATTACGTCTTTCCAATGCATACCGCGGGTTAATACGCGGATTGTACAGCGTATTGCCCTTCAGCATCCCTATGAGGGTCGCTGCTTCCTGGATGTTCAACCGGTCCGGATCCTTATTAAAGAAAGTACGCGAAGCATTTTTTATGCCCTTCACATTATCTCCGAATCCCACCGTGTTCAGATAAAGCGCCAGGATCTCGTCTTTCGTGAAATGTCTTTCTAACTTTACAGCAAGCACCCATTCTTTCATCTTCTGGAATATGCGGATGATGGGGTTGGAAGATCGTGTTCCGAAGAGATTCAGCGCCAACTGTTGGGTAATTGTGCTGGAACCGCGTTTACGCCCTATTAATAAATAAAACGGGATAGCTAAGGTTCCTTTGGGGTCAATGCCGGAGTGTTCATAAAAACGCTCATCTTCCGTGGCAACCAGGGCATTGATCACATAAGGGGAAATATCTTTAAAGGCACAGGCAGTCCGGTCTTCATCGGCATAATAAAATTTACCCATCGGGGTGCCGTCTTCGGCTATGACCTCAGAAGCCAGGGCGGCAGACGGATTTTCCAGTTGGGCCATGGAAGGCATATAGCCGAACAATCCCCAATTAATCAGGAAAACACACAAAACAAGCGCTCCCATAATGGAAAACACACATATCCATAATATTTTGACAGATTTCTTCATACATTTTCGGTTGGCAAAACTATCGAATTTCCTCCTTTTCAGGTTAAAAGTATTGCTAAATTACCGGTAATTTTCTGAGAAAAATTTCAGATAGCCGGAATAATCTTTCGTATTGTTAAGCAGAATAAAATTGTCCCTGGAAATAATAAAAAGCCGGTAATCATTCGCGGGAATATCCGGGATGATGGTAGTCACTGCTTTTTCTTTTATTTCCTTATAATATTTTAAGGCAGCCATTTCGCCGGGAAACAGCCGGAAGATCAGGATAACACGGTTATTTGCCAGCAGGTAGGTACTGACCTCAATGCCATCCCCGGCATGCATTTTCTGGTTATAAATGGAGAAATTATTTACAGATTCATCAATAAGCTTCTTTTCTGTACGGTTAAATGCCAGGACCACAAACTGGGGCGAAGCGGCATTGATTTTATAAGGTGTGACCGGCGGTGGCGGGGGAATTATCTGCCTGGCAGTATCTTTCGCTGTCTTCGGCACAGCGGCCACAGCAGGTGCAGGCTTCGCAGCTACCGGGGCGGAAGCCGTGTCTGTAATAGCAGGTTTCTCATTATTCACGGCATAAGAAGGTATTTCATTTTGCGATTCTTCCGGTAATTGCAGGTGTGCCAGGTGCTCGATTAATTCCTGTTTATGATTCAGTGCATTTAAAATAGCTGCCGCCTGGGCTGTTATGGCAGTATCATTCTTGTCTTCAGTCATCACTTTTTCTAAAGCAATTTTCCCGGCGCTGTCCGATTGCTGTTTAATAAGCGCCATGGCGCCTAACAAATCAAAGCGCGATTTCTGAGGATTATTTGGATCCACATGGGTGGCGCTGTCTTTTAATGCCATGACTTTGGCGTAATCTCCGCCGAGATAATTCAGATAAGCAGAATCATACAGTTGAGTAGCCGCTTCTTGTGAAGAAGAAATGACAGAAGGATGAGCATTGTTGAAGTCGGCGGCATACCTGGAATTAGGAAATTTCCGGAGGATCAAATCGCGGTATTTCCCGGCTTCAGACATATTGCCGCTGTGGATATTAATAAGGTACCTGCGATAATAGTTCTCCACATCATTGACGGAACCGGGATAACGTGTCGCTATTTCAGACAGCAGGCGGGCCACTGCCGTATCGTTATCCAATTGTTCGTTAAAAATAGCAGCCTCTGCATATAATGCGTTCCTGATGGAATCATCGGAATGTTGCTTCTGTAAAGGGCTGAGCGGAATATTTTTCAGCAATATACCGATATCCTCGCTTACGTTGGCTCCCAATGTATTCTCAGCAGATGAATCCTGCAATTGACTCTCACTGGCGGCAGCTAAGGACGCCCCCTGATGATCGGTTCCGCCTGATCTCCAGTTATCTGCCAGCGGTCGTTTTCCCCAGCGGCTTCTGAAAATCGAGAAGCCTTTGGATTTAAGAGCGGCATTATAAAAATACCAGGTTTGCCGGCTTCCTCCTTCCGGCTGACTGGAAGCAGTTTCCTGCCCTAAAGGATTGTTGATCCCCGCATTCATACCTGGTGACGCATTTTGGGGTAGAAACATATTTCTCTTTCTGATGGATCTGAGGCTGTCCCTGGCTACTCTCTTAAGAAATGTCATCAGGTCTGCATGAGGCATAGACGCCAGACGCTGAAGGCTGTCTTGCCGGTCAATAATGTCTAACTGATTGACAATCTTTCCCAAAGCTTCTTCCCGGACATGGATGTGCAGGTTATCGGCAATACCGGGTGGTATCAATAAAGCGGCAGTATCATAATAGGACTTAGCTAACCGGTATAGGCCGTGTTCATAATAGATATTAGCAAGTAGTCCGGCGGATTGCAATTTTTGAGGGGCATTTTCGGGATTATTTTGCAATCCGTCTTTTAAAAAGGTAATTGCCTTGTCGGGAAAACCGGATTTTAGCGCCATCTGGGCAATACGATAATAAATAATACTGCGATAGCGGGCATATTTTTCCTTTTTAGCCATTTTAAGAAGTGGTTGGCTGCCGGCATCAAAATTTTCTTTGTTTTTTAAAATATGAATTTCCGACTGGTTCAGGTAAGCATAAAAATGCATCAGCGGATCTGCAGGCAGGCTGATGACCTGGTTGTAATGATTCAGCGCAGCCTCCCAATTTTCTTTATTTTGATAATATTGTCCTAAAATATAATTCCACCTGGATTTTAATCTTTTATTGCTTTCCAGTGTGGAGGCTTGTTCAAGCGCTGACATGCCTTTTTCTAAAGATTGCTGCCTGAAATAGAGAGAAGACTCCATGGCGGAAAGGCTGCTTTGGAGACGGTCAGGAAAGGCAGGATCATTTTTAAGCGTATTGATCAGGTTCCCGGCAAGATTGTATTCTCCTGAATCAATATAACTGCGGATAAGCCAGATAATAGCTTCGTTCCGGCTCGGAGTATGGTAAAAAAGCTTTTTCTGCTCCGGCGTGGCTATGGATACATCCTTTTGTGGGCTGTATCCGACACTCCCGATAATGGCCGGTCGTCCTTCTTCGTCTCTGGCGCCACCGTTTTTAATGATAAATTTAAATGCGGCGATAGCATTGCGATAATCTTGTTTAAAAAAATAAGCCTGTCCGGCGATTAGAAATAAATTATCTATCCATTTTGACCTTGGATCATGTATTTCTATACCGTAGCTTGCATCAAAGATGACGGAATCGAGGTTGCCCGCTTGGGGCACAAAATCCTGCGGACTGTATGGGAAAAGGCTTAGCAGTGTATCATAGTCGTCAATATGAGATGCTTCAACCTGCCCGATGACACCCTCTAATTTGGTGTGAGCATTATAATAAGCGTTAAAGCGTGTCACCATGTTTTGGATCAGGCGTCTCTTCAGGGTAAACTTTTTTTGTGATAGCTTCAAATAGGGGATTTCCTGATTCATCCAGGAAGAATCCTGCCCTTTGTTGGCGCTGATAATGAAAGGACTTTGGGCAAAGCCGGCTTTTACGGATAAGCATAACGACCACATAAAAAGGACCGGGTATATTTTTCTGCCAATCTGCATGGTATCCATTAAAACGGTAAATATAATGACAGATTGCGAAACAGGTATATTTAATGAAATCAGGCAGAAAATTTTGTTTTTTTAGCAATGAAAAAAAGTAGTATTTTCGTTCCCCAGTTTCTTAAATTTGTTCTTTTAAATTTCCAAATGTGAAGAGAAACCTGTTGAAAGAACAACATACCCTATGGCGCAGGTTGAATAACCGCTTTCGTTTGACTGTATTGGATGAAGAAACACTGGAAGAAGTGGCTTCTTTTCAGTTGACAAAAAGAAATGTTTATATTGGTATTTGCACACTGATTGTAGTGTTAATATTATTTACAGGAGTTTTATTGGCAACCACACCGTTGAAATACTATATTCCGGGATACGGCGATTTAAAACAGAGGCGGGAATACATTAAAATGAGTATGAAAATAGATTCCCTGGAAACACTGGTAAATGCCCAGCGAAAGTATCTGAATAACATTCAGGAAGTATTGAATGGAAAAATATCGGTGGAAGATACTACTTTGCTTAATATTCCGTTAACAGATACGTCAACTTATTAACAATTTCAAATATTTAATTTCTCATTTTAAAAAACCAATCCTATGTTTGCACGTAAAGAAGATGAAAACGAAATGAACACTTACATGTCTCCGGGCAGCAGCACTTCAAACTATGCTCCACCTGTATCCACGCCTTCCGCTTCAGGAAAAGAGGTAAATCTTATTTCCAAAGGGACATTGATAAATGGCGATTTACAATGCGATAGCGAGGTGCGTATAGATGGAGAGGTAAAAGGAACCGTCCGTTCCCGTTCTAAAGTAATGATAGGTCCCGAAGGCTTTGTAGATGGAGATGTGGAATGTGTGCAGGCTGAAGTACTCGGGCATGTGAAGGGCAGTCTCAAAGTGCAGGATCATCTGTATCTGCGCGGTAATGCCAAAATGGATGGCGATGTACTCACCACTCATTTCGAAATGGAACCCTCTGTGAGATTTAACGGTAAATGTACCATGCAGGACAAGGTGGAGCTCACATTGCAATCTAAACGCGAGGAGAAAACATCGAGCGCTTCTGCTGTACCTGCTGCCAAAAGTCCGGTATCGGATAAGACCATAAGCAGTCCTGATAAGGCACATGGAGAAAAAGAAAATAAAGTTACCAACGGAATTTTCCAAAAGCAAGCGGTCTAAGGACGTCTTTCAATATGCCGGCATGGCCACAGAAATGTTGGCCATGCTCGGCATAGCCGTATTTGCAGGGTATAAGTTAGACCTTCGGCTGGCATGGAAGGTGCCGGTCTTTCTGATCTTTTTTCCATTAGTGGCTTTAGCTGTATTTTTGTGGCATTTAATAAAAGCTACGGGAAGAAAAGATGGATAAGTTTTATTTACTTTTGATCGGAATATTTTGCGGAGTTAACGGATTAGGCATTGCCTATTCCCACCTGCTGGAGCGTTGGGGTATAGTAGATGTGGCAGGTATGGCGGGGAATATTTTACTGGCAGGTATCACGGCTTTATCCTACTATTTTTGTATGAGGGGAATGAAGGCGCAAAGCGGACATGCATTTGTGAGAGGGGTTTTTATCTCTACTTTCCTGAAGCTGCTGATCTGCGCCTCGGCAGTAGTTGTTTATGTGGTCCTTTTCAGAGAATATGTGACTAAAAGTACACTTATTCTCTTTTTTTTATTGTATATTTTATATACAGTATTGGAGACAGCCAGCTTGATGAAAATTGCAAAACCTGAACAGCGTTGATCCCGAAGAGAGAAGTTCCGTTGGATATTTTATCGGGATACCTTCCCGATGGCACTTATGAAAAAGTGCATAAATTCCTCATTCGTTATAAAGTACATCTTACCATTACGCGCAAACGTTACAGCGTGCTTGGAGATTACCGCCTCCCAGAAGGCAACCAGGGACACAGGATCACCATTAACGGGGATTTGAACAGGTATGCTTTTTTACTCACGCTGCTTCACGAACTGGCTCATTTGATAGCTTATGAGTATTACGGGATCCGGATCTCCCCGCATGGTGCGGAATGGAAAAAAACATTCAGGAGGATTTTGATTGATTTTACAGACAGGGGATACATGCCGCAGGATGTGGAGTTAGCTATAAAAAGATATATGCAGGACCCTTCCGCAAGAAGTTGTGTGGATGAAGATTTGATCCGCGTATTAAAAAGATATGACGCTCAGATGCATCATTGTTGCTTTGTAGAGGACCTGGAGGAAGGAGAATGGTTTGTCGCTGCTGATGGCAGAGAATATTGTAAGGGAAAGAAGATCCGGAAACGCTACATGTGTACGGATGTCCATAACCGCAAAAGATATTTGTTTAGTCCGGTGTATGAAGTACAGAGAGTAAAAAAAGCTTAGCGTTTCAACGGTTTAGTTTTGTTGGCCACTGCAAATAATAGCTAAATAATATTTGAAGCGATAGATAGAACCCTCTTATAATCCGCTGATGGCGGATGTCAGGATTGTAGCATGGTCAAATAGGAACATGAACAGAACCCGCCTCTGGCGGGTGAAAGGATTCCTGAAATCAGTCATTTAAAATTTCCCTTATTCAAAGTATTTTTGCGCTTTAGCGAAAATGATATCTTATGCCCTGGTACGCCCTCTATACAAAGTCAAGAAATGAAAAAAAGGTAGCAGAACGATTGATGCAGAAAGGAATTGATATATATTTCCCGTTACAGGAAGAAGTGCATCAATGGAGTGACAGGCGGAAAAAGTTAAAAGTGCCGGTCTTTCGTTCTTATATTTTTATAAACCTGAAAAATTACAAAACAGACAGCGTCCCGGTATTGGAGACTCCCGGAGCCGTACGTTTTCTATGGTGGCTGGGCAAGCCGGGAATTATTCGGAATGTGGAAATTGAAAATATTAAAAAGTTTTTACGGCAATATGAGCATGCGGAAGTCAATGTGGAATATAAAGTAGGTGAAAAGGTGTCCATCACTGCAGGTCCCTTAAAAGAAAAACGGGGAACTATTATAGATATTCAGAATAATAAAGCAATCCTGTTTATTGATTCAATCGGTATCAGTCTGACTGCCAGTCTTTCCGTAAACTTATTACAAAAGGAAATGCCTCGTCATCCATAACGAGGCATCTCCTTTGCCTATCTTTTCACTTCATCAGATTTACCATCTTCTTTCGGGACGTGATCTGCCATTTTCCTTGTCACTCCCCTGAACCTCGACTTGTCTGCTGTTATAAGATGGGCGGGCTTCTTCTCTGGGCCTTTGGACACTTTGGTTCTGGGGAACACGGTTATTCCCCGGGTTGAATGTTCTTTCCGGACGGCTTACCACACGCTGTTGTTCCATAGCTCTTCTTTCGTTGTACTGAATTTGTGCATCACGTGTGGGTTGGGCCGGACGGATCTCACCCTGCGGTTGTCTTTGCTGAATAGTTCTTTCATTGGGATTAAAAACTCTTCCCGGGCGACCGTTATTCATTTGTGGAGCCCGGTCACCTTCCTGCACCCTTTCGTTGGTATTGGGCTGTATGGTCCTTGAAGGTCTTGCATTGTCTTCAGGGAAGCCGTTTTGGAACCCCCGGTTACTGACGCCTCTCTGTGCCGGCTGATTGAAAACACGTTCCGGTCTGTTGTTACCATTCACTGAAGCCGGTGAATTATAATTTCCACGCGCGGATGTTTCTCTTCCTCTCATGTCATTGGAAGCCATCCTTTCCACAGTCGGGCGGTAGATGCTTAGCTGATTATTACTTACCCTCGCCACACCCGGATTGGATGAACTGAAAACTCTTACCGGACGAATATCCCTGTTGGTAGCATACTGGACTTCCCGCCGTGAAGGTCCGCTGTAATAGCGGTTATTGTTATATACATTCACGTTATTAATAACAGTGGTATTATTAATGATAGTAAGATTTCGCTCACGCGGTACGTAATAACGGTAAGCATAAGGGCTGCAGAAATAATGTCTCGGGACGAATATCCACCTTGCGGCAGGAATTCCGAAAGAAATGTTGATGTTAATGCCGGGTCCCAGCGGTGCCCATCCGTAATAATCGGGAGAATTTCTCCAGGCTACCCAGGCTGGCGCCCATTCACTTCCCGGTACCCATACCCATCCGTAATAATCATCATACAACCACCGTCCGTAATGGAAAGGCGCCCAACCCCAGGAATAGTCGGATACCCAGGTCCATCCATAGTCTGTATAAACCCAATGGCCGTCAGTGGAATAAGGCGCAAATCCATTACCCGCATCAGGTATCCAGACTTGCCCGTAGTCTCCATAATTGATCCATTGTCCGTAAGGGCTTAAGGAAGAATAAAATACATCAAAAGAAATACGGGGACCGCCATCCTGGTAAGCAGTATTTGGACTGGCTATTCCCTGGTAACTTGCGCATCCGCTCAGAAGCGCAAGGGCTACTAATGAAATTGCTGAGAATCTTAGTATGTTTTTCATGTTATACCTCCCGGTTTAACGGTGTTTTGTAAAGGCTTTCTTTTATTACTTAAACTCAATATTCATACCATAGTTTAACTAATTATTTTGACAAATAGGTATTTGGCTGTTTTTTAATTATGGACGGTCACCCCAGGCTGGTGGATGGTATTGCAAAAACCTGGTTAGACAATTTACTTTAATTCTTCAAACTTTCTTCAGATTTTACAGCCTTGCAAAAAGGATTATTTGAGTTGTTCAGGAAAACGGACTGAAAATAAAACACGGTCCTCAATCGAAAATATTAAACAAAGAAAATGAACCCGGTTCAGTTACTTTTTACTTCCTTCAGGTATTCGCTCATTTCTATCTGGTATTGCTGGGCTATGATGCGGGCCTCTTCTGCAAAATTTTTCTGACTGGATGCATAAATAATAGCACGTGACACATTAACTAGTAATCCGCCTTGTGTAGTTAATCCCTGCCTGGATATTTCCCGCAGATTACCACCCTGGAAACCTACGCCCGGCACTAAAAAGAAATGTTCCGGCGCCAGTTTCCTGATATGGGCTATTTGCTCTGTCCGGGTAGCGCCAACTACAAACATCAGTCCGCCCGGTCCATCCCATGTCTGAGCTTCCATGATAACCTTTTCGTAAAGGAATTCATTATTGGCAAATGGCTGCAATTGGAAATCATGGCTTCCTTCGTTGCTGGTCAGGGCTAATAAAATAACCCACTTACCCGGATATTGCATGAACGGCGCTACACTGTCTCTTCCCATGTAGGGAGCCACGGTGATTGCATCAAACGGATAAGTTTCGAAAAATGCTTTGGCATACTGACTGGAAGTATTCCCTATATCACCGCGTTTGGCGTCTGCGATTTTGAAGTGAGTGGAAGGAATGTATTCCACTGTTCGCTGTAAGCTTTCCCATCCTCTGAGTCCCGCACTCTCATAAAATGCAGTATTGATTTTATATGCCACACATAGATCTTTTGTAGCGTCAATAATGGCTTTATTAAAGGAAAATACAGGATCAGAAGATTCATTAAAAATGTGCGAAGGCACTTTATGGATATCTGTGTCCAGCCCAACGCAGAGATAAGAACCTTTTTCAAAAATATGTGTGGTGAGTTCGTTGGATGTCATACTCGTTTTATTATTAAAGAATTAGTAATAAGTTATCCGGCTTGATGTATGGTGTTTATC
>SCQT01000236.1 GCA_004322015.1 Chitinophagaceae bacterium
ATGCTGGCTGTACTGGCACAAGACCCTGATAATGGTATCATAGACTATGGCAGTTGCGACGTGCAGCATAAAAATCAATCGGCTGTGGTGTTGGAATATCTGGATTTTTACCGGCAGGCTCCCGGCAGTAAGCAAGATATAAAGTACTTGGTATTTGACAGTAAGTTTACCAACTACGAGAATCTCTCCAGGCTGGATGATGAAAATATTAAGTTTATCACCATCCGAAGGAGAGGGAAAAACATCCTGGAACAAATCGGTCAAAACACTCATTATAAGACTGTCAGGGTAGAAGCCAGCGGATTAAAAAAGCGTACTTTAAAAGTACGGGATGAACGCATTACTTTGAGAGGATATGCCGATGTTAAGACGGGATTGCTCAAGCCTATCCGGCAGATTACCATTACCGGGCATGGTAAGATAAAACCAGCTTTAATCATTACCAATGATTTTGAGATAAGTGTTGAAAAAGTGGTCAGAAGATATTGCAGGAGATGGCTCATCGAAAAAGACATATCCGAACAAATCGAATTCTTCCATTTGAACAGGGTCTCCTCCTCTATGGTCATTAAAGTAGATTTTGATTTGACCATGACGATTGCCTCGCATAACCTATACCGGTTATTTGCCCTTGAACTGGAAAGGTATTCAGCGTTCTCTGATGAAAGGATTTATGAAAAGTTCATTGCTAACAATGGCACTATTGAAATCTCGGATAACCATATTCAAATCGAATTGAAAAAGAAAAGAGATTTGCCTCAGATTCTTGAAATGATGAAAGAACATCAAGATATAAATTACAAATGGCTGGGCAACAGAAAGATGGTTTTCTTCCCTTCTTCAACCTCCTAATTAGGGTAGGCTATTCTACATGAAAATCTGTGTTGAATATCAAAAGCCCGGCTCAACTCACAACTGCTCATACCTTTTTTCCTCACGCTTAATATGAAACATATCCTGAAAGCCTTTAGCAGACCAAATTTCAGTTTATGGAAGAGTGTTCCTGCTGTGGGTGATTCATCATATCCACACCTTTGACACCTTCGGTAAAACCTTTTTCGCCCTGGCCACCATAACTCACTTCCACACCGCTTGCATTTATAGCCTTCTTTCCATTTTAATTCTGCCAAATCTTTCAAGCAATCCTCTTTATTCTTAATATCGGTCAAACGCTTCATTTGTGATACCCTTAAACATAGCTTTGATTTTTATCAAAGCTATCTTCTCACAGTGGAACCTATTTGCACTACGGGACTTAAATGAATAATTAAATAATTAAATATCGCCGCTTTTTACACAACTTGGGTTAAAAGGTGTTGGTCATCGTAAGACAGAATGAAATTCCACCTGACCTGAATTTTACAACCATTATCCTTTTCTTGGATTTATTTTTCCCAATATATCAGTATTAATAACAAATGAATGCAGGTCAACTTTTTTAGAAATAATGATTTACTAACATTATATTAATACATACTTAATGTTAGACACTGACCTTTGCATCATCATAAATGCGAGTTTCATTGAATAAAAACAGATACGTAATCTTCAAACACTAACTATATGATCAGAATTTTTAATCTATGCGCTTTGCGCGAAAAACCAATTGCTCTCTTGTCCATCTTTTGTTTTTGTTTCAGTTTTACATTTGGACAGCAACGCCTGGATATCTCCGGAAAAGTGATGGATAATCAAAATAATCAGGCAATTTCCGGCGCTATCGTACATGTGAAAGGAACTGATAATGGGACATCTACGAATGCTGAAGGCTCTTTTTCAATTAAGGCTCTTTCAGATGACACACTTGTAATAAATTGTATTGGTTACCTGAACAGGCAAATTCCTGTGAATGGACTAACCCTAATCAATGTAAACCTGTCGAAAGATTCGAAAGTATTAAACGAGCTGGTGGTCACTGCATTGGGCATTACCAAGCAGGAGAGATCGGTGGGTTACGCCTTACAGACCATCAACAATCAACAGCTTGTAACAGCTCCCGATCCTAACCTGGTAAATGATCTTGATGGAAAAGTGGCAGGGGTGGATATTACTAACGGAGGAGCAGGAGTAGGTTCTACTTCTCGTATCGTCATTCGTGGGGAAAATTCTTTTTCAGGAAGTAACCAGCCTTTATTTGTAGTGGACGGTGTACCGATCAATAATGAAACTTATTTTAATGATGCCATAGAAAATTCTTCCAACCAGGGTACCTGGGCAGAGGTGGATTGGGGAAATGGGGCTGCCGAAATCAATCCTCACGATATTTCCCAGGTCACCGTCTTAAAAGGGGCCGCCGCTGCCGCCTTATATGGGTCACGTGCCGCCAATGGAGCTATTGTGCTCACAACAAAAAAGGGAACTAACCAGGACGGAACTATGGGTATCAGTTTCACCAGTACTACCACTTTTCAGACCCCTTTAAGATTACCCCGCCTGCAAAATGAATATGGAGCAGGGAACGGGAAACAACCATACGAATTTGTGGATGGGGGCCAGAGCTTTGAAAATAATATTCCCAATTATGGCCATAAATTTGACCCGGGCTATGATGTCGTTCAGTTTAATAGCCCCGCAGGTCCTTATCAGGCGGGGGACTTGGTAGAACGCAGCCTGCATCCGGGGATACAGGTAACTCCAACTCCCTGGACCGGCCATGCAGATCATTTCAAAAAGTTTTTGCAAACCGGAATAACCACAACTAATAATTTAGCCTTCGGCGGAGCCACAGATAAAGGGAGCTACCGCATGTCATTCAGTAACACCTATAATAAAGGTATCCTGCCGAATACTGATCTTATACGTTACACGGTAGCCCTGCGGGCCAGCCACCATTTTAATGACCATCTGACTTCCAATTTTTTCATTAATTATATTAACAGCGGGAGTGATAACCGTCCCAATATTGGTTACGGCTCCGAAAGCGTGATGTACACTTTCTTCGGCGTGTATGGAATGCCGATGAATATTGATATTAATTCATTGAAAAAAATGTGGCAAACCGGCGCTACGAATGTGCAGCAATTCCGTTACTGGAAAAATCATGATAACCCCTATGTTACGTTGTATGATAATACGAACAGTTTTAATAAAAACAGAGTCATAGGTAATGCGAATATGAAATATGACTTTACCTCCCATCTGAGTCTGATGCTTCGGACTGGAGTTGATTTATATGGGGATCACAGAGAAGGTCATCGTGCATTCAGTACTGTCAGGTTTCCTTCAGGGGGCTTTCGTACGGATAATGTAAACTACCTGGAAAATAATACCGATTTTCTTTTGAACTATAATAAGCAGGTAAGTTCAGATTTTAACCTGAATATTTCCGGCGGCGGCAACCGGTTTGTGCAAAATATTACGTACATCCGTAATATTGCCAATACTTTGATTACTCCCGGCTTGTATAATTTTTCCAATGCACAAAGCGAATTACCTACATTATTAGTTAAGGATAATAAAGTGATGTACAGCCTGTATGCTTTTGGCGATTTCAGCTACAGAGATAAGTTATTCCTTAGTGTTACCGGACGTAATGACTGGTCAAGCACGTTACCTAAAGGTAGCAATTCTTATTTTTATCCTTCGGCCTCTCTAAGTGCTATCATTTCTGATATGGTGGAATTGCCCAGAACGATTTCTTTTTTGAAGTTACGTTTATCTGCCGCTCAGGTCGGGAAAGATGCTGATCCTTATTCTATTAATAACACCTATCTTACCAATACACCCTTTGGTAATTATCCTTTAACAACCGCTAATAATGTATTGGCTAACAGCCGTCTGAAACCTTCTAAAACCACCTCTACCGAAGCAGGGATAGATATAAGATTTCTTGGAGACAGGATTGGATTGGACGCCACTATTTACAATTCGGACACCAAAGATGAGGTAGTACAATTGCCTATACCGGTTTCTTCCGGATATACCAATGCTTATGTCAATGGAGGAGAGATCAATAATAAAGGTATAGAATTCGTTTTAAGCCTAAGGCCCTTTCAACCCGCTAAGGCAAATGGATTTAGCTGGGACATGAATTTCAATTTTAGCCACAATGTGGGTAAAGTGGTTTCTTTGCCGGATGGGATTCAAACTTATAAATATGCACAGATCACACAGTATGATCGTTATTACCGGGCAATACAATATAATGCAGTTGTAGGAGAACGATTGGGAAATATGTATGGAAATGGCTTTGTCCGCGATTCAAAAGGGGCAATAGTTTATAAAAATGGCGTCCCTGAAATTACCACCAGTCAAAACATGCTTTTGGGAAATTACAATCCTGACTTTATATTGGGATGGTACAATGAACTCTCCTGGAAAAATTTCAGCCTTGACTTTACCTGGGACTGGCATCAGGGTGGTAAGTTTTATTCTTATACTGAATTAGGCGTATTAAACGGAGGAATGTCCATAGAAACATTGCCAGGTAGGGAAACAGGTATTATAGGAAAGGGTGTTATGATGGATGGTTCGGGCAAGTATGGCCCCAATAATGTAAAAGTAGATGCAGCCACCTATTACCTCGGTTATTACAATGCCAATAACAACGAAGTCTTTATGTATAATGCTTCGTATCTTAAATTAAGAGAAGTAAGGATTGGTTACACCTTCCATCATTTGTTCCGTGGCTTATCCGGTTCTGATCTGAATGTATCATTGATAGGTAGAAATTTGTTGGAATTCACACAAAACAAGGACGTTGATCCTGAAACGCTTGCTTTACGCGGGCAACAAATTTTACCCGGAGTGGAATTCCTTAGCCTGCCATCTACACGAAGTATGGGCATTTCGGTAGGCGTTAATTTTTAAAGATCATCAAAACAGATTAAAAATATGAAAAAGCAATTTTATTTATTAATGATTGCAGCAGCGATAACATTGCTCGCAAGTTCCTGTAATAAAGAATTTCAAAGGGTGAATACCAACCCTAATAATCTGGAAAGTCCTGATGCTGCAACCCTGCTTTCAAACGTGCTTGTTTCGGAATTTTATAACAACGCGGATATCGCATGGACAGTGGGCAATGGGTACAGCCAGTATATGACTTTTAGCCAAGATTATTATAATACCGCCACCCGCTATTCGCCTGTAACCAACGACCCGTATTGGAATTCCATGTATGAAGCGGCCAGGGATGCTGATATTCTTCTATCTCAGGCGCAGCAAGATAAAAACATTTTAATGGAAGCTGTTGCACTTACTCTGCGTTCTTACGCCTTCGCCCAATTGACAGAGTTGTGGGGCGATATTCCATTCAAACAGGCTTTACAGGGTTCCTCGGGGAAATATACACCCGCATACGATGACCAACAGACTGTTTATACTGATTCACAAGCAGGTATTCTTCCTTCATTGCAAAGAGCTGATAGTTTGTTGCAAACAAATCCTTCTGCATTGTTGAACGGGGATCTATTGTATAAGGGAAATGTAAATAGCTGGAGAAGATTTATTAATGCCCTGCGCCTGCGATACCTGATGAGAATTTCCTCCAAAATGGATGTAAAGTCTCAAATGCAAAGTGTCGTATCGGAAGGTATGCTTATGCAAAATGCTTCACAAAGCGCTGACCTGACGCTACCCTCTACTATACCATATAATTTTCCGAGCCTTACAGAAAGATCCGGTGATTTCAATGTAAAATTTCTGAACAGCACGCTTTATAATGCTTTCGTAAACACAAGTGATTCTGCCAGGCTCCAGGCATACTTTGCACCAAATTCAAATAATGCTGATCAGGCGGCTTTTAGCTTCAGTCATTATGGCGGAATGCCTATGGTAGTTGATGCCAGTACCGACCAGGCAAATACATCTTCTCATTTTAATTCAAGCTTTACTACGGGAGGCAATCCTGATGTACTGAAGGCGAGAATTATTACGTATGCGGAACAGGAATTTATTCTTTCAGAAGCAGCTTTAAAAGGATATATTTCAGGGGACCCAAATACTTATTATCAAAATGGTATTGTAGGCGCATACAATGAAATTGGGTTAAGCACAGCCCAGGCAAATGTTTACCTGTCCAATGTCAATGTACAAATGAATATTCTTAATCAAGATACCGCTCTCTCTCAAATCATTACTCAAAAATGGATTGCCAATATTAATAATGGCTTCGAAGGTTGGATTGAATATAATCGTACAGGTTATCCTGATTTTCAAACAGGAGGTAGCGCAAACCTTAATAACAATACCATACCGGATCGCTTTTTGTACCCCGATGCTGAAAAAACCATCAATGCCGATAATTATAAGAATGAGATCAAAAAGATGGGTGGTGCCGAAACCACTAATTATAAAGCATGGTGGTAGTGAAAGCATTCTATAGATCTTTTATGCCCCGGTGTTAATGCCGGGGTTTTTCACATAAAGATTAAATCGGGCAAAAGGAATGATTAGAGTTATTCCTTGAAGCTCACATTAATTATCTTGCAAACTTCTAAAAAAATATTGTATGGGATATCAGTTGGCTGTCCTTCAATGCCCGTGTGCTCCAGGAAGCCGCTGATACTGAAAATCCTCTATATGAGAGGATCCATTTTTCAGGTATCTTTTCCAATAACCTGGATGAGTTTTTCAGGATCAGGGTGGCTACGCTAAAGCGTATGCTTCTACTGAAAAAACCTGCTAAAATGCATCTCGAAAACGATCCTGCGGGGATCTTAGATGAGATACAAAAAACGGTGGTGATCCAGCAACAACGGTCGGATCAGGTATGGAAAGATATTTTAAATGAGTTAAGGAAAAGGCATGTTTTTATAAAAACAGAAACTCACCTCAATAAGGAACATCAACTTTTTATACAGGGATATTTTCTCCGGGAAGTGAGGCCCCGAATTATTCCTCTAATCCCTGAGAACATGAAAGGTCCGCTCAACTTGCACGATAAATCCATTTATCTAGCTGTAGCGCTTTTCAATGAAAAAAGTGCAAAAAAAAGGATTTATTCGTTGATTGAAATACCAACAGGAATTTTGCCAAGATTCATTATGTTGCCTTCAAAATCAAATCAGAAAAACATTATTCTGCTTGAAGACATTATCCGGTTTTGTATGCCTTCAATTTTTCCTTTTTTCAACTATGACCGTTACTCCACTGCCATTATTAAACTTACCCGCGATGCAGAGATGGATATTGACAACGATATCTCAGTGAATGTCATTGATCAGATCCGAAAAGGTTTAAAAGAGCGAAAGAGGGGAAAGCCTGTAAGGCTTACTTTTGATCAGGAAATCGAGCCTCAATTATTAAAATATTTAATGAGGAATCTTCAGCTTACAAAACACGACAGCCTTATACCTGGCAGCCGGATTCATAATTTTAAAGATTTTATGCACTTCCCCCTGCAGGTATTAAGCGGTAAAGATCAAAGTCATCGTAGAGCGCCATTCATCCATCCTTTGCTGGCGAATTCGGACAGCCTGCAGAAAGTTGTATTAAAAAGGGATGTGTTATTGAACTTTCCATATCATTCTTTTAATTCACTCGTTGATTTGTTGAGAGAAGCTGCGATTGATCCAACTGTGAGACAAATAAAAATAACGGCTTACAGGCTGGCTCAATATTCACAGATCATTCATGCGCTGGTGAGTGCGGCAAATAATGGAAAGGAAGTGATTGTTATTATCGAATTACGTGCCCGTTTTGATGAAGAAGTTAACCTCCATTGGAAGACAATTCTTGAAGAAGAAGGCGTGAAGGTGCATATCGGTATTCCCGATATGAAAGTACATACTAAAGTTTGCGTTATTACCAAATTGATAAACAATGACCCTGTTCTGTATGGGTTTATCAGCACCGGCAATTTAAATGAAGATACTGCAAAATACTATAGCGATTTTTGCCTGCTTACTGCTGATAAACAAATCATGGCCTGTATAAATCGTCTTTTTAAATGGCTTGAAGTAAATAATGGAATATCTAAGCAACCTTCGGGTAATTATGATCTGATGGTAAGCCCATCTGGTATGCGAAAGCAGCTAATTGGGCTTATTGACAGGGAGATACGGCATGTCAAAAATAAAAAACCCGCGGCCGTTCTACTGAAAATGAATTCACTGACGGATAATATCCTGATAAATAAACTATATCAGGCCGCTGCTGCAGGAGTAGAAATTAGGATCATTGTACGTGGGATATGTTGTGTGATCTCTCACCGTAAACATTGGAAAAGAGACATGAATATCATCAGCATAGTGGATGAATATTTAGAACATGCAAGAGTATTTATTTTCCATAATAAGGGCAAGGAAGAGACGTATCTTTCATCTGCTGATTGGATGATTCGTAACTTAGATCACCGGGTAGAAACCACCGTTCACATTAAAGACGAAATGATTAAGAAAGAGTTGAAGGAATATTTGGAATTGCAATTCAAAGATAACGTGAAGGCTCGAACGATGGATAATAACCAACAAAATGTTTTTAAAATCCGGAATGGCAAGAAAATAAGGTCTCAGGTTATCTGGTACCAAACACTTAAAAATAAAATATATTCAACATGAAATTGGCTGCAATTGACATAGGATCTAATGCTGCACGTCTCCTGATCATGCAGGTAATAGAACAGGACGAATGTGATCCTTCCTTTACAAAGCTCAACCTTATCAGAATTCCGCTAAGATTAGGATTCGATATATCAAAAAACGGGGCTATTTCTTCTCAAAAAAGGGTACATATCATCGAAACCATGAAGGCTTATAAATTCCTGCTGGATGTATATGAAGTAGATCACTTTAAAGCATGTGCAACGGCAGCTTTCCGGAATGCTGCCAACCGGGAGGAGATATTAACTGAAATTTTAAAAG
Source organism: Chitinophagaceae bacterium (assembly GCA_004322015.1). GTDB lineage: Bacteria > Bacteroidota > Bacteroidia > Chitinophagales > Chitinophagaceae > FW021-bin31. Next base: position 8,805 of record SCQT01000236.1, read on the forward strand.
AAACACAAATAGACCTTAAGATCATCACCGGGGAACAAGAGGCTGATTTTATTTTTCAAAATCACATTGCCGAAAAGCTGAATAAATCGGACAATTACATTTATATTGACGTAGGAGGAGGAAGCACGGAAATTTGTATTTTCAACAGGAATAAACTGAGAGGGAAAGCATCTTTTAATATTGGAACTATCGGGTTGTTGGAAAACCGGATTAAAAAATCTGACTGGAATTTGATGAAAGAATTTATTAAAAAAAAGACCTTGCGCTATGAAAATATCCTCGCTATTGGTTCTGGTGGTAACATTAATAAAGTAGCTTCCCTGTCAGGTAAAAAGGATAATAAGCCGCTTTACCTGGGCGAGTTGGAAGATTACTTCCATGAGCTATCCAGGCTTACGGTAGATGAAAGAATAAAGTCTTTCCGGTTGAGCCCCGACAGGGCAGATGTGATTGTTCCTGCTCTCGATATATATATAAAAATAATGCAATGGGCAGGAGCAGTGAAAATATTTGTTCCTAAGATTGGACTTGCCGATGGTCTTATCCACGCCCTCTATGACGAAGTGAAGAAACCCACTTCAACCGAAACAACCTTAAAATAACTACTGCATATTTATTATCAATTACTCGTTTTTACCAGGGTATCCTCTCTTTTATCTTCGACTAGTATAACAACCTATCATCAGAAGAGTATTGATTACCATTAGCTAATCTCTATCTTCAGAATTTCATAACTAAATCTTAAAATTCTCTTAATCATAAGGTAAGAGTGCTATTGTTCCTTTGCATCGTAATACTAAAAGATCACCGATGCAAAAAATAGTTATATTGATCAGCTTCCTGGTATGCGGTTACTTTTCAGCCGCAGCGCAGGGATCAATTATAAAGGGTTCCATATACGATAAAACCTCTAAAGGTCCTGTCGCTGGGGCATATATCTATTTAGATACCGTTTCCAACGGTGAAGTCAGCGATCAGAAAGGATTATATGAATTTAAAAATGTATTGCAGGGTACTCATACTATTTATGTTAAATATATGGGATATTTATCACAACAAAAAATGACGCATGTCCGGGGAAATTCCATTGTTAAAATCAACTTTTATTTAGATGAAAAGACGGAAGAGATCAGCTCGGTAAATGTATTTGGTAAATTAGATGCAACTTCGGAAGTATCTTCACGTATTGCCGAAAAAAATGCAGGTAATATTACCAATATTATATCAGCCACTGCTATTGAACGTTCTCCTGATATTAACGCCGCCAATGTGCTGAAAAGATTATCCGGGATCACGCTTGAAGGAAATAGTTCCTCAGATGAATCTTATGCGATCATCCGGGGAATGGGGCCGAGGTATAATAATGTATTAATTAACGGAATACAAATACCCAGCCCGGATGAAAAATTACGCTCTGTTCCACTCAATATTATTCCGTCAAATCTGCTTCAAAAGATCACGGTAAGCAAAACATTAATGCCGAGCATGGAAGGCGATGCTATCGGGGGAACCATAGACTTGTCTATGAGAAATGCTCCAGATTCTTTCTCTATCACCGCCAATGCATCTATAGGCTATTCACAGGTATTCTTCCATCGCAGATTTATTTATTTTCCGACAAAAGATATTCAGGAAGAAAGTCCTTTACAAAGGAATCCGCCCGGCTATGCTGCACAACCGGGTGACTTCTCACGCTCTAACTTAGATTTTCGGACAAAGCAGGCTCTTCCCAATGGGACGTTAGGCCTTACGTTCAGTGATCGTCTTTTTAATAAAAAAGCGGGTATTGTAATAGCAGATAATGTGCAAAATCTTTATCTGGGAGATAAAAGTCAGTTCGCAGCGGTTTCACTGGAAAATGAATTTATTTCCGATCAGCTTAGACCTATAGAAATTTCAAATAACGTAAGCTCCACCCATGAATTAAACAACGGGTTAATTGCGCATATTGATTATGAGCTAAATGATAAGAATCAATTCAACATAAACAATTTCTTCCTCTATACTTATCTTGGGCAGGCACGCCTGAGCACAGATACCACATTAGTGGGAACGGGCCGTACAGGGCCTGGTACCGGTCAGGTATTCCTCAACGACCGTTCATTAACACAAAAGCAATATATAGAGAATGTAGAAATATCCGGAAGGCATTTGTTATTGAATGATCATTTGTCGTTGGACTGGTCGGGTGTATGGTCGGAAGCTGGCAAACATTCACCTGATCGTGCTACACTTACGAATGATTTTCTGATAAACCCTGATTATTCCAAAACGCCTACCTATTTCAATAGTATTGAAAGTATCTGGCAGAAAAATAATGATCAAGATTATACAGGACGTATAAACTTAAGTTATCGAGGGAAAGCAGGCAGAAAAAGCTCCATAGAATTAAAAGCAGGCGGGATGTTCAGATCCAAATCAAGATATAATCTCCAGGATCTTTATACGTTAAGGCCGCCAACCACAAACTCCAATGGGAGCAATACCAGCGGTAAGCCGGTATTTACGGATATTTATCATACGCAGTGGTCTGTTTTTAATTCTGCAGGATCGGGGACCTACGATCCCAACAACTATCGTGCAACTGAACAAGTGGGTGCTGCTTATTTGCAGGGAAGATGGGGGATCAGTAATGTGGAAATATCAGGTGGAGTACGGATAGAAAAGACTTCCCAGCATTTCAAAACTTCAAAGCAAAGTGTTACGGCGCTTTCGGAAGAGTATATTAACTATCTCGATGTGCTGCCAAGCATTCACTTTAAATATAAACTTAATCAAAAAACCAATTTACGGCTTTCTTATTTTAAGTCTATTTCTCGCCCCAATTATTATGAACTGGTGCCCTATACAATAAGAGGATTAGATTATATAGAAAGCGGCAACCCCAACCTGAAACATGCTGTAGCCAACAACTTCGATTTTCGTTATGAAGTCTATCCGGGCGGCGAGCAACAACTTTTTGCAGGGGTGTTTTACAAGGTCATTCAAAATCCAATTGAATTAGGGCTCGTCAATCAAGGCTTGAATAGCGGACAGGTTTATTATACTCCAGAGAATTATGGCACTGCTTATAATTATGGTTTGGAGCTTGCTTTTATCAAGTATTTCGGAAAAATCGGCTTCGAAGGGAATTACACTTATACCCATTCGGCGATCACCACTCCTAAGATATTGTACTATAAAGCTAATCATGATAATTACTTAAAGCAAATAGACAGCTTGCATGTAAATGAAACAAGGCCGCTTCAAGGCCAGTCAGATAATGTAGTTAACTTGTCTTTATTATATAAGAATACTGCCGCCCGCTTTTATGCGCAGCTCTCTTATCAATATATAGGAAGGACTTTATCCCAGGTTTCTATATATTATAATTCAGATTATTATCAGCAACCTGTTTCTTATCTCTCCCTGTCGCTGCAAAAAGAGTTAGGCGATCACTTTACCATTCAGGGAAAATTCAATAACCTTTTAAATAGCTCTACTACCGTAAAAGCCCAGGGATCGTTAGTAGTAGCAAAATATACTTACGGACCAAGCTATCAGCTTAATTTAAAATATACTTTTTAATCATCTAAAAACTTAATTAAAATGAAATCATTCTTCATGCCAACACCCAAAAAGCTCATGCGCTATGTCTTATCCATCTGCTGCGGGTCATTTCTGCTTGCTTCCTGTTCTAAACAAGGTTCGGTAAATCTTATTACACCTAAACCCTTGCCTGCCAATTCAATCACGTCCACCCAAATAAAAGGCGGAACATTAAAGGGGGTTATGCTGGCAGACTCTACTTATTATGTAAGCGGGGATGTAACCGTATTGCCTAATGATTCGCTGCTTATTCAGCCAGGAGCAACTATTTATATCGTTAATAACAGCGCCTTTTATATTCAGGGGACTATTATAAGTGGGGGAACAAAAGATAATCCCATTTTGTTTACTTCTCCTTCAAAGAAACCGGGTGATTGGGGCGGTTTTCAATGTGATAGTGCCAAGGCGGTAACCTTTAAATGGACAAAGATTGACTGGGCAGGAGGACCTGATTCAACAGGCAGCCCCAGGCAAACGATCACTGTTTCATCACCCATCAATGTAGATATCGAAGATTGCTGGCTGCTCGACGGACAGGACAATGGCATAGGTATTATGGGACCGGCCAAAATAAATATCTTAAGGAATACTATTGATGGAGAAGGTACTACGGACGGAGAAGGGATTGACCTGCATAATGGACCAACCGGCACCATAGCTTATAACGTTATCTGGGGCGGGGCTGGCAGCGCTATTAAAGTTTTTACCAGCACTACTTTACAGATCCCTCAAACGAATGTGGATGTGTATAACAATACGGTAGTAGATAATGGGTTCAGAAGAGGCGCCGCAGAACCCGGCAGAGGAATACTGGTAGATGCCTTTGCCACCGCAAGAGTATATAATAACTTAATCGTGAACAACTATGATGGGCTTGACATTACTCCTACAGCGGATACTGCCACAGTAAAATATGGAAATAATTATTTTTATGCCACGGTGGACTCGCTACGACATAATTATTATCCTGCAGGTTCCTTTGGGAAGCCACAACCTTCGGATATTATTTCATCCGCAAGTACTGTGGATGATCCCATGTTCGTGAATTATTCAACCAATCCGCCTGATCCATCCCTGAGAATAAATCCTAATGATTTCCATTTGAAACCCGGTTCTCCGGCTCTTAGTAGAGGAAATTCCCAATATAATAATGACATTGGTGCCTATACTTCAGATGGAAAGGGCAATCAGCACTGAAGATAATAAATGATTCAAATTCTGTTGGTATGGGAAAAAAGGAAATGTGATTACTTTTGAAATAATTTATATAAATTTCTTTATGTTAAAAGTCCGGTGCTTACTTGTAATCATGCTTTTCAGTTTTGCTTATGTCAAAGGGATCAGCCAGGTCCGTACTGTAGAAAACCCTCATGTATCTCAACAAGTTCGTTGGATGCCCTACAACCGGATGCTTGCGCCTGCAGGGACGATCATCAGGTACGGTGATCCCGGGCTTGAAAACCATGCGTTGGATAATGCGCTGATTCCTCACAGCCACCTGTTAGTGGTGGAAGACCGGTATGGCCTGGCTTTTATACAAACCCAGCAGAAAAAGCTGGTTTACCGGCTGAGCCTTCGGGAGAATCCATTATTGAAAAATTTTATCAGCACCTATTCAGGATTGAAGGTAGTGAAAATAAAAGACAGCATTTGCATCTTCTGGAGCATTGCCAATACGCATAAGGGCGTCGAAGGTTCTTCCCGCATTGTCGAGGCATATTGGAATGGTAAAAAAGCGAAGATTATACGTACTTTTTCTTTTGATCCCCAACCGCCTGCAGGACTGGCTTTATCTAATGCCGTATCCATTCATGAGGAGAAAGGAACATTGTATCTCTATACTGTATTAAATGGTAATAACCGGGCTGTAAAAATGAGGCTGGAGGACGGAAAAATTATGTGGGAAGCCTCTACGGGGGTTGCGCCTTTTGATCTGACCATTGCAGGTACTAAACTATTCGTTACCAATTGGGGCGGCATTATTCCAAATGATACATCAAAATCTGTGGCAGGAATCCCGTGGGGGGAAGCATGTATTGATCCCATTACAGATGCGGTAAATAATGGTTCGGTAAGTGTCATAGACGGAAATTCTGGATTAGGGATTGCTACTATTCATGTAGGGCTTCACCCCAACGCTATCCTACTGAGCCCTGATGAAGAATGGGCTTTTGTAGCCTGCGCCAACAGCGATAATGTGTATATTATTAATACTCACACCAATCATGTAACGGATTCCGTATCTGTGCGTCTTTCCTCTGTGAAAGATCCTTTTATTGGTGATTCTCCGGATGGACTAGCTATTAGCCGTGATGGGCATACGCTTTATGTGTCTAATGGAATGGATAATGCAGTGGCCGTTGTGAAATTGCACTATTTTAGTAAGAAAAAGCAATCAAAAATTTCTGCCTCACTTAAGGGCTTTATTCCAACAGAGGCTTATCCTTCTGGTTTGCAGGTTGACGCTGGTCAGTTATATGTATGCAATTTGGAAGGAGAAGGAGCCATAGTCCATGAAAAAGAAGGATACAACTCACATCACCAGTTGGCTACGGTATCATGCATTCCGCTGCCGTCGCCCGATCGTCTTCAACATGATTCCCGGACCGTATATGCGGCTAATCTGCTTGCTAAAGCCAGACTTGCCTTACTTCCTCCTATGAAAAACGTTTCTCCAAAGCCGATACCGGAAAGAATCGGGGAGCCTTCTTTGTTCAGACACGTAGTCTATATTATTAAAGAAAACAGAACATACGATCAGGTTTTAGGAGATATGAAAGAAGGAAATGGGGATTCTTCCATCTGTAGTTTTGGAGCTAAGGTGACCCCGAATGAACACCGGCTTGCGAGGGAATTTTGCCTATTGGACAATTTTTTTGTATCCGGAAAATGTTCTGCAGAAGGACATCAATGGACGGATGCAGCGATGGTGACTGACTATGTGGAAAAAAATGTCAGAGCATGGTTCAGAAGTTATCCTCATGTGCAAAATGATGCTTTAGTTTATGATAAAAACGGCTTTCTCTGGAATGATGCAGCTGATCACGGAAAAACAGTAATAATATATGGCGAAGCAGCCACTCCACATTTCAGTAATACGCTTATATGGAAAGATATTTACTCCTTATATCTTAATAGAAAAACATTCCAGTTTTATAATACAACTACTCTCTCAAGGGTCGCCCCCTTGTTAAGCCCTGACTATCCGGGCTTTGACAGCCATAAAATCCCCGATCAATTACGGGCAGAAGCATTTATCCACGATCTTAAAAAGTATGAAAGCCTGCCGGGAGATCAATGGCCCAACCTGATGATTTTGGCTTTGCCGGCAGATCATACTGCTGGTATGCGGCCAGGGTTTCCAACCCCGGACGCCATGGTAGCGGATAATGACCTTGCATTAGGTAAAATTATTCAGGCAATCTCTCACAGCCGGTTTTGGGATTCTACCGCTATTTTTGTTACTGAGGATGATTCCCAGGATGGATGGGATCACGTGTCTGCTTATCGGACAACTGCCTTTGTCATAAGCCCTTACTCCCATTTACACATCACTATTCATAATAATTATAATCAAACAAGTATGGTACGTACCATTGAGCAAATATTGGGTATTCCACCAATGAATGCATTAGATGCCACCGCCACACCCATGTTTGATTGTTTTAGTAAGAATAGAGACACTTCTTCCTATCATTTCTTGCCCGCTATGATCCCACTTGATGAAATGAATAAGCGTACTGCAGATCTCAAAGGAGAAGCCAGGGAAATGGCCATTTATTCGAGTAAACATCAATTTGACCACATTGATGGTGGCAACGATGATCTCTTGAATCGAATCATCTGGTTTGCCACTATGAAAAACAAACCATATCCATCGGCAAGGGGGAATGATTGATAATGATTAATTAAAGATTCCTTAATATTTAGTTAAATTACCTTACCGAACTTTGCATAAACAAATATAAAAATAAAATGCAAAGAAGGAAAGTGGAAGTGGTTGTTATTTCTGATGTACATCTTGGAACTTACGGATGTCATGCCGCTGAATTAATAGCCTATTTAAAAAGCATTGAACCCCGCTTGCTCATACTGAATGGGGACATCATTGATGGCTGGCAATTTTCAAAACGCTATTTTCCCAATGCACATTTTGAAGTCATCAGGGAAATATTGGGTTTAATGGCTGGCAATACCCGCGTGATATATATTACAGGCAATCACGACGAGGTTCTGCGTAACTATTCTGATATAACGTTCGGGAACCTGACGTTAGTTGACAAGTTCTTGCTAAAAATAGATGATCAAAAGGCCTGGATTTTCCATGGTGATGTTTTTGATAATACCACCAAAGGCAGCGCTAAAATATTAGCAAAGATGGGAGGTAAAGGTTATGATTTATTGATACTATTGAACAGATCCATTAATTACCTCATGCAAAAGATAGGAAAAGATAAAGTCTCCTTTTCCAAAAAAGTAAAAGACAGCGTCAAAAGTGCGGTAAAATATATTAATAGTTTTGAGAATACCATTACGGATCTGGCTATAGACAATCACTTCGATTATGTTATCTGCGGGCACATTCATCAGCCTTGTAAAAAAGAATTTCAGCATGCCACTGGCAAAACCACTTACCTAAATTCTGGGGACTGGGTGGAAAACCTCACTTCCCTTGAATATAATGCTGGAATATGGAGCATTTTTAATTACAAGGAGTCTGATTTAAGTGCAAGCCAACAAAATGAGGGAAAAAGTAAACTGGTAGATATTTTTTTTGATGTAATGGCTCTTTCTGTGTAAAAAAACCGGATGAAATGAAAATATTTTATGCAGTGCAGGCTACAGGTAACGGTCATATCAGCCGGGCAATGGAATTATTGCCGCACCTGAAAAAATATGGAGAAGTGGATATTTTTTTAAGCGGTAGCAATAGTACCCTCCCTCTGAATGCCCCCGTTGCTTTTCGCAGTCAAGGATTAAGTTTGCAATACACTTGCCACGGCAGCCTGAACTACCTCAGGACATTAAAGCAGATAAATTTCAAGCGCATCCGAAAGGAAGCCAGTGATCTTCCGTTAAAAAAATATGATCTGGTATTAAATGATTTTGAGCCCATCACTTCCCTGGCTTGTAAATTAAAAGACATCCCTTCAATTCATTTCGGACATCAGGCGAGTTTTACTACAAATAAAACGCCTCGTCCAAGTAAAAAAAACAGGATAGGGGAATGGATATTGAAAAACTATGCAAGTGGGACCTGTAATGTAGGTTTACATTTTAACAGCTATGATGATTTTATCGAGCCACCGGTAATAAAGTCTGAAATATGGATTGCTGATGTTGTGGATAAAGGGCATATAACTGTTTATTTACCATCATATTGTGACAAGGAATTAATAACGATCTTTTTAAGAATGAAAGATATAAGATTTGAAATCTTTTCCAGGCAGGCCAAAAAGATATTTTGCATTGACAATATTTCTTTACTGCCTGTCAATAAGTCTTCCTTCAACAAAAGCCTTATTTCCTGTCGTGGAATTATTACCAGTGCTGGTTTTGAAACGCCTTCTGAAGCTTTATATTTGAATAAAAAGTTGTTGGTTATTCCTATTAAAGGACAGTATGAACAACTGTGCAATGCAGCAGCGTTAAGAAAAATGGGTATAAAAGTATTAGATAGGATTAACCATGTATTTTATAAAGAAGTTGCTCAGTGGCTACTGTCATCTCAACCGGATAATATCATTCAATTTAAGCCTACTGTGGAAATAGTGGATGCGCTTGTTAGAACGGCATATATAAATCAAACCAAATTTTTATAGTTAGAATTATGTATTAAACCGGTAACCTACTCCTTTTATGGTAGAAAGGAGGTTTCCAACCTTTCTCCTGACTTTATGAATGTGGACATTTATGGTTCCATCATCTATTATTTCACTCGTTTTCCACACTTTACGAGATATTTCCTGACGAGTAAAAATATGTCCAGGCTTTGAAGCCAATAATTTTAATAATTCGAATTCTTTCCGGGGTAATCTAATTTCATTACCTTTATAAATGACCAAATACTTCCATCTGTCAATAATTAAATCATTGATACGAATTATTTCCTTTTCTTCTTCGTTATTAATTCGACGAAGAAAAGACTGTATCCGGCTGATTAATACTTTAGGTTTTATTGGCTTTAGGATATAATCGTCTGCACCCAGATTAAATCCTTCAATTTCAATTTGCTCATCATTCAATGCTGTAAGAAATAAAATAAGAGTCTTATCATATAACGAATTCTTTCTTAATTCTTTTAAGACTTCCATTCCGTTTTTTATCGGCATATTAATATCCAATAGAATCAGATCAGGTTTAAAAGTACTTGCTATTTCTATTGTTTTTTCTCCATCGCCCGCTTCCTCTGTTATATAGCCCTCTTGGTCCAGATTAAAACGGATAATTTTTACAATATCCTCTTCATCATCCGCCACTAAAATCTTATATTTTATGTCACTCATATTTAAAATTTTATTTTTCTTTCTTATGCTTGAGTACTCTCGCTTCAAGGTAAAAGATAATCTCTTCTGCAATATTGGTAATCTGATCTCCGACACGTTCTAACTTTTGAATAATGGAATGTACATAGAGTGCTTCATGGAAGTTATGAGTATCATTCTCCACAAAGGTGTTAAGGATTTTGCCCGCATAACGGTTTATGATGTCCAGCGTTTCATCCTTCTGAAACAGGCTGCGAGCGAGGACAACATCTTCCTTTTCAAAAGCCTGTTTTGATTCCCGTACCATGCCGATCGTGCTATCCAACATTGCAGTCAATTGTGTTTTTGCCAGAATATCTTTATTGAAAGGTACCTTTAACGTGATGACATACCTGGCAATTCCTTCTGCATAATCGCCAATGCGCTCGAGATTATAGTTAATTTTAAGGACAGCCAATACAAAACGAAGATCCACCGCTACCGGAGTGTATAATGCAAAAATATTCTCACAATCCGTATCTATCTTCAGCTCATAGCCATTGACACGTTTTTCTTTTTGCATCACTTCTCTTGCCAGTCCCTGGTCAAAGTTTATGAGAGAAAGTTGTGCTTTTTCCAATTGGGAATAGGCCAGGTCCCACATTTGGATCAGTCCACTCTTTAATGCTTTTAATTCATTTTCCAGTTGTGTCATAGTGAAATTATTTAACTAAACCTTCCGGTAATATAATCTTGTGTACGCTTATCTTTGGGGCTGGTGAACATTTGTTTGGTGTCGTCATATTCAGCCAGCTCACCCATATAAAAAAAGGCTGTTTTGTCGCTGATCCTTGCCGCCTGCTGCATATTATGTGTCACTATGATGATCGTATAATTTTTTTCAGCTCAATTAACAAGTCTTCAATGCTGGAGGTCGAAATAGGATCCAGCGCGGAGGTGGGTTCATCCAACAATAATACGTCTGGCTTCATCGCGATAGCCCGTGCAATACAAAGACGTTGCTGCTGTCCGCCCGAAAGAAAAGATCCTTTCCTACGCAAGGTGCTCCTTACTTCCATCCACAATGCAGCCTTGCGTAAAGAATCTTCCACCATGTCATCCTTTTCGGATCTGCTGATTTTTCTTCCATTCAATTTATAGCCGGCAATGACGTTACCATAAATGCTCATGTTAGGAAAAGGATTGGGATGCTGAAAGACCATTCCTATTTTCAAACGTACTAGAATAGGATGCATGTCATAAATCTCATCAGCATATAATCGCACGCTCCCTTCTGTCCTTGCGCCTAGGGTTAGTTCATGCATCCGGTTAATACATCGTAAAAAAGTGGTTTTACCACAACCGGATGGCCCCATGACCGCAATTAAACTATTTTTTGGAATATCTACTGTCACGGATTTAACCACATGGTTATCTCCAAACCAGGCATTAAAATTTTCACTTTTTATAATTGTACTCTCCATCTTTTGGTTGCCAGTTTCGTTAAAATATTTAATAGAAGAATCCAAATCAGTAATATCATAGCAGCACCCCATGCCATGTTATGCCATTGGTTATACGGACTGATCGCATAATTATAGATCATCAGCGGTAAGCTTTGCATGGGCTTGAAAATATTTACATTCATATATGGATTTCCAAATGCCGTAAACAAAAGCGGAGCTGTTTCGCCGGCAATCCTGGCTACCGCCAGCAATGCCCCTGATAATATTCCGCTCAGTCCGCAGGGAACGATTACTTTCAACATTGTGCGGTGATAGGGAACTCCCAAGGCTAATGCCGCCTCTTTGAAGGAGTTTGGGATACGCAGCAAGGTTTCTTCTGTGATGCGCACTAAAATCGGAAGCATCATGATGGCTAACGCAAGGCTACCCGAAAGTGCAGAGAAACCTTCCATGGGTTTCACTATCCAAAAATATACGACTATCCCGGTAACGACAGAGGGAATACCCTGCACAATATCTGCTGAAAGCCTGCTCCAATAAGCTAATTTTTTATCTTTATTTTCACTCAAATAAATGCCGCCAAGAATGCCCAACGGAATAGCAATAACAGCAGCAACCAGTACAATGATTACGCTCCCCGAAAGCGCATTAGCTATGCCTCCTCCTGCTTCTCCCACCGGCATGGGAAGGCGTATCAGAAAATGCCAGTTGATTTCCTTTGTTCCTTTACTAACAATATAATACAGAATACAGAGTAAAGGAACAGTACAAAGGAGGGAAAAGAAAATAACAACGCTTTTAAACAGCGTACTTTTTGTTTTTCGATATTGGATAACCACTGCATTCATATATCACATCTTACTGAATCTTTTAATAATACTTTTACCTGCAATATTAATAATCGCAGTTACTAAGAATAATACCAGTCCTAATTCTATCAAAGCGGAAAGATAAACAGACCCTGCCGCCTCCGTAAATTCATTGGCAACCACACTTGCCATGGTATTACCCGGAGCAAAAATATTCTTAGGTATACGGCTGCTGTTACCAATGACCATTGTTACTGCCATCGTTTCTCCCAGCGCTCTTCCAAGTGATAATAATATCCCTGCCAACAACCCTGATTTAGCATAAGGAAATATCACAGTGCGAATTACTTCATAACGGATGGCGCCCAGGGAATAAGCCGCTTCTTTTAGCTTTAAAGGAGTCATCTTCACTATTTCCAGCCCCATAGAAGCTGCATACGGAATGACCATCACCGATAAGATCAGGGAGGCTGTCAAAATACCCACTCCATAAGGTAATACGGCTGTTTTCATTTCCATCTGGCGAACAATGGGAACCAATACAAACAGCCCCCAAAATCCATAAATGACAGAAGGTATGGCGGCAATAAGCTCAATGGCATTTTTTAATAAGTTGGAAAACCATCCTTTCGGATAATATTCTCCTAAAAACAAAGCGATGGAAACTGAAAATGGAATTGAAATAATCAGCGCCAGAAAAGAAGTGATCAGTGTTCCCAATAAAAAAGGATAAGCGCCAAAGATATTATTGACTGGATCCCAGGTTTTACCATAGAGAAAACGAATACCCAGCGCTTTAAAAGATGGAATAGAGCCAATGATCAAGGTAATGAAAAAAGCCATGACCAAAATGATCAGGCTTATAGCAGCAATAATCAGCGTTTTCCTAAACCGGCTCTCTTTCTTAATCTCATATACAACGTCTTTCATAGCATGTTTTGCTTTCCTCCTTTTTAATAAAGGCTTCTCAGGTTGTCCAATCAACGTATTATCCATCGTATAGCTTATTTATTATTTCCGGGTAAAATAGGTCTCCCGTTATAAGTAGCTGATCTTAAAATATTTTCTGCTACGGTGGTTGCTTCGGGAGAAAGAGGCGCGTAATACAATCCCGGGCAATATTGCTGTCCCTGATGAATATTCCACCATAATAAATTCAGTAGATTCTCCGCTCTCTTTTCAGAACGGTTATTATAGTCCTGCTCCTTATAAATCAATGCCCATGTAAATCCGCTGATAGGATAACCATTGGCAGCATCTGTATTTGTCAAGGAAACTTTACTGTCAGCCGGTAACTGTACATTGCCTGCTGCGCTGGTGGAAGCGATGGAAGGTGTAATATAGTTACCGCTTTTATTCTCTATTTTGGCAAACAGCATTTTATTCTGAATGGCATAAGCCAGTTCTATATATCCAATTCCGCCGGGCGTCTGTTTGATCAAACCGGATACACCCTCATTTCCTTTTCCACCCAATCCCACAGGCCAATTGACTGCAGTGCCTTTCCCGACTTTTGATTGCCACTCGGAGCTGATCTTGGATAAATAATCGGTAAAAATATTGGTAGTTCCGCTGCCATCTGAACGATGGGCTACGGCTATCAGCATCGCTCGCAGTTGTACACCGGGATTGATGCTCGTTATTTTAGGATCATTCCATTTTGTAATCTGTCCCAAATAGATGCCGGCGATTACATCCGGTGTTAACTTCAGTGTGTCAGTAACTCCCGGAATGTTATAGCTTATTACCACTGCACCTGAACACATGGGAATATGCAGCACGTCTGCCCCCATACTTTTTGTCTGCTCATCTGTAAGCGGTGCATCCGAATCCCCAAAATCAACCGTTTTATTTTTAAGTTGAAGAATACCGCCACCTGATCCGATGGATTGGTAATTGATTTTAATGCCTGCCTGTTGATTATACACATAAAACAGCTTGGAAAATAAGGGATAGACAAAAGTGCTTCCTGCCCCCAATAAAGTATTGTCATCATTATTTGATGATGCAGAAGTATTACTACCGCTTTTAGTTGAATTACTTCCAGAACCTCCGTTACAGGACAGCATCAATAGACTTATACCACTAAGCAGTATTGCTACCACTATAAGAATTTTTAATTTCAATTGTTTTGAGTTCATTGTAATTGTTTTTAAATAATTAAATTATGCTGCAAAAAAACGATAAGAGTATTAATTGAATGTTACTGAATTATTAAATTAAGGTAAATTTTTGGCAGTTAGAATAAAACATCTAAGTATTCCAAGGATAGAAAATTCGATATTCAGATAGGTTGCACTATGAGGAAAGATATTTGTAGCCAAAAGCTGTAAATATGTTCTATAGTATTGACATTACAGAGTCCGTAAAGCATTTGATACAAAAGAAAAGTGCCTGGAATATTTATGTTCTTTTAAATGGACAGATGGATTGTGGTGTGACTAGTGTGGGTCACCAAAGAAGAAAGAAGTAGTCATGGCCATAGAACTAAAAAACGAGGAGATTTATCGTCGTTATACTCGTCATATCAAAGGAACGAGTACCAAATAACTCGATCCATTCTTTCAGCAGCATATTGACCGGCAAGCAGTGGAACGAACCGATGGATAGAGAGGATACCACCTTTTAAATCAAAATGATAAAAACCTGTATTAGCAAAACAGTAAGCAGGGCAAAACCGTTTACTTATTCTATTGCCAGATACTGATGCCGAAAGCGTGGCTGAGAGGAATTCGTCATCGGGTTAGCCATTTAGAACCTTACCTTAATGAATTCACTTACAGGTTTAAAGAGCAAATAATGTAAAAGAAATATTCAATAACCTGCTTAACCGTATGATAAATCATGAACCAGTATATCTTAAAAACATAAATTTATATTGGGGTGGCTACTATATAATATATTATTCTGCAAGTTTATTTCAAACGATATACAAGGATCTTGAAAGTGCCGGGTACCTCATGGCGGTGATCGGCTTCAAAATCAGCGCAGCTAAAATAAATTTTATGCGTTTGCAGATCCAGTGTCATGGTCTTTGCCCGGTATTGGGTAGCGATGGTCTGGATCACAGCATACTCATCGGGAGTCTTTTGCTGTATCACCGTGGCAGTGGCATCCCCATTGGAACAAATCACCAAATGGGTCACAGGGTCATACACCACTGCATCTACACCGGCTCCGATAGACACGGTAGTAATCACTCTCCCAGTTGTTGCATCTACCACACTCATCCCCTTATTTCCTCTGCAAACAGTAAACAGCCGTTGATCTTTCGCATCGAGTGCGAGCCCTGTCGGCCCTTCACAAGGTGTTAGCGAATAAGTACCGATCACTTTAAAAGTGCTGGCGTTGATCACATCCAGGCTATTCTTATCTTCCAGGTTATTGAATATTTTTCCTTTACCATTGGAAACAGCAAATTCAGGGCTTCCTCCTAATTCAATAGTCCTTTCTACCTTCATAGTTACAGGATTAATTACTGTAGTATTTTGCCCATCTCCCTCAAAAGAGAATATTTTCTTCGACCAGGAATCGTATAGGATGCAATCGCAATCCGGGCTTCCCAACGGCATGGTTTTAATGATTTTCAGGGTACGGGTGTTGAATACGATGATGGCATCTGCGCCGCCGTCGGTGATAAATCCCCTGTGCAGCTTATCAATCACCGTAATTCCATGCACCTTCTTCATGTTTTTAATAGAGCTGATATACCGGTCGTTCCGTACATCAATCACATCCACAGCAGCACCATGGGAGGCATACAGCCTTTTTGACTGCTGATCAAGGTACACGTAGTCATAATAGTTATTACCAGGCAGTGATATCTTCTTTTCGAAAACATATTGATGCTGCGCCTGTGCCCAGGAAAAAGCAGTGAATGTCAGGATAAAAGCAGCGGCAAGCGAACAAGAGATCAGTTTTTTCATAAACTTTTTTTAAGTGTAAAGGTTTTTTGAGATGTAAAATTCAAAAATAAATCTGAAGAAATTCTGACGTTTTTCCGGATTAACTATGTTTAATAATTTGATCATAATAAGGTCATCATTTTATAACACTAAAGAAATAATAGAGTAATACTGCCCATATACTTTTGCCGGGAAAATATGCTGATATGAAATCAATAATATTACATCTGTTTTTTTTCCTCTTTTTATGGCACATCTCTTTTGCCCAAAGTGAAGTCCTTAGAGGAGCTGTTTATGACAACCAGAGCGGGACGCCGCTTGCCGGCGCTGTTATACGGATAGATAAAACTTCCTACGGCGGGGTCAGCAACAAGCGCGGCCAATTTGAGTTCAAGAATGTCCCTCCGGGCAGGTACACTTTGGTTGTAGAATACATTGGTTATTATCTTAAAAGAACCGAAGTGACTATTCATCCAGGTGAGAACTCCTTTTTAAAGATCGAATTGATAAGCAATGTGAATCATCTCAGCACGCTCGAAGTTTTCGGCAAATTAGATGAAACCTCAGAAGCAGCTTCCCGGGTATCGGAAAAAGAAGCCAGTAATATAACCAATATTATTTCCGCCAATGCGATGCGGCGGTCGCCGGATATCAACGCGGCTAATGTGCTGCAAAGGCTTTCAGGTATAACCCTTCAAAAAAACAGTGCTTCAGATGAATCCTATGCGATCATCCGGGGAATGGAGCCACGTTACAACAATACACTTGTGAACGGAATAAAGATCGCTAGTTCTGATGAAAAGTCGGGATTCATTGCCTTGAATATTATCCCTTCCGGGCTGCTTGAAAGGATTACAGTGGATAAATCCCTGATGCCAGATATGGAAGGGGATGCAATCGGAGGAACGGTGGATCTGATCATGAAAAATGCTCCGGATTCCCTTGCATTGAAAGCTAATGCCTCCCTCGGCTATAACCAGTTTTTCTTTCAACGTGGCTTCACCTGGTTTCCTAAATCAGAGATACAGGCATTGAGTCCGTTGCAGAGAAACCCTGCCGGCTATGCTGCAAAACCGAACGATTTTTCGCGTTCCAACCTTGACTTTTCGTTCCCGGCAAGCCCCCCCTTTCGTAAGCGGAGCCCAAATAATGTATTACTATCCTTACAATTAGACTTTCCCGTGTGTTATCAATTTTCTGTATTGCTTTAATAATACACTCTGTGAAAACCCGAGATAATATAAAAGATAAATATAGAAGAATATTCCCATTAGCCGATAATGGCCATTCTCAATAAATTTCCTGGCCGAGGTGGTAAGATAAGAGGGGATTACTTTAAACTTTCCGAGTTTCTTTAGCCTTCGGACAATTTCCTGATCTTCCATGATGATACATTTCTCATTAAAGCCCCCGATACGGTCAAAAAGTCCTTTTCTGACAAATAAGCTTTGATCGCCAAAACGTATCAATGCCGAATGAAATCTTGTAAACCATGCTACCACTTTCAAAAAACACTGTGGATGATCAAAACGCAGGCGAAAACATCCGCAATCATATTTGCTTTCAACAGATTTTATGATAAGAGAAACAAAGTTGCATGGAGGCATAGAATCAGCATGAAGAAAATATAAAACAGGTTCTTTAGCCCCGGCTGCACCATAATTCATCTGTGCAGCTCTGCCTTTTTTAGGGGAAATGATTGTCCGGGCGCCGGCAGCTTTTGCTTCTTCAACTGTATTGTCATTGCTTCCTCCATCACAAACAATTATTTCACTCACCTGATTTATATCGTTACAACCAGCCAGATAATGAAGTGTTTTTCCGATAACTCCCGCTTCATTATAAGCAGGTATAATGATGCTGATCATAATCCTAATTCTTTAAAAGATACAGATCTTTTTCTTCATCCAGATCGCTTAAAATCGGCAGCAGCCTGTATTTAAGGCTTGCCGACTTTACATCATGAATAGTGTCAGCGAATACGTTTTGGGTGCTCCAATGTTTATTGATGAAAAATTGCGTGTAAAGATATTGCATCCCAATCAAATAATATCCTCCATCTGTGGCAGGGCCAATGACAATGTTATGATGCCCCAGAAAATCAAATGCATTTTCCAAAATTGAGATATTCAGTTGTGGGCAATCGCTTCCAATAAGGCAAATATTTTTATTCTCATTTTTAAATTCATTTTTAAAAGTGTGGGACATTCTTTCCCCAAGATCATTTCCTTGCTGTTGCGCTTGTCTGTAACCAGCCTGGCTCCATTGGTCCGATTCGGGAATGAAGTCTGAATAATAAACGACTTTATCACAGGAAAGCCCAATAGTGATATTAAAAGTATGAGATAGAAGCTGATCATAAGCAGCCAACGTTTTTTCCTCACCGATAGTTTTTGCCAGACGAGTTTTTACTTTTCCAGGAATACGGTTTTTGACAAAAATGATGAGCGTATTATTTGACATAAATCAGCATTTTTATTCTTCAAACTACCTGTCCGCCACAACTGGATCCCGCGCCTGCTGTACAACCATAGCAATGTTGCCCAAGAATAATTTCACGATTATTCAGTATTGTTTCGTTGAATTGCGAAATATGCTGATTGTTTTTACAACCCACCTTTAAATCCAGCATTTGATTAAAATCGCAATCATATAAATAACCATCCCACCCGATGGAAATCGTATTACGGCACATGACTCCTTTCGCAGCGGCAGGATTGAATGCATTGACCAGCTTTTGCATATAATCCTCATAATTACCCGATACCAATAAATAATCGAGATAACGATTAATCGGCATATTGGTAATCACGAACAATTTGTTGAACTGAATTCCAAAATGTTCCATCAATTCTTTTTTGAATTCCTGCTCCAACGATTTTTGAGACGGCGGCAAAAAAGCGCCTGCCGGATTATATACGAGGTCCAGTTCCAGTCCGGTATCTTCTTTACCATAACCAGCCTCATTCAGCATCTGAATGGCCTGGATGGAGATATCAAATACACCATTGCCGCGTTGCCGGTCAGTTCTTTCTTTGTTATAAAATGGAAGAGAGGCAATCACTTCAATATGATGTTCTTTATAAAACAGCGGCAGGTCATAATATTTTTTATTGGAAAGAATGATAGTCAGGTTACAGCGCACCATTATATGGCGATTGAGCTTTTTAATTTCTTCTACAAACCATCGAAAATTGGGGTTCATTTCAGGTGCACCGCCTGTTATATCCACTGTTGGAATATTTGTTTTTGCAAGCGCTTCGAGGCATTGTTGCATGGTTTCCTGCGTCATGATTTCTTTCCTGTCCGGTCCTGCATCCACATGGCAATGTTTGCAGGTTTGGTTACACATTTTCCCGATATTTACCTGGAATATGGCTATTCTTGTTGGTTTTAACGGATAAAGGCCAATTGATTCAAGCTTATCTTTGAATAATGGTAAATGCCGGTCATGATTTTCTTCCAGCGTTTCTAACTGATGAAGCGGGTTCGACAAAAAATGATGCCGGGCATGCAATGTTTGTGAAGATTTCATTGTTTTACAAATATACCATAAAAAGAACAACGGGTTTGAAAACTATGTTCAACCCCCGTTGTAAATCCTGATCTTTTTCACATACCTTATTCCAATTTAATCATATCCTTACGCTTTAGATAATGCCTCTTTATAGGCTTTCATAATTTCTCTGTCTGATTGTGCTATACTAACTGTTGATAGCAATTTCTTGGTTCTTGCATCTATGAAATAAATTCTTCCGGTAGCGTCATTTTCTTCGGCAAATTGGGTAATACCCGCTTCTTTAAGCATTTCCATGGAAGAAGCTCTTGTTTGATCATTAGACAGATCATTAACTAACATTTTTACTTCAGGGTTTTTCATTACCATAGGAGCAATTTTCTGCATGAAATGCATTCCATGATCCTGGCATACCGGACACCAGGAAGCTTTATTCATTAAAGCAATTACCTTTACCTGTCTGCCCTGCGACAATCCGCTTGCCACTGTTCCCAATAAGAGAAGTGATGCAATCAATAACTTTTTCATTGTTTTTTGTTTTTAATGTGAACGATTAATATTTAAGAAATAGTCGGCTCACTTTATAAAACCTTACAACAGCCATCAATTTTTTGCTGCTCTTTTTTAATTTGTTGAACACTGAATGTCCATTGAGTTCTAATTAATTTTGATGTTCGATTTTTAATTCAACAAAGCTGTCATCTCTTTTGTATCTTTATGAAATTAAAACGATGAAGACGCTGGATAATGCCATAAAATATGAAACCGTAATTACCTGCCCTGTGTGCGGACACCAGAAGAAAGAGATGATGGAAGCCGATACCTGTCGCTATTTTTATCAATGCGAACATTGTAAAACAGTTCTAAAGCCTAAACAGGGTGATTGCTGCGTATATTGCAGTTATGGAACGGTGAAATGTCCATCAAAACAATTCGAAGACTTCATTCCTTAGAAATGTATTTCTAAATGCGTTGTAAGGTTTAGAGCATTTATACGACTAATCAGCAAATAAGTATCATGAAATGGATAGTCAATCTTACCTTCAGGCAGATATTTTATCTGTTATCGGGTGCCGCGCTAATGGTATTTGCTATTATAGACCGGGATATTTTGGCAGGTGCTTTCAGTATTTTATTTCTGATACAGGGTATTTTTGATATTTGCATATTCGGCACCTGCCATATTCCGAAAAAATATGAACGTGCTTAAATGATTCTCTTAAAAGAGAAGAAGCAATTTTTTAACAGCATGTGAGAAGAATAACAGCCGTCATATTGATTTTTGCTTTAGGTAATTTCATTTTTACCTATAAGACTCATTATTGTTTTTTCCCAAATGGGCAGCGATTTCATGGCGATTGTGAACCGGATTATCATCATCAGATCAAAGAATATGCTGTTTTGGGAGAAACACCTCCTCCAGGCTATTTTCCTGAACCCTTTCACTGCAACGAATTTCAAAAAAATAATATCGTCTATAAGCAAACACTTCTACCCGTTCTCCCGCATATAGACTTTAATTTTTTTCCTTCTTCTGTTCTTTTTAGTTTTAGAACCATATTAGAAGAAGCAGCTTTTGATCCTCTTCCCACATTTTCCTGTCGCGGCGGTCCGCCATTGCCACCTAATGTCCTTCGTGGTCCCCCCCTAACTTAATTTCTTTACTTTGAAGAAAAAGGATACTGTTTTGTCTTGTTGACAAGGCTGCATGGCTTTGTACTGCTTCGCTCAAATCACGAGCTGCCTGGCAGGT
The DNA here is from genome assembly GCA_004322015.1 of Chitinophagaceae bacterium. GTDB lineage: Bacteria > Bacteroidota > Bacteroidia > Chitinophagales > Chitinophagaceae > FW021-bin31. The sequence continues at coordinate 30,307 of SCQT01000236.1, forward strand.
AGTAATGCCTTCATCTCTGTATCCTGGCACTATTCAATTAAATTAAAACATTCTCCTCAAAAGCGAAAAACTCACAAAGAAATACTTTGTGTTTTAAGTGGGGATAGTAGCATAATGGAGTTTAACTAAAAAAGATCATGCTTAAACTTGCATTTAAAAATAAATATCTCATTATTGTTTTTGCTTTGCTGGTGGCGATCATCAGTATTGTAGCGATCAGCAAACTGCCTGTGGATATTCTGCCCACCTTTAAAACATCGGCCGTACAAGTGCTGACCCTTTACCCCGGCATGCCGGCAGAAGTAGTAGAAAAAGATATGACCAGCCGCATTGAACGGTGGACAGGACAGGCAGACGGCATTGCCCGCCAGGAATCGAAAAGCATTAACGGGGTCAGCATTGTGCGTGATTATTTTCGCCCTGGAATTGACCCGAACACAGCTTTGTCTCAAGTTACTTCGCTTGCCGAATCGGATTTGTATTATCAGCCACCAGGAACTATTCCACCCATGGTGATGCCATTTGATCCTACTGCTACCACTCCATTGGCTTTGCTTGCTGTAAGCAGCGATTCCATGAGTGGTAAACAACTGTATGACATTGCATATTTCCAATTGCGCAATTTGCTTGGATCTGTACCCGGCATCATTGCACCTGCCGTGTTTGGTGGAAAATTGCGACGCATTTATATGTATGTATATCCTGATAAGCTGCACGCCTATAATCTTTCCCAGACCGACGTGCTGAAAGCCGTTGAACAAAACAATACCATGATCCCGCTGGGGGAAGTGAATATTGGTAAGCTCAATTATAGTGTGGATGCCAATGGCATGTTACCTAAAGTAAGTGATTTTGATAACATTGTGATTAAAATAGACAAGAATGGCGCCCCTGTATATTTAAAAGACATTGGCTATGCCAAAGATGCCAGCGCTATTCAGACAAATATTGTGCACGTAAATGGTAAACGGCAGGTATATATCCCCATTTACAAACGTCCGGGTGCCAACACCATTGCAGCGGTAAACGGAGTCAGGGATAAGCTGAAAGAGTTGAAAGAAAGGCTTCCTTCTTCTGTTAATCTGAACGTTATCCTTGATCAATCTACTTATGTGAAGAATTCCATTCGAGGGTTGTTGAGAGAGGGCATCATGGGTGTGATTCTGGTAGCATTGGCGTTGATCCTATTTCTGGGGAATTTCCGCTCGGCTTTTATTGTGGCATTGAGCATTCCGCTGTCGGTGATGTTTGCTTTTATTGGATTGTATTTCACGAATCAAAGCATCAACATGATGACGCTGGGAGGTATTGCGCTGGCGATAGGATTACTGGTAGATGACAGCCTGGTGGTATTGGAAAATATTGATAAACATCTTAAACTGGGTAAACCGCCGCAACAGGCCGCTTTCGACGGAACAAAAGAAGTTGCCATGCCGGTGCTGGTTACTACTATTACCATTTGTATTGTATTTTTTCCCATCGTATTTCTAACCGGTATCGCGCAATATCTTTTCACGCCACTTGCTATCGTAGTGACCATTGCCATGATCGGTTCCCGCATTTTCTCCATGACTTTAGTGCCTATTGCGGCAGCAACTCTTTTCAAACAGTATTCTCATGAAGAAGAGTACAAAGGATTTTTAGGAAAATTTCAAAGAGGTTTTGCAAGGTTTACCGATCGTTATGCAGACTGGGTAGAACGATTATTGAAATACCGGATGGTCATTATAGCGGTTACTTCGATTTTATTCCTGGGGGCATTGTTCCTGTTGCGTCATACAGGTTCTGATCTCTTTCCCTCCATGGATGCAGGACAAATATCCATAGACGTTCGTTTAGAGCCGGGCACCCGCATAGAACGCACAGAAGCAGCAGTAACAAAGATTGAGCATTTTATCAAAGAAAAAATAGGAAATGATGTCAATATCATTGTTTCTAATATAGGTGTTTTGAGCGACTGGCCTGCTGCCTATACTCCCAATTCAGGTACACAGGATGCATTCATCAAGATCCAACTGAAGAAGGACCATTCACCGACCAAAGATTACGTAAACATGTTTCGTAAGGTACTGCCGGAGCAATTCCCCGGTGTAGAATTTGTGTTTAATACGGGCGGTATTGTTACACAGGCATTGAATGAAGGGCTTCCTTCACCCATAGATATACAGATCGTTGGGAACGACTTGCAAACAGCCCATCATATTGCAGCACAGATACGCGATTCTATTCGCAAAGTGAAAGGTGCCGTGGACGTCCGTATTCAACAGCGTTATAATCATCCCGAAATCAAAGTGGATATAGACCGGGTAAAAGCAGCGCAACTAGGACTGAATGCGGAAGATATTGTAAAAAATTCCGTGGCTGCGATGAATTCCACGACCAATTTCAAGCCTGCTTTCTGGATAGATGAGCATAATGGAAATCACTATTTCGTAGGGATTACTTATCCTGAATATAAGCTAAATGACCCTCAGGCGCTGGGTGATGTCAGTATCACTTCATCAACTACGGGAAAATCAATATTGTTGCGTAATGTGGCAAGAATATCCATGGGATCATCACCTATCGAGATTAACCATCTTAACATCCAGCGCGTTACCGATGTGTACGCCAATGTATCCGGGCGAGATATTGGTTCCATAGCAAAAGATATCAATAAAAAGTTGGAATCCATTCGTAAAAACCTGCCTGAAGGATATTCAGTTAACTTCAGGGGTGAAGTACAAAACATGAAAGATTCTTTCCGCAATCTTTATATTGGATTAATTCTGGCAGTCATTATGGTATTTTTAGTCATTGTACCGTTGTTGCGTTCCTTTAAGCTGCCTTTGATCATCATTATGATCATACCGATGGGGCTTATCGGAGTAGCTGCCATGTTATTTTTTACTCATACCTATATCAATATTCAGTCCATTATGGGCATCATCATGATGGTGGGTATTTCAGTATCCTACAGCAACCTGCTGGTTGATAAAATGAACAACCTGCTCAAAGACGGCAAGTCGCTTCGGGAGGCAATTACAGAAGGAGTAGCTTACCGTATTCGTCCTATTGTCATGACTTCATTGGTAGCCGTCCTGGCATTATTGCCTATGGCTATCGGTTTTGAAACAGGTGGCGAAGCCAACATTCCCTTAGCCAGGTCTATCATCGGTGGGGTTATCGCCGCCATGTTATTGACCCTTCTTGTAGTTCCCATATTGTTCTATTTATTTAATCATAAAAAATCACAAGCTCATGTATAATTATAAAATAAAAATGATCCTGGGTATCCTGTTATTGTCAATTGGATGTAAAACGCGAGATTCATTCAATGGAAATGGTAAAATTGCTGTGGACAGCACCACGTTGCCGGTGGTAATGGTTACTACACCCGTACATCACGATTTCACCAATACTTTTGAGGTAGCAGGTAACGCATTGCCATATCAAGAGGTGAAAATATACGCCATGATTAACGGTTATGTACAAACGCTTCATGCCGATATTGGCAGTTTTGTTAAGCAGGGACAGTTACTTGCGGTACTTGACAACCCGGAGCTAAAAGCACAAATGCAAAAAATACAAGCCGGGCTGCAGGCGAAAGAAACCATTTACAACCGCTTAAATAGTATTTATGCTAAAACGCCAGCGCTTACAACTATTGCAGATGTGCAGAATGCAAAAGCAGATTACAAAGCAGCATTGAGCCGCCTGAATATTTTGAAAACACAATTAGCATACCTGCAAGTAAGGGCGCCTTTCAATGGTGTCATCATCCAACGATATGTGGATAAAGGTGCTTTAGTACAAAACGGATTAGATAACGCAGGTACCACGCCTTTATTTGACCTGCAAGAAATAGATATTATCCGGGCAACAGTTGATGTACCAGAGTCCATTGCCCCACTGATTCATAAGGGAACGAAAGTAGGTATCACCTTCGGTGAGCTTCCGGATGCTGTATATCCTGCAAGCGTTACCCGTGTAGCTTATGGAATGGATGAAAATACAAAAACCATGACAGTTCAAGCTGACCTGAAAAATACAGATTACAGGATCCGTCCCGGGATGTATGCACAATTTCGTTTTCATCTGCAAGGTCATCCCAATGTATTGTCGGTACCCAATGAAGCGCTGGGTTATCTTGAGGGGCAGCCTTATGTATATAAAGTGGTAAATGATACTGTACATCTTGTCAAGGTTCAGACCGGTTTGCATGATGCAGATTATACAGAAATCATGACAGGGGGACTGCACGACACGGATAAGATAATTATCCGGGGTAAGGATTTGGTGAATGACGGAGTCAGGGTGTTTGTGAAGAATAAATGATTGGTAATAAAAAATAGAATTTAATTCCTCTGATTAAAAATAATTTATCATGCATAAAAAGATCATCATTTTTTTGTTAGCAGCATTAGCAGGAAAGAGAAGTTATTCGCAAGATAGTTTAAATATGCCGGTGATGAAATTAACCCTCAGTGAAGTGATGCAGCTTGCCGGGGCGAATAATCTCACCATCAAAGACTATCAGTTGAGAGAACAGGCAGCGCTGGCTGATTTAACTGTCGAAAAGTCGTGGTATTTGCCTACACTCTATGCGGGGGCTACTGCGCATTACCTGAACGGCGCCGCCATGAATACAGACGGGAAAATATATCGCGATATTACGCAGCATAATTTCTGGGGCGGGCTTGGTGTCAGTGGTATCTGGGATCCGGGAGAACATGTATTTAAAGTAAAAGCTGCACGGCTGGATACCACCGCAGCCCGTTTTCAAACCCAGGCAATCCGAAATCAAACGCTGCTTAAAGTCATCAGCGCTTATTTTGATCTTTGGGCAACGAAATTGAAAGAACAATCTCTTCAGCAGTTGATCCGGCAATCAGATACCCTGGTGCAGCAACTGCGTATCCAGGTGCAGGCAGGTCTTCGTTATCAATCTGAGCTCTTGTTAGCGGAAACCAATTACCAGCATTATCAGATCAATGATTTAAAACTAAAATCACAGTTGTTACAAACATCTGCGTTGTTGGCAGAGTTATTGCATGCTCCCCAACCTGTACAGATTTTACCAGGCGACACCCTCATAATTCCCATTCGCCTTTTATCCACTAATATGAACACAGACGCCTGGAGAAATGACTACCTTCGGCGACCTGAATATCGAAATATGCAAGCCATTTATAAATCTCTCCAAACTCAAAAGAAAACTGTTACAACCGGAACACTAATTCCCGGTGTTTATGCTGGTGTCAACGACGGTGCTTTCGGCCCCTTTATCACACCGCTGGAAAATACATACGGCTTGAATTTAGGTGTGATGTGGCAAATTCCGTTAAACCGGTTTTTTGGAAAAGGTGAATTAAAACAATACAATGCAGCGCAATCTTTACAACAAAATAAGATGGCGCAATTTAAAGATCAGGTCGCACAAGAGATTGCCTCCACTATCGCTCAATTGCTATCAGCTCAACAATCCCTTACTTTAGCAAAAGAAGCTTTACAGACATCGGCAGAAGGATTAAAACAAAGCATACAGCGGCAACAATTGCGTACTGCCAAACCCTTTGAAGTATTTCAGGCACAGCAGTTTTATCTGCAGGCACAAAATGATTATGCTGATGCAACGGCTACTTATAACAAAGCGCAATATCAATTGTATGTAGCAGAAGGAAACGATTTATGATAAGTCAGCCGTGGAGGCAGAGAATCACAAAAACAAATGATCAGACAACGGAAAATATACGAACCTGTTATAAAAGAATATTCGCGGCTTGCAAAAGCCTATGACAAAAGGTGGGCGTTTTACACCGAGGCTACTACAGGCGAAACTATAAAACGGCGCAAGCTGCAACCTTCCGATCGCTTACTGGATGTGGGTTGTGGAACAGGAGCTTTACTTCATCGTTTGTCAGAAACACATCCTGCTGACCATTTATTTGGTATAGATCCTGTACCTGGCATGCTGGCAATGGCAAAGCATAGGCTTCCACCAATAGTTGAACTTCGTGAGGGACTAGCAGAACAGCTACCTTATAGCTCAGGACAGTTCGATGTCGTTATTTGCTGCAATATGTTCCATTATGTTCGAGAGCCTGTTGTTGCATTGCAAGAAATAAAACGAGTACTTCGTCCTAGCGGATTGCTTATCATTACTGATTGGTGCAAGGATTATTTTATCATTAAACTATGTAATGCATACTTACGATTATTTAATTGTGCGCATTTTCGTGCTTATGATGAACAAACGCTTGCCAGTATGCTGAAAGAAAATGGTTATTCCATCTCCTCCCGTGATCGTTATAAGATCAACCGGATGTGGGGACTGATGACTATCTGTGCGGAGAAAATAACAGCTTGACTTTTTCAGTTAATTATTTCTGTTGCCTTTACTTTAATGTCAGGAATCGCCAGGCTCAAAATAAATGATTGATGAACAAACCCACTTGTCAATCCATTTTATAAACCAGTAAGGCGGCAGTATTTCCCCGCCCTGCAGGAGCTGCGAGCAGCCATTCTTTCATTTGTGGAATCCAAAGGGAAGTGCGGGCTCCAGCCCGTGAACGAAGATGGGCAATTTGTTTATAGGTATCTATACCGGCCCGTTGAAAAATGTCCATATACCCGCTGCCTCCACTTATTAAAATTCTTTGGGTATTCTTATCATAATACATATCATCGGCATCGCTGGTGCATGATAACTCAGCTAATTTCTTTCCACTTTCGCTATCTAAAACCAATAATCTGGCTGGCCTTCTGCACCCTACGAACAAGCGATGATCCCGGTTATCATAGGCCATGGGAAAATATTCAGAAGGATCATGGATCCTCCATTCGGCAATTATTTTTCCTTTATTTTCGTCCAATACGGCTATCATCCCTGCTTCAGGTATGTTTACCCATATCTTGCCTGAAGGAATATCTAATTGAAAACTTTCAGGATGAGCCGGTAATTTTATATCGCCGGTCTGCTTCTTTGTGTTGACATCTATTATGGCAATGCCCCCCTCACCATAACCTACATAAATTTTTCCCTGGACTGAATCATACCGTACATCATCCGCATCGGAGGGCAGATGAACGATAGCTGTTTTTTTAAATGTGTTAGCATCATAAAAATAACAATCTCCGTTTCCGCCGTTTGCAACAAAAACTTCATCCTGCTTTGAAATATAGACTACACCCTGAGGTTCAGATAAACCATCAATGGTATGAATAACCTTCCCTCGTAGAAGGTTAACAACTTCCATACTGTTATTCCCTAATGCGGAGATGTAAACAATTCTCTCCTTTTCATTTACATCAATATGATCTATTCTTCCTTTTACATCCGGAAGCGAAATTACTTTCACCAATTTCAGGTATTGGTTACCGAATGTTTCTTGTCCATTACAGGAAGTAAACAGACTGCTGATAGATATGAGCGTTAATAAAAGAGCGCCAGCTTTTGTTTTTAGTTTCATAGTCACATTTGTGAGTATATTTTATCCAGAGAAGCTTTCAATCCTTTGGCCAGCGTTTCAGGATTTCCTACTGCCCAAAAATGCATCACAAGCAAACGCAGTTCCTATTCTCCTTTGTTAAGTAATAAAGCAAATCAACAACCGAATCCTGAAGAAATCCTGAAGGAAGTTTAAAGTCGAAAAAGTTAAAAATAAAAAGATGGGTATCTTTAATTTCACGTATTCGACGACCTTGTGTTATAACAATTTAATTCAGTAAGATGAATAATGAAATCCCAAAACTCAAAATCCAAGACTCAAACCTGCCTTTGCCGGCAGGCAGGTAAAATCCAATTCCCAAAATTTCAATCACCAAAACGCCTTCGGAAGTAGTTTACGTTTAGAATTCGGATAATTCATTTTTGGTGCTTGTTTGTTATTTGGGATTTGTTATTTGGAATTTATTTGCCCTTTGTAATTAGGGATTTCGTTTCAAAATTAGTTTGATAAAACACTATGTTTTAGGTGTTATCCCCTTCGAAATTGCTCTGCCTTTTCTTTTAGTTTTGATATTTCTTTCATTTTTTGTGTGAGTTCATCCAGAGAAAAAGTAGGAAATTGTTGCCGTATAAATCCAATTTTATCTTCATTGTCGCAATTGCCAGGGCAGGCATTTACTGTTTCTACAATTCTGATCACCAGTGCTTTGCGATATACTTCATCCAGCAAGAGATGGTACACTTTATCCAGTCCGCTTTGAGCCGCTTTAAACCAGTTGAATATTTTTTCCGGATACTCATCACTTTCCAACATACGGATAAGGCCTTCTATCTGACCGGCAATACTCTTTAACCGGTTCACAACATCCTGGCTTATATCTTTTGGTATCATTTTTTTAGTAAAGGTACGATGTGAATGCAGATCCTTTCTAACCCTTTCTCCTTAACGGTTGATCCTGCTCATAACGCAAATTCAATTTCAGAGCCACTTCAGCTTTTGCCAGTTCCTCACCTAAATAACCCGCATGGCTCATTTGTGAAATCAGCCCTTTTTCCAGGATAGCAAGCAAAATGGATTCGTAAGAGTGCCCCTCAATAATGAATCCGGGATGATTATCTTTATAATAATGTTTTACCGTAATTACTTTTTTTGTCAAATCGGTGGTAATGACAAAAAATCCTCTTTCATCATAATCCAAAGGGATACGCCTGCCGCCTGCTTTTAATGGCGTAAACATTTTTTGTTCATCATTTGGCTCATACACGGATGAGCCATTTTCA
>SCQT01000237.1 GCA_004322015.1 Chitinophagaceae bacterium
GCATCAATGATAACAGCTCTTCGCATTTTATTTTTTTTACTATGACGAAGATACATGCAGAAGATACCGGGTTATTTATCATTTCCGGTATTTATCTTTTTATCATTTCCGTCCATATTTTTATTTTGCAGGCGGTACTGATGTGGCGTAATGCTGAACTTCTTATAAAAAGCACGATCGAAATTGGAAAACTCCTGGTAACCAATCTGCATGGCGATATCCTGAATGGTGAGTGTATTGTCTGACAGTAATAGGACGGCCGTTTTCATCCGCGTATCTAATAAAAAATGGCGAAAGGACTGTCCGGTATATTGTTTGATTAGTCTTCGAATGGAGGTTTCACTCATGGCATAACGGCCCGCCAGGGAATGGATGGTGTGCGGATAATCCAAATGTGCAGTGATATAAGCCGTAATATCTTTCATCAGCCGGATATCATGGCGGGACAAGGGTATTTTGTCCGCAGGCCTGTCACGTACATATAGCCGCAGCAACTCCAGTATCCTGGCTTCTAAATACAGGCTTTTGCCCGGCTCCTCTTTTTCAGGGCAGCGCTTCAGCTCATCAATGAGATGTACGATTTCGCGGGTAATGTGTGCCGCATGCTGTTGCAGGCCGGATGCCGAATGATGCCGCCACCTGTCCAGCGCTTCCTTTACTTCGGGGTATTTGGCAGCCAGCCTCCTGAGGTATTGAGGAGAGAGATCAATATGAAAAGAATGATATTCTCCCCGCTCAAACCATGCGCGGTGCTTTACCTTGCCCGGCGTATAAAACAAATGATACAGTCCTTCCCTCAGCCGGGCTTCGCCGAAGCCATGTAAGAAACAACGGACATTGCTTTTCATCATGAAATGCAGGGTAATGACCGGCCTGGAAGTGTAAGGATACAGGCATTTCTTTTTCAGGATATGGAAGATACTGAGCTGGATGCGGAACCCCTTGCCTGGGAGGATCTGAATGAAAAAATCGCCGAAACCGTTTTTAAAATAACGGGCGGCAGCCGCACGGATCCGGTACGAAGTGTAATGATCGGGCGCTTCCCGGCTGACAGCAGCAAAGGAATGCCCTGCAGAAAGTAGAAATTCCATCAGGATATGGTTAAAAAGGGTTAATAATTATTCTAACACGTGTGTAAGATAATCAAATTATCCGATAGGTCCGCATTGCTTTGCCACTGATCTGTTCAGTACTTCTGAATCCGAACTTTCAGATCGAAAGTCATCAATCATCATCCAATGTCGTTTAGTTAACCGGTCGGCGGGGACGCCGGCCGCAGCCTCTACAATGCAGAGGCGCATGTTGGCGCCCTCGCCAACATGCCTCATAACTTTATCTAAACAACATTGGATCATCATCCGAAGCTTCGGATTGAAAACCCTTTATCAAGACAAACCCGAAACCCCCAACCCCGAACCTCAAAACTACCACAATCCATTATTCGGGGAGGATCTCGTTTCCTCTATACTGTTCGCTCTGCAATACCGGAATATAATTTATAACAGAATATTGAAATTGTTTGTAGGTTTGAAGAATAGGATTCCTGATTACACAATACCTAAAATATATATTTTCAGATGCAAAGCAAAACCTTACCGTTCTTTCCGGCATTGTTATTAATGATACTCCTGTCTGCCTGCAAGTATCATGCAACCAATAATGCGCTTTATTCTTCCCCTGCCTATTCGGTTTATCCCGATAGCGTGAGAGAAAATAACTTTACCGCTAAAGCTTTGTCGGATACCGAAATGGTTTCTGATTACAAAAGTCCGGCTTTACATCCGCATAATGCAGAGGTAACCTTTAAATTCAGCATCAACGGCGATGATAATGAAAATGCTCCCGGTAAGAATCATACTATTATCTGCCTTTCGAAAAATTGCTCCACACCGGTGATCACCTTTGGGCAACCCTGGACAGACTCAACAAAACTTCCGGATAACAGCAGATTACAAGACAGCTCCCGGCTGACAATCCGGGTAAATATGCAGCCTGTATTAAATGCATTTAAGCAAAAAGGATATTTCACCGCTTATAATGGTAAAAAGATCTATAAAAATGAATTTAAAGGCGTGTATGTGGCAGGCGATGTGACACCGCTGACCTGGGATTTTGCTAACCTCGCCACGCACGCTGATCTCAAAATGAATCAAAACGGGAATAGCGGAATTTATGAGCTGACAATTGCATTACATCCCGAATTGGATACTACCGCTTCTCACTGGAAATTATCGTCCGAAATAAATAGCTTACCGGAATATACCTCCTCTCATACTTTGATCAATGCGCTGTATAATCTTTCCTTAGAAGAAATGCAGCAGGACATTCGACCGGATAAAACCTTTATGGCAGGCGCTAAATGGGATGGCGTGTGGACACGCGATGTGAGCTATGGCACACTTTTATCACTGGCTATATTACGACCGGATATCTGCCGCAACAGCTTAATGAAAAAAGTAAATAAAAACGGAGTGATCATCCAGGACACCGGCACCGGCGGATCCTATCCCTGCTCCACTGACCGTATGGTATGGGCGCTTGCCGCCTGGGAAGTGTATAAAGTAACGGGCGATAGTTCCTGGCTGAGACAATCTTATCAGATCATTAAAAATTCTGCCCGGGATGATGAACAAAATATCTATGACCCTCAAACGGGATTGGTGCATGGAGAAACTTCCTTCATGGACTGGCGCGAACAGAGCTATCCCCGATGGATGCAGCCGGTGGATATTTTTAATTCCGAATGTATTAGTACGAATGCGGTTCATTATGAAACGAACATCATACTGGCAAAAATGTCTGAGATTTTAAGTGATCATACCTCTTCCGAAAGATTTAGTCAGATAGCGGCCGGAATAAAAAATGGCATTAATCAATATCTGTGGATACCGGGTAAAGGATATTATGGAGAATATTTGTACGGGAAAAATTACAGGATGCTCTCTCAAAGACCCGAAAGCCTTGGTGAAGCATTAAGCATTTTATTCGATATTGCTTCTCCGCAACAACGGACATCTGTGTTAGACAAAATGCCGGTATTAGACTATGGCATCCCTTGCTTTTATCCGCAGATTCCTAATATTCCGCCCTATCATAATGATGCGGTATGGCCTTTTGTAGATGCCTTCTGGACATTAGCCGCTGCTGAATCGGATAACGGAAAAGCAGTGATGGAAGGTATGAATTCCATTTACCGCGCCGCCGCTTTCTTTCTTACCAATAAAGAAAACATGGTAGCGGATAACGGTGATTATATCGGCACGCAGGTCAATTCAGGCCGGCAATTATGGAGTGTGGCCGGGAACCTGGCAATGATCTATAAAGTGATTTTCGGTATGCATTTTCAACCCGACAGTTTACGATTCTCGCCTTTTGTACCGCAGTCATATAAAGGAAGAAACGAGCTGAAGGATTTCCATTACAGAAATGCATCCCTGGATATTATGCTGACCGGTTATGGAAATAAAATAAGCTCTTTCTCTCTGGACGGGAAGAAGTCAAACACGGCTGCTATTCCGGGTAATATAGAAGGAAAACATACTATAAACATAGTGCTGTCAGATAATATCTTAGCAGGTAACATACATCTGGTTCAAAATCATATTGCCCCTGAAGTTCCTGTAACTGATTTATCCGGCGATACGCTGCATTGGCAATCCATAGCCGGAGCTGAAAATTATGAAGTGATAATAAACGGGAAGAAGATTTCCACTCTGACGGATACACAATACAGGGTTTCATTGAATAAGTATGCTGAATTTCAGGTGATAGCCGTAGATTCATCAGGATATGGGTCTTTTGCCTGCGCCCCGATTGTATATATCCCGGAGGGCTCGCAGCAAATGGATGAAATGGAGCAGTTTGCACCTGCCTCTTCATTGCCTTATAAAGGATATTCAGGGAAAGGTTTTGTAGAGATCAGTATGACTAAGAATACTAAAATTAATTTCCATATCACCATTCCCGAAGACGGAGAATACGCCGTTGATTTCCGTTATGCCAATGGCAATGGTCCCATTAATACGGATAATAAATGTGCCATGCGCAGCTTTTACTTCAACGGGCAAAGAATAGGAACCGCCGTATTTCCTCAACGCGGCCAGGGGCAATGGTCAAACTGGGGTCTCAGCAATGCTTTTGTAATGAAATTAAAAAAGGGAAGGTATCCGGCATCGTTAATATTGGAACCTGCCAATGCCAATATGAATGGCTCGGTGAATCAGGCGATGCTGGATGAGGTAAGAATCATAAGAATAAATTAATTGTGAAAAACAATTAATCTTTCCTTTTTTATTCTCTTTTTGTATCTTTCGCTTTCAAATATTTCACATCAATGAAACATGTTTCTTTTCTGTTGGGCATTGCTATGCTTTTAGTGATAGTGGCAAATGCGCAAATCAACTTACCCCAGACCTGGAAATTTCACACCGGCGATGATCCGGAATGGAATCAACCCGATTTCAATGACAGCCAATGGGAAAATATTAAAATCGGAAGTCCCTGGGAAGATGAAGGTCATCCCGGCTATGATGGCTTTGCCTGGTACCGCACAAAAGTGCTGATCCCTTCTTCCCTGAAAAGTAAGTCATCACTGAGCCAATCATTGAAGATTGCCCTGGGAAAAATAGACGATGGCGACCAGGTGTATTTAAATGGAAAATTGATAGGACAAAATGCCGAGAGAGGAGGAACTATTGAACAGGGGGATTATAATGCGGAACGGGTGTATGAATTGCCCATAGATGATCCGGCTATTCGCTGGGATCAGGAGAATACGATTGCCGTCCGGGTGCTTGACCACGGAGGAGATGGAGGTATGTGGGCCGGCCCTTATTACGTGAATACCACAGGGATCAGCGATTATGTGACTATTGATGATCATACCGATAATTTTCATTTCAGGGAAAGGACTCATTTGAGTAAAAAAATTATGCTGAAATGTACTTCGGATCAGGGACATTTTTCAGGAAAGCTGACTATTCAGGTTGTCAATCCCGATAATCAGCAGGCGGTTTGGGAAAAGGCCGTTCCCGCAAGTTTTTCAGCCTCCCGGCCTTTTGCTTATACTTATTCATTTACCCTGCCTGCAGATCGGTCTTATGAAGCAAAATATGTTTTTACAGATAGCCGTTTGAAAGGAAGTGTTACAGCCGGAGAAGGTATTCCGTATATTTTAACTCCCCCCCCTTCACAAAAGCCGCAGATTAACGGGGCCACTGTAACGGGAGTACGGATGGGCCATCCGTTTTTATTCCGTATCCCCGCGACGGGAAAAAGACCGATGGAATTTTTTGCCAAAGATCTTCCGGAAGGTTTGCATTTAGACAAAGCAACCGGTATCATTACGGGAACGGTAAGTACTGCAGGCGCCTATCGGGTGATGCTCACTGCTAAAAATTCTATGGGTACCGCCGACAGAGAGTTAACGATAAAAGCGGGGGATATGATCGGACTGACACCTGCTATGGGATGGAATAGCTGGAATGTATGGGGGTTGAGCGTGAATGAGAAAAAAGTGGAAGCGGCTGCTGATGCCATGTTGAAGAATGGACTGGCAAACCACGGATGGACATACATCAATATTGATGACGGATGGGAAAGACCGGAACGGGCTGCAAACGGGGAAATAGTTCCCAACAGCAAGTTCCCGGATATGAAAGCACTGGCAAACTATATTCATGGTAAAGGATTGAAGATGGGTATTTATTCTTCCCCCGGTCCAAAAACCTGTGGCGGATTTACCGGCAGCTATCAGCACGAAGCACAGGATGCGCATACCTATGCCGGGTGGGGCATTGATTATCTGAAATATGACTGGTGTTCTTATGGGGGAATTGCGCCGAAAAACCCCGATCTGTATTGGTATCAAAAACCATATAAGCTGATGGATAGCGCATTGCAAACGGTGAGCCGGGATATCTATTTCAGCTTGTGTCAGTATGGAATGGGTGATGTATGGAAATGGGGTGCGGAAGTGGGCGGTAATTCCTGGCGCACCACCGGAGATATTAATGATAGCTGGCAAAGCATGTCCGGCATAGGTTTTCATCAGAATAAATGCGCACCTTATGCAGGCCCCGGTCATTGGAACGATCCGGATATGTTGGTGGTGGGAGAAGTCGGCTGGGGTCCGAGTTTACACAACACGCACCTAAGCCCGAATGAACAATACACGCATATCAGCTTATGGTGCCTGTTGTCTGCTCCCTTATTGATTGGATGTGATATGAGCCACATGGATGATTTTACCCGAAGCTTATTAACGAATGATGAAGTGCTTGCTTTAGATCAGGATCCGCTGGGCAAAGAAGCCACCCAGGTGGCAGAAATTGATTCTGTCCGTATTTATAAGAAAGATTTGGTGGATGGAAACAAAGCGGTGGGATTGTTTAATGTAAGTTCCGGACCGGCATCCGTTCGTCTTGATTTTTCCACCTTAGGGTTATCCGGTTCTCAAAGGCTCCGCGATTTATGGAGACAAAAGAATGTAGGAACATTTACTGGAAGCTATGAAGCAAAAAATATTCCTGCGCATGGAGTGTTGCTGTTGAAAGTAACGGGAGAGAAATAAGCCCATTAAAAAAACAGGCCTGAAAGGTGTTAAAAACCTTCCAGGCCTCTCTTAAAGATATTATTTATCTGGCTCCCGGCGGACAATGTGTCTCCAGGAAATCCGTCAGCAAAGTATATAAATGCGTTGTCGTTCCCACCCCTTCGGAAAGACCATGTGTCCTGTTTGGATATTCCATCATAGTGAATTGTTTGCCTGCAGCCACCAGCGCATTGATCAATGCTTCCTGATTTTGATAATGCACATTGTCATCGCCGCTTCCGTGAATGATCAACAAATTTCCTCTTAACCCTTTCGCATGATTGACAGAAGCTCCTCGTTCATAGTATGTCAGATCCTGTGGCAGCAATCCCATATAACGCTCTTCATAAATGCAGTCATAATACAACATATTGGAAACGCCTGCCACCGCCATTCCGGTTTTATAAATATCCGGATATTGGAACAGTAAGTTTTGTGTGGAAGACCCCCCGCCGCTCCATCCCCAAACAGCGATACGGCTGGTGTCCACCCAGGGCCATTGCAGGATCTTTTCCGCAGCCATTGCCTGGTCATGAATATTGAGGATCCCTATATTCTTAAAAATGGCATGCCGCCAGGCACGCCCTTTGGGTGCGGGTGTTCCGCGATTGTCCAAAGAAATAATGACATATCCCTGATCCGCCAGTCCCTGGTACCAGGGATTGGGACTGAACACATCTTTTACGGTGCAGCTTGCCGGTTCGCCATATACATAAAACAATACAGGATATTTTTTCGTAGAATCGAAATCGGCGGGCCGGATCATCCAGCCATCCATAGTCACGCCATCCCGGGTGGTCACTTTGAAAAAGGATTGAGGATTGTGCATGAGATAAGCCAGTTGCTCTTTGGTAAAACGTTCGCCTTCTTGCTTTTTTAAAATAGCATAAGGATCTAATTTGATAAAATCTGTCGAGGGGGGGGTGTCGTGATTGGAGAAAGAATGAATAGCATACAAACCATCGGGAGAGATATCATCGCGGTGAGTCCCCACCTCATCCTTGGGAGAAATGCGCGTCAGTCTTCCTTTGCCGTCTAACCTCTCACTATATAAATATTGTTGCGTAGCATTTTCGGGAGAAGCATAGAAATAAATGATGCCGTGCTCACGGTCTATACCTGCCATATCCATCACATCATAGTTACCTTTTGTGATCAAACGATCGTGCGAACCATCCCTGTCCATCATATACACATGGCGCCAGCCGTCTTTCTCCGTAGTCCATAAAAACTTTTTACCATTATCCACCCAATCCCATCCCGGACGATCATATTGCCAGAAATAGTTCAGATCAATCCAGGTAGAATCTCCTTCCGTATAAATGGCCTTAGCATCCCCGTTATGTACATTTACTAAATACAACCGGGTAGTATCTTGTTTGCGGTTAAATTGCTGTACCATCAGTTGATCGTCATTGTTGGCCCATTCCATTCTGGGCAAATAATGTTGAAAAGGATCACCGGGTATATGCATCCATTTGGTTTTTGCAGTAGCAATATCTACTACGCCTATTTTTGCGGAAGAAGGATTGTAACCTACTTTGGGATATTGTACCGGCACCACGAAAGAATAAATGGAATCAGTGGTATTCAGCATCAGGTAGTCGCGAACGCCGCTTGCATTCACCTGCCAGTATGCGATAGATTTACTGTCAGGGCTCCAGCGAAAACCATCCCGGCAAAACAATTCTTCTTCATAAGCCCAGTCAAAAGTGCCGTTGATGATCTTTTCGGTGCCATCGAAAGTGATTTGCCTGATTGTCCCGGTTTGTAAATTTTCTACATACAAATTATGTTCACTCACATACGCTGCTTTAGTTCCATCGGGAGAAATCTTGGCAAACTGTAGAGAGGATGCAGGCAGTCCTTTCCCTAACTGAAATAATTTTTGATCAGATGCATCATAAATCCAGAAATCACCGCGTGTATGCGCACGCCATACGCGTTTGGAATTGGTAAAAAGGATCAGCTTTTGATATGCAGGATACCAGGTGTAAGATTCTACATGCAAAGGTTCTGAAGAGCCTTGCGGCGTTAAGGTAGCGGAAGTAGCAATGACCTTTTTTGAAAACCCGTTTGCCGGGTCATATTCGGCTATTTCATAACTGTTATCAGTCCTTTCTAACTTTGTAAATAAATGTCCGCTTTTTTCCCATTGAATACCCCGGAAATCAGTTAAGTCGGGAATATTGAACGGCGCATTCCATTGCAGGCTTTGGTATGACCATGCACGGGGAAGAGGTTGGGCATGGGCTATAAAGCAAATGCCGGTGCATATAAAAGAGACAAAAATACTCTTTAAAAACAGATTAAGCTGACGCATAAGGAATTCGTTTAGAAGACAAATGTTCAAAAAAATCCGGAATATACAAGAAAGAAATCACCTGTTATTTAAATCCATGATGTTTATCCATATATTCTAAAAATCCTTTTTCCTGATCTGAAAGTACCACGGGGATAGATGCATCGGGAATAACACCTGGATATTTTTTGAGCAACTTACCGTTATTTTTTCTGATGTCATCAGGATGAAAAACGATATGATCATTCCATGGAACCACATGCGTGATATAAAAATGATCCAGGTATTGAACTGTATCCCTTGTTTTTCCATGTTTTCTTGCAAATATCGCTTTTATGGAAAATGATGCATTGGCTAAGATGGCGTCCCCACCATACTCTGTAAAGTTTTGTATCAATTGACCTTCCAAGCCATATATCTTAATAATAAAGGGAATACTTATTTTAGCTATTAGAGAAGTAGTTTCATACCTTGAGATACTGTAGGTATGAGTATTGATAAAATAATATCCCTCTGTAGTAAAACGTTTATTTTGTCTTTTAGGTGCAAAATGAATCTTCACTATCTCTCCTTTGTCAGAGGGAATGACCTGATCCACCCGGAAATCATTTTCTTTGATCCATTTATCAATTTCTTTCAGGCCTTTAAACCATGCCGTCTGCAACGCAATCTGGCGCATATCTTCGATAAGGGATGTGGAATCCAGGTCCGGATCAGGAAGCAGCCCATGCCTAGCGGATATCATTTCGCCGGCAAGCACTTCTTCATTATTCAATTTCACATTCTGCAGAAATTCGTAGCATTCCGACGGCTGATTATTCCACCAAAACAATTGCAGGTCAAATCCTTTTCCGAAAAAATAGTTCTTGCTGGCTGAATCAGCCTTGAGAAAAGTTTTTTTTAATAAGGATGCTGCATAATCACCAACAAATACCGGCGGCAGCGTATATATTGCCGGAGTTAATTTAATGATGGAATCTCTTTTTAATGAATTAACAGAGGTGAACAAGGTATTATAACCCAGGCAACTAATGGTAACGTGGCCCGTATCTCTAAATCCCCGGAGGACAAAAGTGCCATCGTCATTACTGAAAGCAATAACCTGTCCGGATGAGGTAAGAATAGAAGCCAGCGCGACAGGCTTTGTTGTTTTACTGTCTGTTATTTTTGCTGTTATTATCTGAGCCGGCGAAGTGACGTATAATATAATCAGAAACCAGAAAGATAAAACAAACTTCATATTATAAAGCCCCTTTAGCGCAGGCAATATATGAAATGAAATTGAATTATTGAAGGTTTACGATAGTATATGAGAAAAATATTCCCGTCTGATTAATTTCAGGCTGATGTATTCAGCTTATCCATTCAGTTCGCGTATCAATCCCGCGAGATATTTAACTGTTTCTAATGCTGTGTTTGCTTTATCAGATCCGGACATTATAGTTAGGGAAGGTATATTGGGCGCTGAATCTTCCTGTAATTTTTCACTGTTGTTATATTGAATAATAATGTCTCTCGGTTTTACCTTTCGTAAAATATGGTCCCAATAGGAAGGAGTATTCATGCTGGTAACAGTTAGGGTGTCTTCGGAGCCATCCGGTTGATATTTTTCATTTAAAAAGATCATACAAGCCGTCTGATCAGTACTGATAACCGGATG
>SCQT01000238.1 GCA_004322015.1 Chitinophagaceae bacterium
CAGAAGCAAAAGCTAAATTAATTGTATTTTTAACCACACAAAGTTCTTTGTAATTATCTATCCACTTCTCAGGTGGGTCAACATCCCGGAATCACGGGTCAACATAAACGGAATTTACAATCGGAGCACCGTTGTCTGCGTTTTTGTATGCCTCTTTTGCTCTTTAAACGTTTATCTGCCTTTTGCTTTAAGCAGTTCAGATTATGATTGACCTCTATAATGCGGTTTCCTTTTTGCCGATGGCATTCATCTCTTAATGGGCACCCGGTGCATTTTTTAGCCTGATAACGAGTGATGGTTTGCTTAAAGCCTGCTTTGGTTATGGAGGTGTACTCTCCTATATTCTTCATGGGTTTACCCGTCGGGCAGTAATAAAGGTCTTTATCCTCATTATAAACAAGTTTGTCGGTGGTATAAGGCTTTTTGCTGCGCAGCCGGCGGTTCTGCTGACGATCGAACAGATTGTGCTTTACAAAACCGGTAATATGTTTGTCTTCCATCCACCGGTAATTCTGTTCGCTACCATAGCCGGCATCTGCTGTAATATTGTTCGGCTTTCCGTGCTAGCTTTTGATATGTTGTTGAATATGGGGAATGAGGGTACTGGTATCCGTTGTATTCTGATGAATGCTATAAGAGGTGATGTACTGGTTGTTGGTACTTATCTGCACATTATAAGCTGGCTTTAGCTGACCGTTTTTCATATGGTCTTCTTTCATCCGCATGAAGGTGGCATCAGGGTCTGTTTTGCTGTAGCTGCTTCTTTGGGTCCCTATTATCTTCTCCTGTTGCTCATACCTGTCCAGCGCTGCCGGCCATTGTTTGGCGGCATAGTTCAGCTTCTGCTTTACCTTTTTATCTACCGGTTTGTTCTTCAGCGCCCGAAGGATCCGTATCATCCAGCTCCCAAGCGGCTACCTGCTGTGCATACTGCCATAACTCGTTTAACTGTTGCTGTATCTTTGTCTTATTGGTTTTGACAGCATTTCCCCATACAAAAGTATACCGGTTGGCATTGGCTTCTATTTTAGTACCATCGGTATAGAGCTCCTTAAGGTTCAGCAGTCCTTCTTCACACAACAATAATACGACCTGTGTAAAAATGGGCTGTAAAGTTTTTCCTCTTGCCATAGTTCTTTTACTACAAAAACTATACTGAAACCAGACTGAAACCCGCTTTAAGCCCATTTACTTATACAGCTGAACTGTGGGTAAACCCAACCCAAAAAACCGAAAATAAAAAGGCTGCCTCTTTTTACTTTTGAGACAGCCTCTTATTGGCGTACCTTTCTACCCAATTGGGATTAAACAATTCTTACATTCACTGCATTCAGGCCTTTTTTGCCCTGTTGCACTTCATATACGACGTTATCATTTTCCCTGATTTCACTGTTTAGCCCTGAAACGTGGACAAAAATATCTCCCGTTCCATTATTGGGTATAATAAATCCGAAACCTTTTGATTCGTTGAAGAACTTTACTTTACCTTCTTGCATTGCTTTTTGTTTTTGATATGAATTAAAAAAATTTACTTGATTTTCCTGGCATTTTCCCCAGCATTTCCTTCAAATGTTTGCCTTATCTTGATAGCGAGTAATTCGGGATAGACTTTTACCGGGTCAAAGGCCGGGTATAATTTGCTTCTGCCCAAAGATCCAGATGCCGCTGTTTGAAAAAACCAGCCGTTCAGCTCATAACAGGCATATTGAAGCCAATCAGCTTTTGTATGCCCTTCAGGTCAGCTCGTTCCTCCGCATCGCAAAATGAAACGGCTACGCCTGCCAGGCCCGCACGTCCGGTCCGGCCTATCCGGTGCACATACGTTTCAGGAACATTTGGCAGTTCATAATTCACTACGTGAGGCAACTCGGCTATGTCTATACCTCTTGCTGCAATATCCGTGGCAATCAGTACCCTTATGCGGCTGCTTTTGAAATCGTTCAGGGCTTTCTGCCTTGCATTTTGGGTTTTATTGCCGTGTATCGCTGCCGCATATATCCCTGTTTTGCCTAACTGCTTAACGAGCTTATCTGCACCGTGTTTGGTACGGGTAAAGACAAGCGATTGCCTGATTGACCTATCCTTTAACAGCTTAACGAGCAATGCGGTTTTTTCTTTTTTTTCTACAAAATATACGGATTGTTTGACGGTTTGTGCTACGGATGAAACAGGTGTTACACTTATTTCTCTGGGCTGATGCAGAATGGAACCGGCAAATTTCCGTATGGCTGCAGGCATCGTGGCTGAAAAAAACAAGGTTTGTCTTTTTGGCGGAACTTTGGCTAGGATCTTTTTTACATCATTCACAAATCCCATATCCAACATGCGATCCGCTTCATCAAGTACTAAGATCTCAATCTCCGATAAATCTATATATCGCTGTTGTATGAGATCTAACAGCCTTCCGGGCGTGGCAATCAGCACGTCAATGCCCTTTTTCAGGGTCGCTACCTGTTTACCTTGCGGTACCCCGCCGAAAACGGCAAGATGTTTTATCGGAAGATACTTACCGTACGTCTCGAAATTCTCACTGATCTGGATGGCCAGTTCGCGGGTAGGGGTAAGCACCAAACTGCGTATGCAGGATTTTCCGGAAGGATTACTGTGCAGTAATTGTAAAATAGGAATGGCAAATGCAGCGGTTTTTCCGGTGCCGGTTTGCGCACAGCCGATGATATCGCTGCCATTAATAATATGTGGGATAGCGCTGTGTTGTATTTCTGTTGCCGTTTTATATCCGGCATCTGTTACAGCACGGATAATGGGCTGTATTAAATTTAAGTCTTGAAATTTCATATTTTTTTGTTTACCGGAATACCGGCATGATTAAGTGAGCGGCTTCAGTATATTTCAGAAAACCGGTTTTAAAGTTACTGTTATGTGATTCGGGAAAGTTGTTCTCCGATCTTTATCTTTTCCCTTTTAGGATAGAACATATCCATTTGGATTCACGATCATTCTGTCTTGAAACAGCGGATGCATTTGCCTGGGGAAGAATTAAAAAAGTGGGGGACTAATATCTTTCCTCATTAAAATTCTTCTGTTATTTTAGGTCTTGGCCTTATTTACAACCAGCAATTAGACTTTATTACCGGAGTTGTTTCGCCATTCTCCGCTACCTGGTTGCCCAGATTGCCAACAAAACGTTCATCAAAAGATTTAAAATTTTAAAAATATGGCTGCTGGAAAAGCGGAAACTGAAAGAGGAATGCTGCGACAAACTATATCAGAAAATGCAAAGACAGTAGCCTGTCATGTTGCAAATGTATGCATAAAAAAGATAATGCACATTTTTATTTTTATTTATCTCAAAAACAGGCTGTTAAGGCTACACACGGTAACAAACTGCGTTAATGCTCATTCCCGCACCTACCGAAGCGAAAAGCACTACATCACCAGCCATAAGCCTGTATCCCGGAACCTTATCTTTAAGCACAACTAAAATACAAAATATCCCGATCTTTTACGCTTTACTCCCTTTTATTAGGAATGGTACTTAAAAGAAGTGACGGGCTTAGCAGCCAATCCGGAAACAAATGATAAACTTGCCCTGCGGCAGGTTTGTACACGAAATATCACGTATCACAGAAAATAAAAAGACAATGGTATAGAGGAAATGGTACTCGAAAGAGCCAAGAAAGAAGGGTTCGAAAAAGGCCTTGAAAGAGGGATTCAAAAAGGGCGTGCAAAGGGTCTTGAAGAAGGCATGGAAAAGGGTCTTGAAAAAGGCAAAGAAAGTAAAACTATGAAGCAGTAAAAAACCTGATAGAAAAAATGGGTATAACCGATGCCCAGATAGCCGACATTGCAGGAGTATCTGTGGACTTTGTAAAAAAAGTACGTCGAAAGTTGAAAAAATAATAGGCTAACGAACGAAAGTTTTTTAATGTAGTCCCTGCAATCAATTGCAGGGATTTTTTGTGTGGCTGAAGCCAAGACATCCCCGCCGTTTGATACTGGCTTGTCGGCGAGGATGCCAACAAGGGCGAAAAAATTCAATCATCAGTATATTTCTACAGATTTTTCAAAATAGATATAAAATTATCTGCGTCAATAACATTGACCTTGGGAAAATTTGAATCTTTCACTTCATTAAAATGAGCGTCATTCGTTACCAAATAATCTGCATCCCCTGCAATTGCTGCGTCAAAAAATTTATTGTCGTCGGGATCAGCGCTAATAGCATTCCAGGTAAAGAATGCTCTTCGGTATATGATGTCGGGCGATTCTGAAAAAATTTCCATGATCAGCTCTGCTGCACCAGATGCAGAATGCGTATAAAGGATTTCTTCGTACTCATGAATAATGTCCTCGGAGATGATAAGTTGGTATTTGCCCTCAAGAAATGCCTCCCAAATGGGTTTGAACCGGCTTCGCTTACCGATGGCGACCAACAATACATTTGAATCGAGAACAACTTTCATCAGGACTTCTTATTGGACGTTCTGTGATGCTCTTTGCTCATCTTTTCATAGTCCGCTTCGGTAATGTTGTTTTCCTCCTCCCATTTTCCCATGGTATCTTCCAATTGCCTGCCCAATAATTGTACAGCAAGCCGTTTTATTTGCATAAAATATTCTTTCGGTAACGGCTTTCTGAACAGCCGGATCATATCTAACTGCTGTTCATTTAATCGTGGGTTGTTCGAATACGTTTCCATGCCACTATATTTTTAAAAGTCGTTTAATTTATCCCTTTTAAATGTTTGCTGCTACTTCCTAAAGTTGGGATATTTAATCCCTCTTCCTATTCCAAAGTTACAAACTTTTGTTTGAAAGCTGAAGTGGCTATTCCTTAGGGTGCATCCCAAAATGTCGCAGCTAGCCTGTTTTTTTCAAAGAGGTATGTTTAACGCCTGTTTTTGCTAATTGTATCACGTTATCCCAGCGTTCATTCATGTAGGTCACTCTGAGATTAAGCATATTTTGTGCTCCCGGGCTACTCCATCTTTGACCGGATTGTTTCATCCTTTTTTGCACGACAGTTCTGTGTGCGGATTCTATTGCCCCGGAGCCTATTATTCAGCAATCGATTTTTTTGAGTGCCTGAAGTTCATCGTACTTCGCCGATGCGATGGCAAGATATTCTTCTTTTGTCATGGCTTTATGGGTTGGTCCCCCAAATTTACCCCTTTTTACAAAAACGACAATCTGGGATGCACCCGATTTTTCGTACAGGCTATCAATAGACTTCAAGTATTCTCATTGCAGTTTTCCAAGAGCAGGCAATCATTTTGCCCCGTCAATCATCGCCCGCTTTTTTATTTGTTGAAACACCTTTTCCCCTCAGAAAAACTCCCGTACCTCCGCTTTACGGATGGCAGACCCCAAAAGGATCCTTGAAACTTCTCCCGGCTCGCCGGTGCAGCAAAGGAATTGCCCTCACAGGGAATTAAAGATAATTGATTATATGATCAGTTTTTGCGTTCCGGAGCTTATCTCCTCATAAAAGGTTAGTTCGTTAATGATGGTATAGGCGGTTTGTTGCATTGCTTCATGAGTAAAAAAAGCAAGATGAGCAGTCAACAAAACATTAGGCAGCCCGATTAATTCTTTCAACAGGGGATCTTTTACCATATCCAAAGAAGATAAATCCTGGCCGAAAATACCTTTTTCATGTTCATACACATCGGCCGCATATCCACGCAGACGATTTGTCTTCAATGCTTCTATTACGGCTTCTGTATCAATAAGTCTGCCGCCGGCAGTATTGATCAGTAATGCAGATGGCTTTATTAATTTCAGGTTTTCTTCACTGATCAATCCTTCCGAAGAATTGGTCTGCGGGCAGTGCAGGCTCACAATATCCGATTCCTTCAAAAGATCCTGCAGCGACACATATTTAAAT
>SCQT01000239.1 GCA_004322015.1 Chitinophagaceae bacterium
AATAGACAAAGAAGTGTACGAACAGCAGTATAAAGAACAAAGAATAAAATGGCTTGAAAAACAGGCACTTAAATTAGGCGGCACCCTAACATTTGGCTAATGTTTCTTAGGAGCAAAAAGAACAAAGAATAAAATAAATGCAATTCTTTGCTAATATTCAAAAAGATCAAACTGGAAGAGGTCTGGACATAAGGACGCCTTAGGTGACCACATTTGTTCAATGAAGACTACTTCATCTGTCTTACACCAATCGTAACCAATTGCGAAAATTTGGGAAACACCCTTATAGGTTATAACACTTTGGAACGCCGGCTTTTTTGGTACTTTTGCCGAAAGAAATCATGAACAAACCGCTGTATCAGTTTTTCGAAAGAGAACATTGCCGGATTGAAGAACTGTTGGATAAGGCAACTGAAAATCCCGATAGGATACAGATGGAATATTATCACCTGTTCCGCACCGGGCTGCTGACACATATCAAAATGGAAGAGAAGATCCTCTTTCCGGCAGCACAAAAAGCGAACGGAAATATCCCTTTACCTCTTGCCGCCAAACTTCGCCTTGATCACGGTGCATTAACGGCATTAATGGTAGTCCCTCCAACCCCTGAGGTAATAAAAGTCCTGCGGTACATTATAGAGAAGCATGATCTTGCGGAAGAGGAACCGGGTGGAATGTATGATATCTGTGAAGCCTTAACCCGTAGCCAGACGCAGGCCCTTTTAGAACAGCTTGCCAATATTACCGAAGTGCGGCTGCATCCTGCCAATGAACAGCCTTATGCTTTGGAAGCAGCCAAACGGGCAGTGGCAAGAGCGGGTTATGATTTTGATGCTATCATACGGTAAATGATCCCTGATTGAACAAGGTAAAACCGTAACTGTCGCTCAAATCGAATCGTAATAAAAAACAACCAGCCGGTCATTCAGATGTATTCTCAAAAGTCCCTGATCTTATGCTATTCTTGAAATCATCCGTGGTCACCTTCCGGGTATTATACTTTTCCTGGTATTCCTCGTGCGCCTTATCTGCAGGATAATGGATATTTTTTCCGTAAGGATAGGAAGGCATATTATGGAATGGCAACGGCGCCACTGTTTGCCCGTGAGCAGTATTCAGATCGCCATCCTTTACCCATCCTTCGCTGTATATCAGGAAATCTCTTGTCCAGCCCTTCGGAAGCCGGGGTAAATGAGCGGCATCAAAGTCAAGACTTAATTCATCTCCCGAATTGGCAATGACATATTCGTCATCTGCTTTTTGCAACAGGGGTAATACATCGCCGTAACGGGTATAATATCCGGTAAGGTCTCTCCATTTTTGCCCTTTCGTTACGTGATAATAATCAAGCCAATAAGGTCCGTAGGGCCCGCCCTTCCGGTAAGAGGCAGAGTATCCGTGATAATCCAAATTGGCGCTGACCATTTTTACATCCTGCATCCTTACCGGCGTATTCACTTTTCCTGCGGAGAAAAATATATGATCCCAGTAGATTTGCATGTTGGTGCGGATCCGTATCCTCCGGTCATGCGCAGTCAGGAATTTTCCCGAGAGATCCACGATCACCATTTTATCTCTTCCCATCGGATAGCCGATATCTTTGATGACGGTTTGCCATTTTCCCTCTTTATTGATCACCTGCAGGGAAGGAGGTTGTATCTTGTATTTATTAGTTTGTGTAAGCTCTGTGTTGATGCTGGCATCGGTCGGAAGCACCCATCCTCTTAAAAATAAAAACGAGCTGTCGCTGATAGCTTTCTTGCCCAGATTCAGGATCAGATCATGTGCTTGAACGAGCCCCTGAAATTTTCCCAAAGAAAAATTAGATACATACCGGAAATCATAAGAACGTAATTCAGACAAAAGATTATTACCTTTTTCATCAGTGGCAGACAAGGGTAGATTTTCTCTGGTTATATCATAAAGCTTTCTGCCTGGATAAGGGGGGGGCTGAAAACGCTCATCCACAAATACATGGACCGAATCAGGATGATCCACGGCTACCAGCGCCAATTTGTCGAAATAAATCGCTTCCCACAATTCTTCAGTGATCTTAAGAGAATAAAGACCATTCTTTGGCTCAAGTTCCGCACCCGGAATAAGCAGATATTCTTTGGAAGGACCGGAATAGGCATAAGTGGTATCCATACCGTGGATTACCAAAGGCATGCCGAGAGCGCTTCTCCACAACATATCTTTGAGGAATACATATTTTTTACCATTCCATGCAAACAAGTACGGACAGGAGCCTTTGAGCAGTTCCTTCTCTGTGATCCTTTGTTTGCGTGTGGGATCCGGAACGGTTTGAGGCACCCCGTTTGGCCAGATAATGCGGATAGCATCAATCCTACGCCTGGGTCCGACTCCGAATTCGGTCACCGGACTTTTTACGGTTTTAAGCTGATACAGATCCATCGCTTTCAGCTCTACCTGTGCTCCGATACCTAAACGGTTGTTTCTGCTGTTGCCGTAAGACAATCCTGTCAATTGCAACTGAATATAATTATTCTGGTTTCCCCCGTCATTCCGAAGTAATTGAGTACCTGTGGGTCCTTGCAAAAAGATATCTTCATCACCGTCAAAATTAAAATCAGCGATCCCGGCGCGATAGGCTTGCAAAGGTTCCTGCGGCAGCAGATAGCTCACATCACTGAATCCTTTGGCCCCATCATTATGAAACAGCTTTACGCCGGACTTGGAATTATCTTTATTGACTCCAGCTATGAGTATATCCTGATGCCCGTCATTATCAAAATCCAAAAAGGCTGCGCCATACACTTTAATTCCTTTTAATGCTTCGCTTATTTGTTGGGACGCTTTTGCATCCGGTACAAAGCGCTGACCCGGCATGTTCGTGAGTAAGGTGCACTTTTGATCCCCATTTCCGGCAATTAATATATCCAGCCTCCCGTCATTATTATAATCTCCGAATGCCACTGCCACGCCGTTATATGCCGGATGCTGAAGTCCTGCAGAGCTGCTGATATCCGTAAAATTTGAATGTCTGTTATTGTTGAACAGCTTCAGATGGCCGGTCTCATCCAGCGCGATAATATCTAAATCCCCGTCTCCATCCCAATCACCGAAATCCATATCGGCGGTAGCTACATCTTTTGTAAGTCCTGTCACGGTCGGATCATCGGTAAAAGTGCCGTCCCCGTTATTACGAAAAAATTCGTTCCCCTCTTTCCTCGACAAATACATATCTAAATCTCCGTCCTGATCCAGGTCTGCGAATAAAACTTTATTCGCATGGTCTGCCTGTTGCAATCCTATATCTTCTTTTATTTTTGTAAAAGTGCCATCGCCGTTATTTTTATACACCACGATTCCGGAAGTAGTGGCAATAAAGAGATCCTGATAACCATCGTTATCATAGTCAGCAAAGGCAGCATCTAAATCCTGCCCTTTATGATCAATGCCGCCGATCACTTTGCATTCATTGAAAGTGCCGGCATTATTGATCAGCAGTTCGCCGTGGGAAGAATTTCCCCCGGTGGGATAGCTGGCGTACAGAAACATATTCCCCTGCACATCCTCGTCCGTTACTGCCAATACGCCTGATTCCGCATTGGATACCGGTTGCCTTGCCAATCCCGTAATTTTTGAAACATCGGTAAACCTGATATTGCTCAATACCGTGCTTTCATTCACCTGACCTGATACCTCACTGGTATCTAATACCAGGTTGCGAATATTGGTATCGAATTGGAAATTACCTGCATACGCTTCAGGGATTTCAATATGATTAAGTCCTGACAAGTATTCCGGCGTTATCTCCACCAGCTTATGGAACTGCTGAAGATAAGGCAGGGCCCTGGCGGGTTGATAATCCTGCAAAAGAGAAGCAGCTTTTTGATAATAAAGCGCTGTTGCGTTTGAAAAAGCAGGCATGATCGTCTTCACACTTTGCAAGTAAAAACGTGCCGAATCAGTTTTATTTTCTCCTGCAAGAAGTTCTGCCAATTGCAGGCGCGGCACAATATTACCCGGATCAAGACTCAGCACTTTCAGCAAAAAGTATTTTTTGCCGGAAACGGAATCAGCAAGTCCTGCAAGCATATAATAAGCCTTCACGTATGCAGGATCCCTGTTCAGTATTTTAGCTAACTCATCTTCCGCCTCCTGCTTTCTGTTTTCCTTATGGTATGCTTCAGCTAAGATCATTTTCAGTTCTTCATTATCCGGATTAATTTTCAATCCTTCTTTAGCAAGCTTTTCAATGGCTGTATAATTTTTTTGAAGGAGATAAAGACGGCTCAGGATAAGATAGTTCGACTGATCCTCCGGATTCATCCTGATAGCCATGGCAAAAGCTGCTGTGGCTTCATCCAGCTTATTTTCAGAAAGATAACTCAAGGCCAGTTGTTTCGGATCATTACCTGAAGCAGCAGAATTATTCTTGTTATTTTTTATGCCGCAACCCGCATACAACACTGACAAACCCGTGCCGATAAAATAAACCAACAGGATTTTTAAATAGCCGGATTTTAGCTTAACTGAAATCATTTTACTGGAGATTGCATGATTTATCGGCAATATTAAATTAAATTATTTTTTGCGAAATAATTTTTATTTTTACCCCGGAATACCGTGAGTGAACCTTTCAATCTTAAACTTGATGTCCTCTTACATTACATTAAATCGTCCCGATCTTCCGGGAATCGTTGGGTTATTGAATCATCGCCCTGATACCGGAAAAGTGTTATGTGAGCTTGCTGAAATATTATTACGGTCCGACCACGGGCTCCCGCGCGGAGAACGTGAATGGATCGCTTCCTATGTGTCTTATCTCAATCAGTGTCATTTTTGTCATACCTCTCACGGGGCTGCAGCCAGTGCACATGCGGGTAAAGAGGTAACCATGATAGATGAAATAGAAAAAGGGCCTGAATCTAAGGCCATATCGGATAAGCTACGCGCTTTGCTGGTAATCGCGGGACAGGTGCAAAAACTGGGAAACTGTGTCACGGAAGAGGCGATTGAAAAGGCAAGAGAAGCAGGAGCCGGCGATGATGATATTCATGATACGGTACTGATCGCCGCTGCATTTTGCATGTATAACCGTTATGTGGACGGACTCCATACCTGGGCGCCGGCAGAAAGGGAAGCCTATAAAGAGGAAGGAAGACAAATGGCTTTTGAAGGATATATGCGGAATTTTAAATAAGGAGAAATAAGCCGCCCATACAAATATGGATCAGATATTCAAAATTCAAACAACAAAGAACAAATAATTTTCAATTTATTAATTATTCGTTTTTTGCTATTTATTATTGGGTGCTTACTTTGATTTGAATGAAAATTTTTTCAGATATAATCAACTAATACTTTAATAATGAATAAACAGATAATTTTTCGAGTGACTGTGGCTGCAATGGCCGTTTTACTCCTGACCGCCAACACCCTTTCCGCGCAACAAGTAAATACACTCACGCCCCAGGAAAAGGCAGATGGCTGGCAATTACTTTTCAATGGAAAAAACCTGGATGGCTGGCATTCCTATCTTAAAGAAAAGCCGACCAAAAACTGGACGGTACAGGATGGGGCTATTGTCGTAACGGATAAGCATAATGGGCAGCAGGCTGATT
Organism: Chitinophagaceae bacterium; assembly: GCA_004322015.1. GTDB lineage: Bacteria > Bacteroidota > Bacteroidia > Chitinophagales > Chitinophagaceae > FW021-bin31. The sequence continues at coordinate 5,592 of SCQT01000239.1, forward strand.
TGGTAACGAATGAGGCGTATGAAAACTTTGATTTTAAATTTCAGTGGAAAATGGAACCCTGCTCCAACAGCGGAGTGATGTTTTATGTAAATGAATCTCCCAAATATAAAGAAACCTATATGACCGGTCCCGAGATGCAAATTGTTGACCTGGCATGCCTTTATACTTCTGATCATTCCGAGATCAACGATGATATTATCCATCTCCATCGGGCAGGTTCACTCTATGATCTGATTGCCGTAGATACGGAATGGGTGAAAGCAGCGCCTCAGTGGAATGACTATGAAATCAGGGCTAATAACGGTGATTTGACTTTATTTATAAACGGGCATCAGGTAATTCATACCAAAATGTGGGGCCAAAACTGGTGGCGGCTTATCTCCCGCAGCAAGTTTACGCAATGGCCCGATTTCGGAACATTCAGAAAGGGACATATTTCTTTTCAGGGAACGGAAGACGGTAAAATATGGTATAGAAATATTAAAATCAGGACATTCAGATTCGGCGCTTCGAGTTAAAGCCTTATAGTCAGAATTAGCTTTGTTAATAACACAAATCACATCCATTACCATCAGCTAAAGCTGATGGTTTATAAGAAAATAATTCCGAGGTGGCTTTAGCCCTGTCAATAGCAAAAACGTATTCATTACCATCAGCTTTAGCCCTGTTAATAGCAAAAACGTATTCATTACCATCAGCTTTAGCTGATGGATCACAAAGGAATAATTCATCGCGGCTTTAGCCGCATAAAGGAAATTAAAAATAAAAAGTTATGAGTTGGATAAGGATCTGGGTGCATATAGTGTTTTCTACAAAAAACAGGATCCCTTTTCTAAATACTCGTTCCATTAGATTTAAAGTATTCCGGCATATCAGGGAAAATGCCAAAGAGAAAGGTATCTGGCTGGATTGTGTGAACGGGCATCAGGATCATGCTCATTGTTTGGTCTCCTTAGGAAGAACACAAAACATCAGCAAAGTCGCTCAGCTTATAAAAGGAGAGTCTTCTCATTGGATTAATAAAACCCAACTAATCAAAATCCCTTTCGGCTGGCAGGATGATTTTTGGGCGGTGAGTGTAAGTGAAAGTCATTTGCAGAGGGTAAGAAATTATATTCATAACCAGGAAGAACATCATCGAAAAAAAGATTTTACAGAGGAGATAGAAAAGTTTATGAAGAAATACGGATGGACGTTAATAAAAGGAGATGCGGAGGAATAATTTTATACTCGTTGACTTCAGTCAACGGGAAAATAAAAGAAAAATATTCACAATGGATAAAAACAACAACACTTCAGACAAAAAAGGATTAACCCGGGGAGAATTTATTAAAAATACGGCGCTGGCCGCGGCCGGAATTTCTATCATTCCCCGTCATGTGTTAGGCGGCAAAGGTTATGTGGCGCCAAGCGATAAATTATATATCGCCTGTGTAGGGTGTGGCGGTGAAGCTCAAAATGATATTGAACATTTCGCCTATACCCCCAAAAAAAATGCGGTGATAGCATTCCTCTGTGATGTGGATGACAGGAGATCAGCAGCCACGCGCAAAGAATTCCCCAAAGCTCCTTATTACCACGATTGGCGTGAATTATTCGAGAAGGAAGCCAAAAACTTTGACGCTGTCACGGTGGCCATTCCCGATCATAATCATGCTATTGTAGGACTAAATGCCATGAAACTGAACAAGCATTTATATCTGCAAAAGCCGTTAACCCATGATATTTATGAAGCGCGTATTCTTACGGAAGCGGCAAAAAAATACAAAGTAGTCACCCAGATGGGAAACCAGGGAGCCTCCTTTGACGGAATGAGAACTTTGAAAGAATGGTTTGACGCTGGGTTAATTGGCGACATTGAAAAAGTGTATAACTGGACTAACCGTCCTGTCTGGCCGCAGGGAATTCCCTGGCCTTCAGACAAGCCGCCCGTACCCAAAGAACTCAACTGGGACCTCTGGCTGGGAACGGCGGAATATATAGACTATATTGATAATTTGGTTCCTTTCAACTGGCGCGGATGGTGGCGGTTCGGTACAGGAGCTTTGGGCGATATGGGCTGCCATATTATCGGACCATCTTTTAAATTATTAGGTCTGCAATATCCTACGGAAGTAACCTGCGATGCCAGCGCTGTATATTCAGGCATATTCAAAGAATCCTATGATCCCATGAGTATTCCGCCATCCAGCAAATTCCGTTTTAAATTCAAATTACCCAACGGACGGGACCTGAAACTCTACTGGATGGATGGAGGCCTGATACCTGAACGCCCCGATGAATTGGAGCCGGATGTAAATATGAACGATGCCTTAGCCGGTGTTCCCAAATTAGGTGATTATGAGGGGGGAAGCCTGTTTATAGGAACGAAAGGTAAGATCTCCTGCGGCTGGGGTGGCCGTAACCCGAGATTGCTGCCGCTTTCTTTAAATAATAATATTGATGTACCGGAAAAATATCCCCGCGTAGAGGGATCGGCAAATGGCCACTGGTGGCAATGGGTGGATGCTTCTATTGCTGGATATCATAATGATTACAAAGGAAATGCGGCGCTGCCGGTTCCCGGTCAGGAGAAAGCTTATGTGGATTCTCCGATTGAAGATTATGCAGGACCTCTTACCGAAACAGTATTGATGGGTAATCTTTTATTACGCAGCTTTGGCATTCGTAATAAAAACGGAGATGATTATGATTATCCCGGCCGCTACATCGAATATAAATGGGACGGACCGAATATGAAGATTACCAACTTCGAAGCGGCCAATCAGTTTGTAAAACGCGAATACAGAAAAGGCTGGGGAGAATTGGAATTGTAAGCAGGAACAATCATTATCCGAGAAATATTCCGGTGAGTAGAAAATATCAGAAGTACTGATTATCAACACTTCTTAGCAACCTTTTCTAATACGGTAAGGAAGGCTTTTATAGATTCGGTTTTTAGGCTAAATAATATTTTGAGATGATGGGAATCCGCGAAGGCGGATGACAAGATGGTAGAAAAAGGAAAAGTTAACATTTCCCGATAGTAAGAACTCCGCAGGAGTGACATGATTCTGAGAGGAGGGTATAAAATAAAATCTTAAGTTTAGCTGGTAGGAGGGATATGGCGTATCTTATTCCAAATGTTCGGAAGGTCATTCTCAGATAGACCAGGTTTATAATTATATAGGGGTTGCTCAATAACTCAAAGCATATACTCTGTGAGCATTTTGGAAGGATTCTGATTATTTATCTGTATAAGTTTTGATAAGAGTTTACCAAAAACCTTGCATCTGAATATATAGAA
>SCQT01000240.1 GCA_004322015.1 Chitinophagaceae bacterium
TTAATAATCGCTAATAGTCCTTCCCTTTCTTTTAACTTCAAGGTTACTTTGTACTTTTTCATGACCTTTTCGTACAAAGTTAAACCTTTTATACGTCATTGTACGTATGACATTACACTACTTTATATCAAGAATTACTGGGCACACATTGGAATTGCGAGACTATATAGCTCTTTTTTCGGCAGGAGTAGTCACAACTGCCTTAGTATACACCGCCTTGGGATTAAAAATAAATTATAATGTCAATATACAGAAATTAAAGTTTGATAAAGAAAAATTTGAATATGAGAAAAATAAATATATAGAAATTCAAAATAGAAAAAGAAGGGAATTCGCTTATGAAGTATCTTCTAAATGGTTTAATGATGGGTTTGCGGATTGCGTGCAAACGGCAAGGCATTTTTTAAAACCGTATAAAGGCAAATTAAATTCTCATGAACAAATTGAGACATATGAAAACGCCCTTGATGCTGACCTATCTATTAGAAAATCGGTTCTATCCGTACTTAACTATTTCGAATATGTTTCCATTTTAATAGAAGATTGCGTTATTGATGAAAACGCAATAAAAGATGCCTTTAAAACTTTATTCTGTGATTATTATAAAACCTTAAAATCTGTTATTGAACATCATCAAAAGGAGAATATTCGTTATTTTCACAATTATGCAAAGGTAGCAAAACGGTGGGCAAATGCATAAAATTATATTTGGAAGCTTGGCATAGTTTTTATATCTTTACTCCTTATTAGTTTAATTTTACCTCAAAATTATTCAGCTATGAAGCCTACCTATGATTTTGAAGGTCTCTAATGATTCCTTAATTCAAGTAATTAAAAAAGCTGTCACAGTGGCAGCTTTTTTGTTCAAACGACTATAAAAATACGCAACAATAAAATTAAAGCTTTAAAGAATTAATACGTTACCCGAGGCTCTAATTTTTTGGCTTGTTCCACCATGTCGGTAAGTTCCGAAAGTGACGGAACTCGGTGTGTCAGCCTCTTTTCGGCATTCACTTCTTCCAACTTTTTGTGTAAATTTTCCGGAATGCGGTGACCGAATTCTTTCACGGTATCCACGCCGGCAGCCTCCAGCAGTTCGGCGAACTGACCGGCAATGCCTTTAATACGAAATAAATCGGAATGGTTCACCCACTTTAAAATCAGGTGTTCTGAAATGCCCGTGGATTCAGCGATTTTAGAACGGCCGCTTTTTGTTCCGCCATGTTCCAACAAATGATCTGTAGTGTGTAATCCGGAGGCAGCTAATTTTTCTGCATAAGCAGGGCCTATTCCCTCCACATCGAGAAGTTTGTAAGACATAAATAAAGATTTAAAAAGTTGAAAATAAAAAATTATTACTTATAAATATAGGATAAAATTAACAAGTAAACAAATGAACGATTTCCCAAAGCCTGAATGAAATAGTATTTTTGTCCGGTCAACTAATATTATTGTCATTAAAGCTATATTGACCTGATTATTTAGAAATCTTCAGCTAATCCTATGAAAAACTTATTTTTGCCGTTATTATTCTTTCCGCAGATTTTGCTTGCACAAGCTTTTCCTGCACAGCATTTTCCAAAGCATATTTTAAAAAGTCCTTTAGGCGTTCCCATTACACTTGCAGGTGGTTATGGCGAGATCAGGCCTGGACATTTTCATGAGGGTCTGGATATGAAGACGGAAGGCAGGATCGGGTTGCAGGTTCGGGCTGCCGCCGATGGATATATTTCCCGGGTAGCCGTTTCCAATACCGGATTCGGTCACGTGATATATATTACACACCCTGATGGATATACTACGGTCTATGGGCATTTGCACCGCTTTTTCCCTCAATTGGAAAAATATGTAAAAGCCAAACAATATGAGCAAGAATCATGGACTATTGATCTGCAGCTCCCGCCTGATCTGTTTCCCGTAAAACAGGGGCAATTTATTGCATGGAGCGGCGCCACCGGTTCTGTGGCAGGCCCGCATCTTCATTTTGAGGTCAGAAACACAGAATCAACACATCCGATGAACGGGCTGTTATTCGGATTTGACATTAAAGATAATATACCGCCAACCGTTTATCGTATCGCATTATACAATATGGATAAAAGTATTTATGAGCAGGATCCCGAAGTTTATGATGTCCGGAAAACAAACGGAGTGTATATTTCTTCAAAACAGCCAATACTTTTCAATGGTAACAAGATAGGATTGGGCGTGCAGGCATTGGATCACATGAACAATACTTCGAGCTCCTTCGGCATTTACGAAGAGATATTATATGCCGATAATAAGCCGCAAACAGGTTTTCAGTTGAACAATATCGGTTATGATGAAACGCGCTATGTGGACGCCCATACCGACTATAAAACTTTTAAAGAAAGCGGGCGGCATTTCGAATTATTATTTTCCCTCCCCGGAAATAAATTACCCGTGTACTACGACTTTGATGGCAATGGAACCATAGACATCAGCGACGGTAAGATTCACTCCATTAAAATATTGGTGAAGGATGCCGATGGGAATACCTCCACCGCTAAATTCTACGTGCAAAAGAATCCTGCTTACAACGGATCTGAACCGGTGATTTGTGCCAATACAATGTATGTCAATTCCCGCAATATCTTTGAGAATAATCTGGTGCAGTTTGACCTGGAGCCGGGAACACTTTACGATAGCATTTGCTTTAATTACCATCAAATCACCACCGGCAAGCCGGGGTATTATTCTGATATTTTCCAGTTGGGCAATTCCGATATTCCCCTCTATCATCCATTTACATTAAGCCTGAAACCTTCGCAACCTGTTCCTGATTCCTTGCATAACAAAATGGTCATAGTAAGACAGGATACACGGGGCAGAGGAGAGGATATTCAGGCTGCTAAATGGGATGGGGGCTGGGTACACGCCAAATTCTGGAACTTCGGCAATTTTTCCATACAGACAGACACCATCTCACCTTTGATCATACCATTGAATATCCATGATGGCGCCAATTTGTCCAAAGCTACCGACATCCGTTTTCGCATTACAGATGATAAAAGCGGCGTCGCCTCCTATCGTGGTGAATTGGATGGGAAGTGGTTGCTATTTGGACAGAAAGGCAATGTAATTTATTATAATTTTGATGCACATTGCCCCCCGGGTGAACATACTTTAAAATTAACTGTCACCGATGCCGCCGGCAATCAATCTGTGAGGATCTATCATTTTAAAAGATAACAATATGAGTACTTCATTGAAAGAAGGCGAAAAAGCGCCTGCCTTTTCCGGTAAAGACCAGGATGGGAAAAAAATATCGCTGAATGATTACAAAGGCAAAAAGATCATTCTTTATTTCTACCCGAAAGATAACACACCGGGTTGCACCGCCCAGGCCTGCAACCTGAGAGATAATTATGCCATGTTGAAAAAGAAAGGATTTGAAATCATCGGCGTCAGCATTGATGGTGAGAAAAGCCATAAAAAATTTGAAGGGAATTATGAGCTGCCTTTCAGGTTAGTGGCAGATGAGGATAAAAAAATAGTAAATACTTATGGTGTTTTCGGAGAAAAAAAATTCATGGGCAGAAAGTTTATGGGCACGATCCGCACCACTTTTATCATTAATGAAAAAGGCATTATCGAAAAGATCATTGCCAAGCCCGATACCAAACATCATACGCAACAGGTTTTGGAAGCGTTGGAAGGATGAGCCGGAGGTTTCATTGTTTCATGGTTTCATTGTTCTATGGTTTGATGGTCCCGGGAATTTTGGATGGCTTCATGGTTGATTGTTTCGTGGCTTGATGGTCTGATGGGAAGCCGGGAAGTTGAAGATTGAAAGGAATTTTATTTCGAAAATGGAACTATCAGCCCTGTTGGCAGTCGGAAAGCCTTAAATGTTAAGGAATTGAAAAATTTCACTCCCTAATACTGTTGCCATGCGGCATTTCGTTATTTCGTCCTTACTTTGCTGCTTCTTTAGATGATGAAATTCAGCCTGTTTATGAAAATGATACTGACCACTTTGATGGTTTTATATTTTGGTGGGTTGGCTTGTGCACAAAACATTTATATAAGCAAAGACGCTCAAATCTCCTTTTTTTCCTCTGCACCTATTGAGAATATCGAGGCTAACACCAACCAGGCCGTATCAGCTATTAACATAAATACCGGATCCATATTCTTTAAGGTCTCTGTTAAAAGTTTCCAATTCGAGGAGAATCTGATGCAGGAACATTTCAATTCCGATTATCTGGAAAGCGATAAATATCCTTATGCAGAATTTCAAGGCAAAGTCCAGCCCATTCCGCCCATGGCCAAAGATGGATCCTACCCTGTGAATGTGAATGGGCAACTTACCATTCATGGAGTTACAAAATCTTATCAGGGCCCCGGAACCATTGAAATCAAGGACGGACAAATCACCGCCTTATCTTCCTTTAAAGTGAAACTGGCCGATCATAACATAAAAATACCCAGGTTATTATTAAAAAATATTGCCGAAATAGTTGATGTAAAGGTGAATGCCGCATACCAGCCTCAAAAAGAAGCAGGTGATGCGAAGGTTACGAGGAATAATTCCTGATTCGACGCCCGATAATACTATAGACATTTAATCATTATTTGAATATATGATTCGAGATTTGCTACAATTTCTGATGGGATGACAGTTGAACCCATTCGTTGCCATATCAAAGAGCGATCGCTTCTGGCCCTGATCGCTGCCCGCAAACTTAAAAACCCCCGTGCAGCGGTTACCCTTGGTAAAACTATTTATTTGTGGAATACGGATAAGCAGACTTTTCTAAGCGATAAATCGTGGCTGCAGCATGAGCTTTGTCATGTAAATCAATTTCATCATTACGGGTATTTTTCCTTTTTATTCCGTTATTTCATTGAAAATATCCGTCACGGATATTTGAATAATAAATTTGAGACAGAAGCAAGAAGTGCTGAAACGGGCGATTTTCCCGGTAAAAGATTGTATGAATTTAGTTAAAATTTATTCGTTCATCTAAAATTTGTTGGTTCATATTAAAAATTTCCTACTTTTACGGTAGCCATGAACAAACAGATCAGAGAAGGCATTACGATCAGCGTAGAAACTTTCTATCAACAGGAATATTCTAATCCTGTAGAGAATGATTACATGTTTGCTTACAGGATCACAATTGAAAATAACAATCCTTTCCCCATCAAGTTACTGAGAAGGCACTGGCATATCCAGGATTCCAACGGTACCCATCGCGAAGTGGAAGGGGAAGGTGTGGTCGGAATGCAGCCGGTCATTGCCTCCGGCGAACACTATACCTACGTTTCCGGTTCCAACCTCCGTACTGCCATCGGTAAAATGTACGGTATTTACCTGATGGAAAACCTGAATAATAAAAGGGTCTTTGAAGTGGCCATTCCTGAATTCAATATGATCGCCCCTTTTAAAATGAACTAAACTCTTAATCATTGGTACCTTCACAAGCCTCCTGGCTCCGAAACATATTATTCGCTATCGCATTCTTCCTTTTGATCGAAGGGGCCTTCCTGCGATATAAGCAACATCCGCTGTCATGGTATTTCATAGGAGTAGCTATCCTTGTCTATATCATAGCCCGTTTCTTTATGAAAAGAAAATAAACGATTACTTTTGCTGCTTATTCTATTGCCTTTCAATGAAATCCGGCTTTTCCGCATACGTGAAATATTTCTTTGCCTTTATTCTTTCATTAGGTGGTATCCTTCTTTCACGGGCTGCTTTTGCCCAACCTTGCCATTTGCGTATCAGTCTGGTAACCGTAGGTGTAGGTGACCAACTATATGCCACTTTCGGGCATACCGCCATACGCGTGATTGATTCCTCTGATAACGGGGATTACATTTTTAATTACGGCACTTTCGATTTTGACACACCCCACTTCTATTGGAAATTTATTCGCGGGAAATTGATGTATTCCCTCTCAGTGGAAAATTTTCCAGATTTTATGGCGGAATATTATCAGGAAAAAAGAAAAGTCGTTGAACAATTATTGAATCTTACCTGTGCTGAAAAAGAAAGGATTTGGCAGTTTTTGCAATATAATTATTTGCCACAAAACAGGGATTATAAATATGATTTCCTGTTTGACAACTGCTCTACGCGTATCAGAGATATTTTTGTACGTGTATTAGGCCCGGGTTGGAAATATCCTAACATTGTTCCGGAAAGCGATCTTTCTTTCAGAACAGAGATCAATCGTTATCTTCAGAATAAACCATGGGAACTATTAGGCATAAACCTGATGTTTGGTGAAAGTACCGATGACAGCATGAACAGCAGTCAGATCATGTTTATACCGGATTACCTGGCAAAAGCGGTGGGCAGTTCTGCCATTAATGGTAAACCATTAGTGGCAAAAACCCGGGTGTTATACGATCCGGGACCACAACCGGATAACAGCTTTCCTTTTTTTCTGCAACCTTTATTCTGGTTGGTGATACTGGCAGTTTTTATCGTAGTGATCAGTTTTAACCGCCACTGGACGATTTCAAAAAAGTTATTACCGTGGATTGACAGGTGCCTGTTCTTTTTGAGCGGATTACTCGGACTGTTTTTATTATTCATGTGGTTTGGCACAGATCATCATGTCTGTCGCTGGAATTACAATTTGCTTTGGGCATTTCCATTGAATATCATCTATAGTTTTTACGTGCATAAAAATACTTCGGGGGTAAGAAAATATGCCGGGTGGATTATTTTTCTTTGTTTCATTTTATTATTCGGATGGTATGTGCTTCCTCAACAAATCCCATTGGCAGTTTTGCCTGTAATTGCCATGTTGTTCGTAAGGGCATGGCATATTCTCGGAAGTCACAAGCTGGCGTTGAGATAGAAATAAGGAAATCCAAACTGATTTTGAAAAGATATCTTAAAAATACCTTTAGAAAAGGATGAGGATTTAAAATTTAATATTAAAATGCTTTAAATTGCAGCCTATGAAAGTCCTTCTTATTCAAACCCTACACATTTGGAACCTGCTACTACGATAGAATTCCTGCAAAAGAGATGGCCTAACAGAAGAAAGTTCACTTTAACTTCCGATAAGCTCATTGTAGAAAGCAAAACACTTTCGAAAAATATTAAATTTGAAACCAAATTAGATAAGCTTGGACTTAATCTTCATTACGAATCGGATAACACTATCCCTGGAAAAATATTTATAGGTACAGGCACAGTTATGATAGGCATAATGACAATAGCTCATTTTGCCAGTAACTCAATTGATACAAGAGCGCTTATACTCAACTATTGCGTCTGGGGGATTTTTATCTTAATGGGCTATTTCAAACAGCATCAAAACGACTTATTTCTGACAGGAGGAGAGACCAAAATTGCATTTTATCAAAACATCCCCGATGAAAAGACCGTAACAGACTTCATCAATGAAATCAGATCCAGAGTGAAAATTTATTTGAAAGAAAAATATATCTATTTCGACAGCGCCACTACAGAATATGATTTTTATCATCGCATCAGTTGGTTGCGGGATAACGAGATAATTTCTCAAACAGAATTTATTGAGTACAAAGCTATTTTTGATATGAACAGGCAATCCTGAAATTTAATACAGGTAAACACCTTTTGGAGTTTTCATTTCCCGCCCGCTCAAATAATTTCGCGTCTTCTTTTAGCTATTTATACTTAATTTTCCACAATGGAAATGAAATTGAAAAAGCTGCAGAATATAGTTTATCGGGATATAGGGAATGGATTTCCCATTATGCTCATACATGGTTTCCCATTTGACGGAACGCTATGGGATTATCAGATCCAAAAATTGCAGCATTCCTTTCACCTGCTTATTCCCGATCTGCCGGGAAGCGGTCAATCCCCTCTCCTTCCTGTAACTTCTATGGAAGGTATGGCCGATGCCTTACATGCTATTCTTATTCAGGAAAAGATTGACCAGTGTATTTTAATAGGGCATTCCATGGGCGGATATACCACTTTAGCATTTGCGGAAAAATATCCCGATAAGCTGAAAGGTTTTGGATTATATCATGCCACCGCTTTTGCAGATCCGGAAGAAAAGAAAAGAGGGCGGCTCCGGTCTATCGAAATGATGAGGCAATACGGGGCCGGCGCTTTCCTTCATCAGACTCTACCGGCATATTTCGCAGAAAAATACAGGAAAAATAACAAAGATGCTTTAGAAGCGTTGATTAAAAGCAGGAAGGATGCAGATGTGGCAGCGCTTGTTGCTTATTATGAAGCCATGATGCAAAGGCCGGACAGAACGCATGTATTAATACAATCTAAGGTGCCTGTACTGTTTGTGTTAGGCAAAGAGGATACGGCAGCACCGCCGGCAGATGTATTACAACAGGTATCATTGCCTGTTGTCAGCGAGGTTCATCTGTTGGCTGATGTAGCACACATGAGCATGTTAGAAATGCCCGATGCGTCTTCCAAGATATTAGAACAGTTCATTCGCTTTTGTATTGATTTTCCGTTTGCGTAGGACAATGTAGTAAGGTGAAAAGGTTACTTGTACTTATATTATTGATTCTCTTTGCGCTATCTGCCCGGGCCCACCATATTATTGGGGGGGAAATGTACTATGTATTCGTCAGTCAGAATGGAAGTAATTATACTTACAATATAACGCTGAAGCTATACCGGGGCTGCGAACCCGTAGATAATAATCATGCGGCGCTTGATCCTTCAGCCACTTTCTCCGTTTGGAATAATGATGATAATTCATTAGTTCAGACGGTTGGGCCTGCCCCATTACAAGGACCCACTTTTCCGGGCAGACAAAGCACCGATCCATGCATTATTAACCCTCCCTCTATTTGTTATGAAGTAGGGACTTATTCAGCCCAGGTAACATTGCCGGTAAACAGAACCGGATATACCATCGCTTTCCAGCGTTGCTGCCGGGACAATACTTTGCTTAATGTAAACACGGCGGGAGAAGTGGGCGCTACCTATTTTACGGTGATCCCAGGGAGCCAGACAGGTATTCCGGGTACCAGCGAACCTGTATTCACTAAAGAAGAAGCAGTGTTGATATGCAAAAGGGGGAAAATAGATTATTTTGATACCGCCTCAGATTCCAATGGAGATTCACTCGTCTATTCTTTTGCACCGGGATTTATTGGTGGAAGCGGGGGACAAACAGTACCTATACCCACCTCCGCCCCACCTTATCAAACATTCTACTATATAAACGGATTTAATTCCTCCGATCCATTGGGGCCTGAAGTATCTATCAATCCAAAAACCGGAGAGATATCCGGGCGCACCAATCTGACACCCGGGACTTACGACGTATCCATTATGGTACAAGCTTATCACTCGATCAATGGTAACATGAAATTAATAGCCACACATTACAAAGATTATCAATTCACGGTATATGATTGCGAACGGACCGTACTGGCAGATATCCCCCCCCTTTTTAATGATTGCAAAAGTTTCACTATTAATTTCCCTGATCACAGTACGACAGGCAAAACCTATTTATGGAACTTCGGGGATGGCACTACGGATACCGCCTACGCACCAACTCATCAATATGCAGATACAGGAACTTATAATCTGTGGCTCAAAGTGGATCCTAATTCATCCTGCGGCGATAGTATCGGTGCCGTAGCAAAAATATATCCGGGATTAAGCGCCAATTTTAATCACAGTGGCAATTGCCTTCAATTTCCTACAAAGTTCCAGAACCTGAGCACTTTAAACAAAAACTATGATTCCATCAGTTCCCTGCAATGGAATTTTGGCGTGCCCGGGAGTTATACAGATACATCCAGTCAGCAAAATCCTTCTTATCAGTATGCATCCCCCGCCATCTACCCTGCCACACTGACCGTAATGACCGAAAAAGGCTGTGAGCAGGCAGATACTCAATCATTGAATATATATGATAAACCGCCCATAAGCCTCGTGCCGGGTGACACCGATATGTGTTATAAAGATCAATTACAACTGACTGCCTCCAGCACCCTGGGGGGAACCTATCTCTGGCAACCGGATTATAATATTTCGGACCCTGCTGCAGCCGATCCAAAAGTGTACCCCCAAACAGATACTACTTATTATGTGACATTTACAGACAATGAAAAATGTGTAAATACCGACTCGGTGCATTTACGAGTGAAAAAAAAGTTATTGATCAGCGCAGGAAATGACACTACTATCTGCAGGGGCGATCCGGTATTTCTGAACGGTACAAGCGATGATATTTACAGCTATACCTGGTATGATAATGCGCACAATATAGTTGCAAAAACGCTGCAAGCGCAGGCAGTCCCTGCTCAAAATGAATCATATACTTTAGAAGCAACTCTGGGAACCTGCACAGCGGACACCTTCATGAATACGAGAGTAGTGCCCTACCCTGTTCCGTATGCTGCGCCGGATACTTCCATTTGTTATGGAGATAAGATACAATTACGAGGGGGGGGTGGCGCATTTTATCAATGGTTTCCCGGTGCTGCTTTAAGTGACTCCACCATTGCTTCTCCGATCGCTTCCCCTAAAGACACGACTATCTATACGCTAACTGTTTCCGACACACTCGGATGCCCGAAGCCAGTGGACACCAGCATTCTCGTAGATGTGGTTCCTCCTGTCCCGGCATTTGCAGGCCATGATACCATCATCACCACCGGCCAGACTTTTCAATTACATGCCACAGGGGGGAACGAGTATTTATGGACTCCAACTGCAGGGCTAAGTAACCCCAACATTGCCGATCCTCTCGTTACCGGTAATAAAGATATAGAGTACCGGATAAAAGTTACTATCGAGCCGGAAGGATGCTATGCTTACGACAGCCTTCATGTTCGCTATATCATCGGTCCCGATATTTATGTCCCTAATGCATTTACCCCTAATGGAGATGGTATCAATGATATTTTCCGTCCGGTTCCGGTAGGAATAACGAGGATTGATTATTTCAGGGTCTATAACCGTTGGGGACAACTTGTCTTTCAGACCACCCGGTACATGAAAGGCTGGGACGGCACTTTTCACGGAAAGCGCTGTGATGAAGGTGGATATGTTTGGATGGTGAAAGGAGAAGACTACAAGGGGCAATCCATTGTAAAAAAAGGAACGGTCCTCTTGATAAGATAAAATGAGGCTCTGCAACCTGATAGCCTTGAAAATTTGCGACCTGTCAACTTCCCGGTTTTACGGCGCATTTATTTTCTTTTCTTTCGGAAAAAAGCTTTCATCAGATTTTTACATTCCTCCTCCGACACACCTTTTGTCAATGTCGTTTTGGGATGAAAAGGGGACTTGTCACCGGTAGTTTTTCCATAACCGTTCTTCTCATCTGCAGCGCCATATACTATTCTTCCGATTTTGCTCCAGTAAAGCGCCCCCGCACACATCAGGCAAGGCTCTATGGTCACGTATAATGTGGCATCAGGTAAATATTTGCTCCCTAAAAAGTTAAAAGCGGAAGTAAGTGCGATCATTTCCGCGTGTGCAGTGCAATCATTCAGTATTTCAGTTTGGTTATATCCGCGTGCAATAATCCTATCCTTCAACACGATGATGGCTCCGACAGGAACTTCGTCGGCCTGAACGGCTTTCTCAGCCTCCAGAATGGCCTGCTGCATAAATTTTTCGTCAGTAGTCATGCAAATCCGTTCACATTAAATATTTAATGACCAAACTGAGATAGAAGTTAATCCGTGGCGCCGCATTATAATATCTGCCACCCGTTACGTTGATGTCATCCCCGAGACTATATTTTTCATTTAAAAGATTATTAATACCTCCTAAAATAGCAAGATTAAATCTTTTTGAAATATTTGCGTGATAATCTATCCGGAGATCAAGCAGATTATAAGAAGAAGCAAAAACATCATTGGCATCATTCAAAGGAATTTGATCCTTATACGTATAAGTAACATGTGCCGCCAGCATTTTATCTAAATTAAAATCAAGCCCGCTCACAAAAGTAAATGGCGAGGTTCCGGGTAATTTATTGTTTGAGTAATCTTTTCCTGTAACCTCATAATTCCTGTAACGAAAATCAAACCAGGAACCGCTCATCCAAAAGTTTAAAGATCTTTTATGATGAAGGATCAGTGGATATGATAGAAAAGCTTCCACCCCATGTTGTCTTGTCCCGCCTGCATTTACAAAATAATCCTGTCCGCTGCTGTCACGGCGTGTGGCGATGCTTTTGGTCAGATTAAAGATAAACGCATCTATATCATAATAAAGCTTTTGATCCAGCAAAAGACCTCTGCTGCCCAATTCGTAGTCAACGCCTGTTTCGGGGTGAAGATTTGTATTGATCACCGAAGCGGATGGCAGCAACTGGGAGACCGCGGGAGGCGAATAACCTGAAGAAATATTCAGGTAAGCAATACGATTGCCTCCTAATTCTTTTGATATAGCAATCCTGGGTGATATGGCCTTATCATAAGTGACACTGAAATGCTTCACCGGAGCAGGAAATAAGGTAGTAAAATCCACTGATGCATGATGAAATCCTGCCCCGCCGGTAATATCCCATCCTGCCGGAAAAGTAAAGTCCGCCTGTGCGAACGCCAGCGACAGGGAATTATTGACGTTATCATCTGTCTTCATATTGCCTGCCGCCCCCAGCATATTCCGGTGATCCGTCACATTAAAGTATCCCCTTTGCCATTCACCACCCACCCAAAAAGAAGCAAGTGTATTACCGAACCGGCGATTCTCATTTAAAGTAAATCTTCCCCCGAAATGAGGTTCTTTCCTAAACTCATAGTTGAATATGGTAGGATTAATAATATCCGAATAAGCGCCATATATAATTAAATTACCTTGTAAATGGTCATTAAAGCGATATTGCTCGTTCATGCCTAATAAAAGATTCTTCTGAAAAACGGCAGTTTGATTTTCCTCTGCGGAAGGCAGGTTTCCCGCAGCAGGGCGGGCTGCACGGGGATCACTTTTATATTCCGCTAATGTAAGCGCACCCGGTATTTGATAATACAGATCCGTATAATGTGCCGTGATGGAAAATTGTTGCGCATCCCCTTTTTTAAAAACGGCTTCATACCCCAGCATTTTACTATGTGCGGCAGTCTGCTCACGATAGCCACGACTGCTCATTCCTGAATAACGAAGCTGATTTTTTTGCTGATCGTTACCCCAGGTAATATTTGCCGCTAATCTCTGCAAATCATCGCTCCCGGCTTCCATACTCATTCCGGCTGAGTTTTCCAAACTGTCATGAGAAAAAAGCGGCCCGTCCATTAATACCACTCCGCCTGTTCCCGCACCATAAAGACTGGCCCCCGGACCTTTAATAACTGTAAAAGAATAAATATCGTCAGGGCTCAGTTCATTCAGATATGTACCGCCACCCGGATCAGTTAAAGGAATACCATTATAATAGATCTTCACATTTCTCACGCCAAAAGGAGACACTAACGCACTCCCTCTGATATTCAAACGGTAGCTCTGAGGTGAACGCTGTTCCATTTGAACACCCGGAATAGTATTCACCGCTGAAACAATATTTGCGGGATTGAAACGATTGATCACAACCGGAGATAAATAAAATATAGCTGCCGGCTGACGCGTTATCTTTTTATTTTGATCATAGGCACTTACTATCACCTCTGATAAAGTGTTTTTGATGACAATGCTATCACGTGCTGTCTCCGTCCCTGCCTGGGAAAAACAGTTATCAAAGTAAAAAAACAGGAGAGAGCCTGTAATAATAATAACCCGATTTACGATTCGCATGCTGTACCCATTATGCTGCATGATACATTCCATTGAACAGACCCTGCAAAAGTAGTAAATAAGGATAAGCATAGACGGCATATTTTATCAAATCTTTAACATTTAGGTCTAAAAATGTTTTTACACTGCAACGGGCGGATAGTTTTTCCATTACAAATCATAAGTTTGCAAAAATTTATTTTCCCCGATGCGAAAATTGCCGGCCTGTTTTATTGTATTCCTGTTATTATGGATAGCCTTCGCATTCCCGCGTTGTGCACAAATAGTAGCTCCTACGGGAGGGCCGAGAGATTCCATACCGCCTTTCCTGGTAAGCGCAGTTCCACGAGATTCATCGCTTCATTTTAATTCAAAGAAAATAGAGCTGTCTTTCAACAAGTTTATACAGCTACAGGATCTGCAAAAGCAACTGATCATAGCTCCCACGCCTAAGCGCCAACCACAATTCCGCTCCAAACTACGCTCATTAACCATTACCTGGTTTGATACGCTGAAACCGAATACCACCTATATCATCAATATGGGAAATGCTATCGAAGATATTACAGAAGGCAACCAGCTCAAGAACTTCCGCTACGTATTTTCTACCGGCAATTATTTGGATTCACTTGAGATCAGTGGCAAAATGATTACCGCCCCGACGGGTTTACCGGACAGCACGGCTGCCGTGATGTTGTACAATAGCACAGAAGATTCTGTAGTAACCAAAGAAAAACCTGTGTATTATACCAAGGCCAATGGAGACGGTTCCTTTTTATTCCAGAATTTACCGCATGGGACCTTTAAGATCTTCGCCCTTGATGAGACAAACGGCGATTTGGAATATGACGACACTACCGAAGCTATCGCATTTATAAGCAAACCTTTAAAAGTGGATAGTAATATCAGGGGGATCACGCTATTGAGTTTTTTGGAAAAGGAAAATGTCCCTAAATCTTCAGAATCAGCTCCTGCAGTACCTGCCAAAGGAAAAGAGAAAAATAAGAAATTAAACTTCAGCGCGCAGCTTAACGGCAGTCAACAGGATTTGAATAAACCTTTAGTGATCAATTTTGAAACTCCTTTAAAAGAAACAGACAGCGCGAAGATCATCTTGCAGGAAGATACCACCTACCGCCCTGTATCTTTTGCGTTTAGTGCAGATACCGCACATAAATCCATCAGACTTTCGTACAAATGGAAAGAAGATATGCCTTACAGGCTTATTCTTGACAGCGGCTTCGTCTCGGACACTTCCGGATTGACATTAGCCAAACCGGATACGGTAAATTTCCGTTCAAAATCACTGTCTGATTATGGAACCCTGACACTGCATTTTGAGACAGCGAATACGACGAATCTTTACGTAGTACAACTTTTCCTGAATGACCAGATGATCCATAGTTCTCCTGTAACCGGAAATATGTGGAAACAAGGATATTTGGATCCGGGAACTTACCAGGTGCGCATTTTAAAAGACGACAACCACAACGGTAAATGGGACAGAGGCTGTTATTACTGTAAGAGGAAACGGCAACCGGAACAGGTATATTCTATCCCCGATAAATTTACTGTAAAAGCCAACTGGGACAATGATTACTCTAATTTGAAATTCACTTTTCCTGTCATAGAGGAATAGTTAATTATTCCTGCACAGGTTGAACAGCTTTTAATGCTCGTGCAGTTGGGTAATGTTTCTGAAAAAGACAAATTTTACCAGCACAAAGGAGATCAGGATAAGCAATCCTATGATCGTTAAGGACAGCGTCAGATGCTCCCATACATATGAAACCTGGGGATGTGTCATGCCATTCGGATACATAATTTAATAATTTTCTTAAGTATTGGGCAAAAATAAGAAAGAAATTCAATAATCCGATCATTTTCTGACTTGTCAATTCCTGTACCTTTGCCGCATGGTATTTTCCTCTGAACTTATTGAAAATGCAGTCGCGGAATTATCCAGGCTGCCGGGTATCGGACAGAAAACGGCTTTGCGTCTTGTTTTACACCTGCTGAAACAGGAAGAAGCAGCAGTAAATAAATTCGGGGAAGCTATCATCAAAATGCGCCGGGAAATCAAATTTTGCAGCATTTGCGGAAATGTGTCGGACGGGGAGGTCTGCAGCATTTGCAGCAATCCCTCCAGGAAGCAGGAAACAGTTTGTGTGGTGGAAAACATCCGGGATGTCATGGCTATTGAAAACACCCAGCAGTTCAACGGGGTATATCACGTGCTCGGAGGGGTTATATCTCCCCTGGACGGCATCGGACCGGATGAATTGCATATTGGCCAGTTAGTGGAACGTGTGCGGAAAGGGAATATACAAGAGATCATTATGGCTATCAGCCCGACTATCGAAGGAGATACCACTATTTATTATCTATCCAAAAGGCTAAAGGATTTTCCGGTGAAAATCACCACCATCGCACGTGGCATAGCTTTCGGCGGTGAACTGGAATATGCCGACGAAATGACCTTAGCTCGTTCTTTAGCCAACAGGCTTCCGCTGGAAAGCTATGTGCATAACGGAAAAGAAGATTAGCTTTACCACGATTTCCTCCTGGCCTCTTTCTTCTCGGAGGTTATCTTTTTCTGCCATAATCTTTTTTCTTTTGATGCTACGGAAGGTTTTGTCTTTTTCCGTTTTTTAGGCGGGGTCAGGGCTTTGCTAACCAGGTCATTCATTTTTTCAATGACCTTTTCTTTATTTTCCAA
>SCQT01000241.1 GCA_004322015.1 Chitinophagaceae bacterium
GCTGAATAATTTCTTTTCCTTCACCAGCGTCTGGTATAACCTGGAAGAATTACCGCCGGAGAGAAGGTCTGTAATCAGGTCAACCACGTAATAGCGGGGATCCATCCTGGCATAAATAGGATAACATTTATACAATGCATCTAAAGGCACCTCTTCCGTCACTTCTATATGTCTTGCAGATGATTGTTCCGGTTCCTGCGGTATCACGCGAATATATTTTTTTCCGGCAGGGATCTCGCCAAACCATTTCTCTGCAAGCCTTTTTACCTCATCAGTCCCCACATTGCCACCCACGACCAGGATAGCATTGGAAGGATTGTAATGTTCAAAGAAAAAATTTTTTACATCCTCTAATCCGGCATTTTCTATGTGCGACAAATCGCGCCCTATGGTCATCCACCGATAAGGATGCGTTTTATAACAAAGTTCCCGGAGGATTTTCCATACATCCCCGTAAGGCATGTTGATATAATGTTCTTTAAATTCTTCCGAAACCACTTTCCGCTGAACATCCAGGCTTTTCTTGCTGAACGCCAGCGACAACATACGATCACTCTCTAACCAACAGGCCGTTTCTAAGTTTTGAGCGGGCAACTGAATATAATAATTTGTCAGGTCGTTGGTGGTATAGGCATTATTTTCCCCTCCTGCCCGTTGCAGAGGTTCGTCATACACAGGAATATTGACGGATCCGCCGAACATAAGATGTTCAAATAAATGTGCGAAGCCGGTTTTATCCGGATTTTCATCACGCGCCCCTACATCATAAAGCACATCCATTACAGCCATAGGAGTGGTATGATCTTCATGTACGATCACACGCAGGCCGTTGGATAAAGTAAATTTATTGAAATGAACCATAGCACACTTTCCTTATAGATGAAAGATATAAATCAATGTGCAAGATATGGTATTTTAGAGAATGAGCTGCCCCTTCGACCGGAAGAGCATCCTATAAACAGGGGAATCCGACCGGAAGAAAAATCCACTTCGTAATAAAGGTGAAAAAATCCTATTTCGTAACTTAGTGATAATCAATAGTCATCATAAGATTTACGTCAGAAATCAAAGCCTAACGCCAAATACCACTTGGGCTTGCCCTGGAAGAATCCTGTCATTGGCCAGGCCGTATCTAAACGGAGAAAATACCCTGCTATGGTGGTTCGTGCTCCAAAACCATACCCGCCTACAAATGGACCGAGGTTGCTGTTCTTGACCTGGACCGTCACCGGGGGATTACTGTAAGTCTGATAACTGTTGCCCTGCAGCCCTGTAATAGATCCGTTCCAGGCAGTACCCATATCCACAAAAGAAGTGATCATGAAATTGCGGACAAAGTCGGAACCGATAGGCTGGTCTATAAAAGTGGCAAATACCGGGAGGCGTAATTCGGTATTCATCAGCAACACGTTATTTCCATTCTTAATATTCTGATCGTAGCCGCGCAAATTTTCTGCAAGCGTTTGATAAGCATAATTAGCATTGTAATTAATGGGTGTACTGTTATTATATTTTGGGAAAAGCCAGTTATCCACTCCGCCTAAATAATAAAGCACCTTCCTGTTTCCCCATGAAAAGTCTCCCGCAAGGCGGGTAGCCCAGATAAAATTTTTATAAATAGGTAGATAATACCTCGCATCAAATCCTGCATTAAAAGTAAACGCTCTGGTAGAACCCTGACCTTTATTTAATTGCGGGAACATCTCCATATAGGCTTTCCAGCGAAGTCCGTTCCATATATCGAGAGTAGGGTTAATGGTATTATCATATACGTAGGATACCCGTGTAACCCCGAATTGCTGATCCTTATCGCCGGGCGTCTTTATGAGGGAAACAGGGTCACTCGCTAATACAGATGTCCGGTCACTGCGATATCCTAAAGAAATATGCACGCTTCGAACCACATCTATCGGGATAGTAGCGGTAACCTGATAAAGGTTTGTCAATAATTTCCCTTCATACGGCGCATTGGAAAAACCCACTCGTTGTGTCTTGCGATAGTACAATAAATCCCAATCTATATAATGTCTCAGGTTTTGATAAGAAAAATAATACTCGCTCCCGTTAAATGTGGAAGGGAACTGAAATCCGCCGGTAAATTTAATATCCTCTAAAAGATCACTGACGCCTATCTGGATCAGTCCGTTAAAAGGCTGCTCAAGATAAATAGGTCCACCGCCACCCGTAAAGGGCTGGTAAGGAGTGATAAGCACCGCATTACTTAACTGAGTGATCAGATAATCAGTAGAAAACTTCAGATGATAGGGAAAAAGCTTTGCATTTTGCAGGGCCAGCGCATTGGGATTTTCCAATGCGGCATTTTGCTTAATAATTAAATTGGTATCAGGAGGCTGATATCCAAACTGACTTTGAAAGAAATTACCCGGCTTTTTAGAGGTATCCCCGGGTTGTTTCTGATAATAAGAGGGTAATCCGAGTTTCAGGCTGTCTTCATGCAATTGGAATCTTCTGAAAGAAGTTAACGGGGTGCTCACATTTCGCCTGCTGAGTGTTTTTTCATCTACTTTGAGTTTATAAGTTCTGGAAAAATCCCCTCTTCTGGCGGTTTCCGAAACTACCTGCTTTTGTCCTGCCTGATAAGATTCCGTCACTCCGTCCGCATAATTTGTCAGCGGAAATACCACCGTAGAGTCTTTGGTAACGGCCACATATTTTACTGAGTCGGGTTTCTGTGTTCCATAAGTTGCCAGCATCGAGTCCACATCCGCATTATCAGGATTTCTCAATATATCGGCTCCTATATAAACCAGGGTATCTAATCCTTCGTGAATAGCATAAAAAGAGCCGGCATAGCGATTGGCAATGCCGTTTTGATCGCTTATAAACGTATAATAACCGGGTCCGTATTGAGTCGGGAAGCTGGCGTTTCCTTTTTTCAAATGGGTCAGTTGGGTTATAATTCTGCCCTGAGGTGTTTCATAATTGCTCATTAAAAACACATTAAACCGGTTGTGTGGCAGCACGGTATCAGCATTAGTGGCATTGGCAGACGGCCTGTTGGAAACAAAAATAATCCCGCTTTTACCGACTAAGCCCACATAGGAAGGATCTAATTCGTCATACACGTCGTTAGTAAGCTGGTTCACCTTGAAGGTGCTCATGTTGTAAGTGAAAAGATCAGTTTGCCCGTTTTTAACAGCGGAAAGCAATAAAGTATTTTGATCCAGCAAGTATTGGAAGCTGTTAATGGACTGGAACTCTTCCGGAAGGATATAATAAAGTTTGGTTCTCGTTACCAAATCATAGACCATCAGTTTGGGCCGGCCCTTTTCTTCGTATATGACAGCCAGTTGATGGCCGTTCGGCGACCAGGCCATCTGGGGATAATCCGGATTAACTTCCGATTTAAGTTGTCGTACACCGGCTTTCAACAGTTGCGTGGGTTTGAAAAAGCCCTGGTATAGCAACACCAGGTAAACGCCATGCTTGAATTGTACCATGGCATAATTCGTGTTTACCGGATTGGGATGGATCCGGTAATGGTCTGCCTTAAAATTGTCTTGGGTGGTGACTACGGTTCCAAGCGTATTTTGTCTCCTGCCGCGGTTGTCGAATTCATACCTGCGGAAGTTGAATGTCATAAAATCCTGGCGTGTTTCCTTAAAGCTCTTATGTAACACCTGTTCGCTCGCTCTTTTCAGACTCCGGTCTATGCGGGAAATATACAGGAGGTAAGATGGAGCATCGCTTCCATAAATATTTTCGATATAAAACCAAAACGCATGTCCTGCCAGCGTCGGATGTTCCAATGCCAATTGATTAAAAGTCTGATAGCGGCCGGTTCTCAGCAACTGCTTCAGCTCATTATCCAGATTCACGTTCCAGTTTTGAGCTACATAAGCAACGTAACCATCGGTGTACCATTTAGGCAAATTCAATAAAGCGGCATTGCCTGCAAATTCGCCTACATCATTTCCAAATAACATATTTTGAATCATGACATTGGCTATCCCTTGTCTTATTTGGACCCTGAGCTTGTTATGATCACCGTTATAATAAATGATCATTTTGTTACCCACTAACTTAGTGACTCCGCCTGTATTTTGCCACTGAAGCCCGATACCGATATTGGATTGTTTTAAGTCAGTATAGTCGTTATAGACGATGATATTTACCCGGCGCTGTACTCCGTAATCCATCTCCTTTTCAATTTTCGGCAGCTCCTCCTCTGCCACCTGCGCCACGAATTTCCCTAACGCCAATCCCCCCTCGCTGAGATAAGTATTAAAATTCTGGGTTTGAAAATAACGCCAGTGAAACAGTCTATACTGAAGCCGGTTTTGTCCGAAAGTAACGGTATTGGTTTGTGCTGATGCGCTGAAGCCTGTTCCCAGCAGACAGAGCGATGTGATGAAAAAGCCGATCCTGCGAATCATAGGGTGAATATTGAATA
Organism: Chitinophagaceae bacterium; assembly: GCA_004322015.1. Classification (GTDB taxonomy): domain Bacteria; phylum Bacteroidota; class Bacteroidia; order Chitinophagales; family Chitinophagaceae; genus FW021-bin31. The sequence continues at coordinate 4,415 of SCQT01000241.1, forward strand.
TAGTGTAATTTCGCTCCGTCCGGAAGCTTGGTAAAGATAGCAAAAATACTGTTTTCATGATAGATTTAAAGTCATTTATTTTTAATCCTTTCCAGGAAAATACTTACCTTTTAATTAACGGTAAAGGGTCGTGTTTCATTATAGATCCCGGCTGTTATTTTATAAACGAACGAAAAGCATTACAGGATGTCCTTTCACAGGATGGACTTTCCCCTCTCCGGCTATTGAATACTCACTGCCATTTGGATCATATTTTCGGCAATAAGTTAATGGATAATCTTTTTGGACTGAAGCCGTGGATCCATTCCCTGGAGCAGCCTGTCTTAGACAGGTCGCCGCAGGCCGGTCAAATGTATAATATGCCTTTTGATCCTTCTCCTAATCCTGCGGGATATTTAACAGATAGGGAGGAAATCCGGTTGGGTGAAGATATTTTAAAAGTAATATTCACGCCAGGCCATTCTCCGGGCAGTATTTGCTTTTATTGTGAAGAACAACAATTCCTGATAGGCGGAGATGTACTTTTCAGAGAAAGTATCGGCAGAACAGATCTGCCGGGGGGCGATTTTAAAACATTGGAAACCTCCATCCGTGAACGGTTATACACCCTTCCGGATGAAGTTATTGTTTATTCGGGGCATGGTCCGAAAACCACTGTCGGATATGAGAAAAAACATAATCCGTTTGTAAAAGGGTAAAGAAAGGGGTTCCAATGGCATGCTAACTGAACAAATACAGCACATCTTCCCTGGTCAGCTTTTTGATAAAGCCGGTTTCATCAGAGACAATATCTTTTACCAGGGTCTTTTTCTTTTCCTGCAGTTGTAAAATTTTCTCCTCTACGGTATTCTTACAGATCATCCGGTAGGCAAAGATATTTTTCGTTTGTCCTATACGATGGGTCCGGTCAATAGCCTGTTGCTCCACCGCCGGATTCCACCAGGGATCCACGATATATACGTAATCGGCTGCAGTCAAATTTAATCCCACACCTCCCGCTTTCAGAGAGATCAGAAAGACCCGGCATTTCTCATTTCCCTGGAAATTTTTAATGGCTTTTTCCCGGTCTGGAGCAGAAGTGGTCCCGTCAAAGTATTCAAATGGGATATGTAATTTATGGAGTTTTTCTTTGATCAATGACAGCATACCCAGGAATTGTGAAAACACCAGCACTTTGTGATCGCCCGTATTTTCATGTAATTCGCGGGCGAGTTCCTGCAATTTTACCGAATGATTGGGGTAGGTCTCCTCTTCATTCAGGATGGCGGGAGAATCACAAATCTGGCGCAGCTTCATCAGGCCCTGTAAAATAGTAAGCTGCGAGCGGGCAATACCCACATCATCAATGGTTCCCAATATTTTTGAACGATAGCTGTTACGATAAGCATCATAAATATATTGCTGCTCCGGTTCCATTTCACAAAACAGCACGGTTTCTGTTTTATCGGGTAAATCCCGAGCCACCTGTTCTTTCGTTCGCCTTAAAATAAAAGGATAAATAAGTTTTCGCAAATGCTCCTTTCTGTCCTGGTCTCCTAACTTATCAATCGGGGTGGCAAATTCATTTCTGAAAAAGTCAATACTGCCTAACATACCCGGATTGAGGAAATTCATCTGGGCATAAATATCAAAAGTATTGTTTTGCATGGGTGTTCCGCTCAGGCACATCCTGTTGCGTGTGGTCAAAAGTTGGGCGGCTTTCGCCACTTTGGAATGGGGGTTTTTAATGGCCTGCGATTCATCAAGGATGACATAATCGAAAGTCAGCTTCATCAGGAGCTGCACATCGCTGCGTAAAGTCCCGTAAGTGGTGATAATGACATTATGCCTATTCAAAACCTCTGTTTCCTGGGTGCGCAAGGGGCCATGATGTATATGATAGCTTAGATCAGGCGTAAATTTGTTGATCTCATTTTCCCAATTGTAAATGAGTGTAGTGGGGCAAACCACCATAGCGAGGCAATGTCCGTTATTGTTTTTAAGATGCAGTAAAAAGCTCAATGCCTGTAAAGTTTTCCCCAACCCCATATCATCCGCTAATATGCCGCCCCATCTTACCTCATCTAAATAGCAAAGCCATTGAAATCCGCTTTCCTGGTAAGAACGCATCACCGCTTTAATGTTGCCCGGCGGAGAAAATGAGGGGGGGGTATCCAGCCGTAATAATTTTTTCTTTCTTTCTTCCAACTCCGCCGCAATAGCCTCGTCGTCAATATCATCATATAATTCATCAATGACCGAAAAATTAAATTTGGATATGCGTAATCCTTTTTGCGATTCTTCGCCCATGCGGAATAACAATCCGTATCGTTGCATCCATTGGTCGGGCAATAAACCAAGCGTTCCGTCAGCGAGCCGCACATAATTCTGTTTTTCCCTGAGAGCTCGTTTAATATCTCTGATACTGACCTGTTGATCGCCATAGGTGACAGAAACCTGGGCGTCAAACCAGTCAATACCTGAACTCAGGTTTACCCGGGTCTGCGGCTTATTTTGATTAAAACGGAAATTTTTCAGCGTGTCAAATCCGGTGATTAATACGTTCCTGGGCTTAAGCGCATCAAAAAACTGGAAAAACCAATTATGACTCATGGCATCCTTTACACGCAAATAAAAATAAGGATGATTATTCCCAGTGTTTTTAAAAGCCGGATGCAATTCTCTTAAAGCATCAATGAATTCGTTTTCGCTTTTTTTATCACGTGCAATGATCCTCACTTTTCCGTCTGCTTCTGCAATAATTTTTTCCTGATCATCCCAGGCTGCTTGTATTCCGTCATATATAAACTCCGGATGAATAAGGATCATATCTCCCAGTTCCTTCAACCGGACGCTATATTGCGGTTTCAGATCTTTTTGTTCTGATATTAATGCGGGATCAAAATGAACCGGGTATTCACGGCTAAGCGGCAGTATAGTTTCTGTTAAGTACCCGGGCCATTCCTCACCAGAGAATTGTTTTTCGGGAGATTGCAGGTAATCATCTGCAAGATAAGTATCGTTTTTATCTGTGAAGCAATACAACCGGTTGTCATAAATAAATAATAATGGGGATTCTGCTGCATTTTTTCCGACAGGTATTTCCCGGCCGTCAATATTAACGAAGCAGGAGATAACTACATTATTGTCTCTTTTGCTCACTCTCAGCTCCGGCCTTACCGATTCTTCTCTTGTTTCAAGCGGCTCTAACGCGGATGTCCGCAAAGAGGCTAAAGCCGGTTGCCAGAATATTAATTTCCTTCTCGTCAACTGGGGCCATAACCTTTTTATCCTTGCAAACATATATTCCAGAATGAGTTTGCGGGTGTCTTCCGGAAGGTTTTCTCCATCTTCCACGTAAATGTTCTCCCATAATTCCGCAAAAGGGGAATTACGGTTCAGATATTTGTTTAATTCAGAGGGTTGCAATTTTTTAAGCTGGGAAATTAATTCTCTGTCCGTATGAGAAAATGCAAAATAATCTATATAACGGCCAAGTTCTATTTTCCTGATCAGGGAAATGAATGTATCCTGTTCTTCATTGACTTCGCCCTGTACCAGGTTGATCTCCATATAAGGAAAATCTTTTTTCGAACTTCTGAAGACCACTCCTACCCTGCGGTTAGAGGCTGTCTGCCTGTTTTCTTCCTTCACCGGCACTTCTTCTTTTACAGGAAATGATTTCACCGGCGACATCCATCTTCGGGAATGAACCGTTGCCGGTTGTTCCTGGTTAATTTTCCGGATAGAGGGGTCCACCACCCTTAAAAAGGGTTTTCCGTTAGCATAAGTAAAAGAAAATTTTCCTTCAATCGGATCATTTAAAGAATATCCGTATTGTGAAAGCAGTTTATTTTTCTCTTTATCCCAGTTCTTCAAAGTATCGAAATAATGAGGGCCGTATGCATTTAATAATTGAAGGAACAGAGCGGTCTTGTGTTTGCACAAAGGATGCAGATGCTCATCACAGGTGCATCTTGTATCAAAATTGCGATCCTCATTTCTTCTGATCGTCAATGGCCAAGTTTTTCCTTCATACACCAATGTGGCTTCCACACATTCATCGGTGGCACGTATAATGGCGGCCTGGTGATGCCGCGCAATGCTTTCTGCTTCAGAAAAGATCTCGGGAGAACTCAGCAGGCGGATTGCTTTCAAGTCAATATTCTTCATTTTAACCACCGTATGTTCCTGGTTATAATGAATCTCTGCTTCTTCCATAAAATTCTTATCCAGCAGATCCTGCAGTTGAAATAAGGCTGCCGCTTCATGACGACAGATCTCTCCTAAGTTATACGGACACTGGCAGCGGACGGAAATACCGTTAGGATCGTTATACTTATTAATATTGACACGGTAAGTGTTGGAATGTGTATCGCTTTTAACCTGGAAAATGGCAGTCTTCAGCAAGGGGTCGGAGTGCACCAGTTCCGCGCCACCGGTCAGGAAAATACGTTTTCCGCGACGGATGACTTCGTCCGTTCCATTGTTATATATATATTTTAATACCAGGGGCAACGCCATACTCCACCGCTCGTTTCATTAAAGTGCAATCTGCAAAAGTACGGCAAAAAAGGAAAAGATGGAAAGAGAAAGTGTTTAAATCCCGTTGCTTATTTATCCATTGGTTTCCCAATAGTCGCCAGAATTCCGCCATCCACATACAGGATCTGTCCGTTCACAAAATCGGAAGCCCCCGAGGCTAAAAATACAATAGCTCCGCCAAGCTCTTCCGGCTCTCCCCACCGGCCGGCAGGTGTACGGTTAAGAATAAATTCATGAAATGGGTTTCCAGCGACCCGCAAAGGGGCAGTCTGTGAAGTGGCAAAATATCCGGGGCCGATACCATTTATCTGGATGTTGTATTTAGCCCATTCAGTAGCCATACTGCGGGTGAGCATCTTCAGTCCGCCTTTGGCAGCGGCATAGGCGGAAACCGTATCGCGGCCCAACTCGCTCATCATGGAACAAACATGAATGATCTTTCCTTTTTTTCTCCGGATCATCCCCGGCACCACAGCTTTGGAGACGATAAAAGGGGAAGTGAGGTCGGTGCGGATCACTTCTTCCCATTCGTGCAGCGGCATATCAGTAATGGGAACCCGTTTGATGATACCGGCATTGTTGACTAAGATATCAATATCCCCCACCTCTTTCTCAATTTGATGAATATATTTTTCTACTTCTTTTTCATCAGTGACGTTAAACTTATATCCGTAAGCTTTAATTCCTGCTTGCTGATATTCCTTTAATGCCTGATCAATTTTTCCCTGTGAAGAATGTCCGTTAATCACAATAGTGGCGCCTGCCTCACCGAGCGCTCTTGCCATAGCCATGCCTAAGCCGTGTGTAGCGCCTGATATAAAGGCAGTTTTTCCTTTAAGATTAAATTGATCCAGGATCATAAATTCATTTATTGATTAAAAATTGATAAAGATTTTATGAAAACCGACGACGGATAACCCACAACAGGTAACCCGACAACGGACAACCTCACAACGGACAACCCACAACCGAAAGTCATTTCAAATCCACGATCTTCCATTTATCCATGTCATCATAGTCTAAATTTTCGCCTGCCATTCCCCATATAAAAGTATAATGGGAAGTACCGGCTCCGGCATGGATGGACCAGGGTGGAGAAAGAACCGCCTGATCGTTCTGCAGCCAGATATGTCTTGTTTCTTGTGGTTCCCCCATAAAATGGCAAACGGCCTGCTCCTCCGGTACTTCAAAATAAAAATAGGCTTCCATTCTGCGGTCGTGTACATGAGCAGGCATGGTATTCCATATACTTCCGGATTTTAATTCGGTCATACCCATCTGCAACTGGCAGGTTTGTACAACACTATTGACTAACAACTTATTAATAACGCGGTGGTTGGCGGTTTCTACTGATCCTGTCTCCACCACCTCCGCTTCTTTGCGTGTTACTTTTTTAAGAGGATACGATGTATGTGCAGGCGCTGAATTAAAATAAAATTTAGAAGGGATATTGGGGTCTTTGCTGCTGAAATGGATTTCGCGGGCCCCCCTGCCGATGTATAATGCTTCTTTAAAATGTAAATTGATCATTTGTCCATCCACGACCACATAGCCTTCTCCACCCACATTAATGATACCCAACTCACGGCGTTCCAGAAAATAGGCTGCTTTAAGCGGATCTATTACGGATAAAGGAAGCGATTGTTCCAATGGCATGGCGCCGCCTACAATAAGACGATCATAATGACTATAAACAAAGGATACATTGTCTTCTTCAAAAACATGTTCAATCAGGAAATGCTTTCTCAATTCATCCGTATTCATTTTTTGCACTTCCGCCGGACTAACCGCATAGCGAGCTTGATATGATTGTGCTTCCATAAGTAAAATATCTGTCGGTATATTAATAATTATGCGTGTAAAGTTACAAACTTAAACCCATTCTCAAAAGAATGAGACTCAGGTTAATTTTATAAAGTATTATAATTGTATAACCTTTTAAATAGTTATAACTTTCGACCTGATTGAAAATATCGCCTAACAATGAAAAAAGTATCTCTATCCTTAAATGTCATTTTTCTGGTATTATCAGGTATCGCCGTTCATGCACAATCAGTTTACAATGCGCAGGCAGCTTTTGCGCCGATTTTTTATCCTCATAACGGAAACCAATATCGCAGCGCAGATGGTTCGCCCGGACCGGATTATTGGCAAAACAATGCAAACTATCATGTGCATGTGAAATTTGATACAGCCACCAAATTGATCAGCGGAGAAGTGAAGATCACTTATACTAATAATAGTCCGCATGATTTGTCATACGTATGGCTTGAATTGGATCAGAATATTGACAAAGAAGATTCACGGGCCAACAGCATGCGTAATTCAGGCCCCCCGGCCCCCCCAGTCTCCCCCCAGAGGGGGGACGGAAGGGGGGCCGGGGCTGGTTTTCATATCCAAAAAATAGCGATCGTGGAAAACGGGAGATCAATCACATTGAATGATTATATCATCAATGATACCCGAATGCAGGTGTGGTTACCGCATGCACTGAAAGCAAAAGGCGGGAAATTACAGATGATGATCAGCTATGATTATACCCTGCAACGCTCCGGAGGCGGCGGACGCTCAGGCTATTTAAGCACTGAAAACGGGGTGGTCTATGACGTATCCTACTGGTATCCGCGCATGGAAGTTTATGATGATCTGGCAGGATGGAATACCCTGCCGTTCCTGGGAGGGGGTGAATTTTATCTGGATTATGGAAATATTGATTATACCATTACGCTTCCTGCCGGCATGATCGTTGCCGGCGCCGGGCAGTTAATGAATCCTGAGGAAGTGCTGACAAAAAGTGAAATCCGGCAACTTAATAAAGCAAAAACTTCTGATAAAACTATTATCATCCGCACACCCGAAAACGGTGTGGCAGCTACGCACAGTTCCGCCGATGGATGGCTGACCTGGCATTTTCACATGGAGAATACGCGTGACGTGGCGTGGGCAGCTTCTTCTGCCTTTATCTGGGATGCAGCAAGGATTGATTTACCTCCTTCGGCTCCGCTCAGGGAAGGTGGGAAAACTTCCTTAGCCATGAGTTTTTATCCGGTGGAAAGTAAAAGTGACAGTTCCTGGGGAAGAGCCACGGAATATACGAAAGGCGCGATAGAGATCTTTTCCAAAAGCTGGTTTTCTTATCCGTATCCTACTGCCGTAAGTATTGCAGGTCCGGTTGGAGGCATGGAATTTCCAGGATTAACTTTCGATTGGTGGAGAGCGAGGACGAAATCCCTGTATGCTGTATTATCTCATGAAATAGGGCATTCCTGGTTTCCGATGATCGTAGGCAGCGATGAACGCCGCTTTGCATGGATGGATGAAGGATTTAATACATTCGTTGACATTTATGCCCAGCAGGAATTTAATCACGGTGAATATGCACCGAAGCGGGATGGAGAATATGCACGGGGTGGGGGTAATCCTGCGGAAGAAATTATTCCTTTTATTACCGGAAAAGATATTCCCCCCATTATGACTTTTGCAGACGCTATCCCGAACGGGTATGTACATCCCTTGGAATATTTTAAGACTGCTTTTGGATTAGTGCTATTGCGTGAAGTCATTCTGGGGCACGAAAGATTTGACAAAGCCTTCAGAAAGTATATCAGCGACTGGGCATACAAACATCCTTCGCCCTGGGATTTTTTCCGCGAAATGGACAACAACGCCGGAGAAAATCTTGCCTGGTTCTGGCGCAGCTGGTTTTTCCATAACTGGCAATTGGACCAGGCGGTGGAAGGGGTAAAATATGTGGACAATGATCCGTCAAAAGGTGCATTGATCACTATCGAAAATTTAGGTAAAATGCCTATGCCGGTATTGGTAGAAGTAACGGAATCCAACGGACAAACAACACACTATGAATTGCCTGTGGAAACCTGGGAACAAGGAGCGGTTCATACATTTAAGGTGAATACGACGATAGCATTAAAAAGTGTCATATTAGATCCGGATAAAAAATTACCGGATGTAAACAGGGCAAATAATATATGGAATGGGCCGGGGAAAGAATGATTTTGCTTTTTCACAAAGAGCATTTTGCTAAAATCTTTTCCAGCGTATTCAGATTCCGGTTGGTAAGGAAATGTTTGACTGCTGCTTTTGCCGTATATTTTCCAAAGGCGCTGTCCAGCGTATGCCCCTGCAGTACCCGCCAGTAAATGACGCCTTCACCTGTGGCGATCTCTTCTGTTAGCTTATCTAAGTTGCCGGCTTGGGTTGCCAGTTCTTTCTCAGATCCTTTGTCGGTAAAATAAGCGTAACGATGATATTCCGCACCATATTGGGTAAAAGGATATTGCTCGATAACAGAGGCGAGCTGTACCGGGGTAATGACCAGCACTTTTGCAGGGTAATCGAATGTTTGGGCAAGTAATGCTTCTACCGCTTTTTGTACTTTCCCTGTATTTTTTTCTTTGCTTTCCAGAATTACATTTCCCGTTTGCAGCACAGTGATCACATTTTTATATCCTGCTTTTTCGAAGCAGGATTTCAGCTCATCCATTTTGATCGTTCTGCCACCCACATTGATGCCGCGAAGAAGAATCACGTACTGCATGTTTCTTATCTTTTGGATCGCATTGCCTTTACTTTTGCGATATTTTTGTCCTGAAGGAATTTTTGATATTCAGCCGTTTCGATTCCATAAATAGCCATTTTACTCTCTTCATTGCAATGTACACCCCATCCGTATCTTTTCGTTAAAGGAGAAGCGCGGAAGCATGCCTGTCCTTTAGAAAAAAATTCTTTCCGGGCTACGGGCATCTCTTCCTTAGTTAAATCATTTTGCAGGGCAAATACCTGAAATAATACTTCATCGGAAGTGTATTGATAAGGATGTTTTTTCACCATGTCATACTCCATATTGGCAATGGTCTCAGCTCCTTTCTTTGTGGGAGGGATTTCTCCTGAAGCAGCCCGACAATCATCCGCCGCTTCAATAAAGGTGTTAATGTAATTGGTTGTATGAACTTTCATATTCTACTTTCAATGTCGTTTAGTTAATGAAAAACTCGCCACGAAGGCCCTAAGCTTCAAAGTTACGCAAAGCAAAACTTCGTGGTTCTTAGTGTCTTTGCTTCTTTGTGGCAGAAAAGTTATGTAACTAAGTTTCTTATCTAAACAAAATTGATTACACTTTTTTCAGGGTTAAATTTATTCAAAGTCATCCTATCTTTTCTTTATAATTTCTTCTATCCGGTCTGCCAAGGATTGCGGATTTTCGCCTTCAACCGGGTCTAATCCACTGATCATTTCCCTAAAAGCATCCGGCATTTTATTGTACCTGTCAAATTGCTTCCTCAGTACCAACTCATCTCCTGTTTCCCAAAACAAGCCTTCCTCATTGACTTTAATTTCCGAAAAATATTTTTTGCTTATATATTTGAGAAGCTTAATTACAGCAATATGAGAATCCGGACCGGCGAATTGTGTTTTGGTAAATATGGTATAATAAAAAGGATCATCCGGCTTATTAAACCCGATACTGACAGGGCTGCATAATCTCCCATCGGGGACAAATGTGAACACGGCCGGCTCACATTTTTCGGGAGAGATCAGTATTCCTTTTAAATGCTCATCGTTTATCGCTGTAGATTGCCATCCGAGATCGCAGGCAATATCCACAACCTCTTCAGTCAGGCTTTCTATTTCACCATAATCACGAATTTTGCCGGAGTAAAAAATAGATAGTCCCATGATGAAAATGTACTACTACTTGATTTTCCAATTAAATTGATTCTTCAGGCAAGATAATAATAAATTAAGAATAAGAGATAGATATTTCAATGTCCCAGTAAATACCTGACGAATTCATAATTATGTCCTTTCTTAAAGGGTGATCTTCCTTTCAGCGTCAATTCATAATTGTGAGCACGGATACTTTCAAAAATGCATTCATCTTTTACAAATAAGAAATAGGATTCCAATGGCATAAAAGCAGCCAACTGCCCCGCAATGCCTGTTCTGAACCGGTAGCTGTGTTGAAAATGCAGCCCTTTGATTTTATTTTCCATTTTCTTCTCAGACGCAATATCCAGATAATCTGCATGAACGAAGACCATACATTGTAATTTTTCCGTATGACCAAAATAATGATTTGCCGGAGCAATATTGAATACTTCAGGAAACCAAATACTTACCCTCACAGGTGAATGATCGGTAGAAGGATAACACGAAATAATCCAGTATTCATCTTCATTTTCCAACAGGTCAGGAATAAAATTACAGATATAATGTTTGCAGATTTTAGTGATTAAAGTCGCTTCATTCAGCTTCAATAATTTTTCCAGTCGTTTTGTATTTCTTTCATTCAGATCAAAGGGCCTGAGTGGATGATATGAAAGTCCGAATTGGTAAGGAATGTGATGTGGCATTGAATCCAAATGTCTGAAAATATTTAAAAATAGAAAAACCGGCTTTACAAGCGTGTTTCAAAAGAAGATTGTGGTGGGAGGAGGCCCCGAATATTCGGGAGAATCGCCGACACAAGGGTTTTCAAAATGAAAATTATATCAGGGTAATATTGAATTTTCCTTAACAATCGTTTTAAAATTGCTTAAAAACTCAGAATCCTTGCTTAATCTTTTTATAAAGGAGGAAGATTTCATGGACTTGATATACCGCTCGATCCTTCGGGCATTCTTTCTATCAGAAAATTCTAAAGTTAAGACAAGATGCCAATCATCACCGGATTTCGTATAAGCATTTTTGAATACGTGTTCATTATGCCACTTCAATCGTTGTTGCGGATCCGAAGATTCACCGACATAAAAGCGGTCAAGCGTAGGAGAATATAGGATATAAATAAAATGCATTAAAATAAGAAAAGCCTCGGATGATGGAGGCCTTTGAGTGGTGCGAGGCGGAATTGAACCGCCGACACAAGGATTTTCAGTCCTTTGCTCTACCAACTGAGCTATCGCACCCAATATTTTTCCATGACCTTTCTGATAACCCTGCGAATCAAACCTACGGGACTGGGATTTTTCAATCTTTATATACACAGAGGTTCTCACACCTTCTCCCTTTTCCTAAAAAAGGAGTGCAAAGATAGGGATTTCCGTTTATGTTCCAAATGCTAATTGCCATATTCGCTCAGGAACTTAATGCGCATAAGCTTGAGCTGCTCGGTTGAATAATCACCATCAGCCAGTTCCTCCCGGGCAGCCTTCAGACTGGAAGTTTCACATCCTTTAAAATAATCAATGATCTCATCCTGCGCATCATCATCCAGTTCTTCGTCTAAACAATAATTCACGTTTAGCCTGGTGCCGCTGGCCACGATGGTTTCCATTTCATCCAACAAGTCGTCGGTGGAAAGCCCTTTATTTTTGGCAATGGTTTCTAATGGGATCTTCTTATCAATATTCTGTATAATAAATACTTTCAGCCCGCTTTTATTCACTACGCTCTTCATCACAAAATCGTCCGGCTTGTCAATATCATTTTCTTCCACATATTTACCAATTAACTCTATAAATTTTTTCCCATACTTCATAGCCTTCCCGGCGCTCACTCCCTGGATTTTTTCCAATTCCTTCATCGTGGTGGGATAATGAGTTGCCATATCTTCCAGAGAATTTTCCAGGAAAATGACGAACGGCGGCAGATTTTTCTCCTTCGCCACCTGCTTTCTCAGGTCCATCAGCATCTGGAAAAGCGCCGGATCGGCCGGAGCCGGACCTGTAGGGGTCACTTCCTCCTCCTCTCCGCCTTCGGCAGCTTCATCATATTGATGATTGAGCACCATCTTAAAGGAATACGGCTTTTTCAGGAACTTGTGTCCTTTTTCGGTGATCTTCAGTAATCCGTATTCTTCTATATCCTTTTCAACTAAATGTTCCAGCATCATCTGACGGATCAGGGAATTCCAGAAATGCCCGTCGTGTTCCATACCGCTTCCGAATTCCTTCAGCTTATCATGCCGGAAAGTAGTGATCTGTGGTGTATTTTTTCCGATAATAATATTCACGACATATTCGATGGGGAAACGCTCATTCAGCGCCTGAATAGTTTTCAACACTACATCTGCTTCGGCCTTCACTTCTATTTTTTCTTTCGGATGCAGACAGTTATCACAATGTCCGCAGTTTTCTTCTTTTGCTTCCTCCCCGAAATAATGCAACAGCAACTTACGGCGACAAACAGCGCTTTCAGCATAAGCCACGGTTTCATTAATAAGCTGGGCGCCCATTTCCCTTTCGCTCAGTGATTTATCCCGCATCAGATGCTCTAATTTCTGAATATCCTTATGAGAATAGAAACAGATACAATTTCCTTCCAGGCCATCCCTCCCTGCTCTTCCGGTTTCCTGGTAATAGTTTTCCAAACTTTTGGGAATATTAAAATGAATGACGAAACGGACGTCTGGCTTGTCTATTCCCATACCAAAAGCGATGGTGGCTACGATCACGTCCACACCTTCATTCAGAAAAAGGTCCTGCCGCTTGGATCGGGTGGAAGAATCTAATCCTGCATGATATGCTACCGCCTTAATGCCATTGGCAGTCAGCATGTCTGCAATTTCTTCGGTTGTTTTCCGGTTCAGCGTGTAAATGATGCCGCTTTTCCCATGGTGCTGATGGATAAATTTTACAATTTCCTTGATGGCGTGTTCTTTACTTTTCTTTGGCCTTACCTCATAATACAGGTTTGGACGGTTAAAAGAAGAAATGAAAATACTGGGATCTCTCAGGGCCAGATTTTTTACAATGTCGCTCTGCACCTTAGGTGTAGCGGTGGCAGTCAGGGCGATGATGGACAAATCGGGATTGATTTCATTGATCATTTCACGAAGGCGGCGGTATTCGGGGCGGAAATCATGCCCCCATTCGGAAATACAGTGTGCCTCGTCCACGGCGATAAATGAAGGAGAAAGCTCGCGGAAAAAGTCCATATTTTCCTGTTTGGTCAGTGTTTCAGGAGCAACATATAAAAGTTTGGTATGACCGGCATTCAGATCTTCCCGGACCTTCTTTATCTGTGTTTTACTGAGAGTGGAATTCAAAAAATGAGCTACATTATCTAAACTGCTGTATGACCTTACCAGGTCCACCTGGTTCTTCATCAGGGCGATGAGGGGTGAAACTATCAGCGCACATCCGTCGCTCATTAAGGCCGGCAACTGGTAACAGAGGGATTTGCCCCCACCCGTCGGCATGATCACAAAGGTGTCTCTTCCCGATAAAATGCTTTTGATAATTTTTTCCTGATTTCCTTTAAAATGGTCGAAACCAAAGTACTCCTGCAATGCATCTTTTAAGCTCGCGTTCGCAACTTCCATTATTATTTAAATTTTAAAAAAAAGATTGTAATATATTAAAATAATCTGTTATGCTTTTTAAGGCTCACGAAATTAATCAATAATTATGAATTTTAAAACATCTTTTCAAAGGAAAAATCCACCATGTTCAAAAATTTTTACTTTATTCGCACTTTGATTGAGTTTCAGTGTAATGAACAACCTGTCTGAATCTGCCCTGTTAGAGACCGCACGGAACACCTTTCGCATGGAATCTGAAGCACTCCGTGCGCTGGAAGACCTGCTTAATGAAGACTTTACAAAATCGGTGCAATTAATCGCCGCTACCTCCGGCCGTGTGGTGGTTACAGGCATCGGGAAAAGCGCCCTTATCGGGCAAAAAATAGTGGCCACCTTTAATTCTACCGGCACACCGGCCTTATTTATGCATGCCGGCGACGCTATTCATGGAGATCTGGGAATGATCCGGCAGGACGATGTGGTGATTTGCATCTCTAAAAGCGGTGAGTCTCCCGAGATAAAATTGTTGGTTCCGCTACTCAAAAATTTTCACAATCCTTTAATAGCTATCGTCGGAAATACGGCATCTTACTTAGCACAACAGGCAGATTTTATCCTGGATACCACCGTCAGCCAGGAAGCCTGTCCGAACAATTTGGCGCCTACCGCCAGCACCACTGCGCAACTTGCTATGGGCGATGCGTTGGCTGTATGTCTCATGGAACTGAAAGGATTTTCTCCGGAAGATTTTGCCAAATTCCACCCGGGCGGCACTTTGGGCAAAAAGCTGTACCTGAAGGTAAAAGATCTTTCGCTGCAGAATGAGAAACCGGCTGTTCATAAAATGACTTTCATGAAGGAAGTGATCGTGGAAATTACCAAAAAAAGATTAGGAATGACCGCTGTGCTGGATGAAAAAGGAAGAATTACAGGCGTCATTACAGACGGTGATTTAAGAAGGATGCTGAAAGAAAAACCAACCTGGGAAACCCTCCGGGCTATGGATGTGATGAATACAAAACCCAAAACTATTTCGGGGGAAGCATTGGCAGTCAGTGCGCTGGAACTGATGCGGCAGCATAATATTACCCAACTCATCGTACTCGATAATGACGAATACTCAGGAGTCATTCATCTGCATGATATTATTAAAGAAGGACTTTTGTAAAATAATACTATGATGAACAAACATCACTATGTAGCCATCATGGCGGGGGGTATCGGAAGCCGGTTCTGGCCCGTCAGCCGGCATGATCGCCCCAAACAGTTCCTGGACATCCTTAATACCGGTAAATCGCTTATCCGATGGACCTTTGAAAGATTCAGCCGGTTTATACCTTTGGAAAACATATATATCATCACGAATGCACAATATGTGGACCAGGTTCATGAACAACTTCCCGAATTATCCCTGGAGAATATTGTCGGGGAACCTTCCCGGAAAAATACCGCCCCATGCATCGCTTACATTTCTTATAAGATAAACAAAATTGATCCGGAAGCTAATATTATTTGTGCCCCTGCCGACCACCTGATCCTGGATCCGGATGCCTTTTCTAAGATCTGTACAGAGGGATTGGGATTTGCAGATGAAAATAATGCATTGCTTACACTCGGCATCAAGCCCACACGTCCCGATACGGGTTACGGCTATATTCAATATGATATGAAAGCAGTTTCGGACAATATTTTTCCGGTAAAGACCTTTACTGAAAAACCGAATGCCGAGCTGGCAAAAACATTTTTACAAAGCGGTGATTTTTTATGGAATGCGGGTATCTTTTTATGGAATGTGCAATCCATTTTAACCGCTTTCAGAAAATATTTACCCGATCTGAGCGATTTATTTGAGCAGGACTTAACCAGGCTGAATACACCCGAAGAAAAAGAAGCCGTTGAATTTATTTATTCTCAATGCACCAATATTTCCATTGATTATGCGGTGATGGAAAAAGCGGAAAATGTGTTTGTCATTCCTGCCAATTTCGGATGGAGCGATCTCGGTACCTGGAATTCCGCTTATGAGAATATGGATAAAGATTATCTCAGTAATGCCATTTCGGGGAAAAATGTGTTAATTATTGATGCCGCTCATTGTATGGTTCACGCTCCGGAGGAAAAACTGGTTCTGCTTCAGGGGCTGGATAACTTCATTGTAATTGATACGCCGGACGTATTATTGATCTGCAGCAAAGATAATGAGCAGCAGATTCGCGAATATGTCAGCGAAATAAAAAGACATAAAGGGGATAAGTATTTATAGCTTCGGAATTTATTGATCACCGTTTGGTAATGCTTTCGTCATGTTTTGTTGCTCCCGCATTTCCTGAATTAAAACACCGATTTTGAAAGCCTCAGACCCTCGTTCATAAGCTTCCCTTTTCTTTGCCCTTCGCTTGCCGTATTCCCGGTCAAGATGATCAGTAAACGATATCATAACATTATTGAGGTTTATACCGGTCTAAATAGTTAATTAATATGGCAATAATTGGTAAAAATTTAGAAACAGCTTGTGAATTGTTGATTGCAGGGGGAGTGGTTGCAATTCCAACTGAAACAGTTTATGGACTGGCAGGAAATGCTTTGAGCGAAGAAGCTGTAGATAAAATTTATACCACAAAAAACCGTCCTAAAAATAACCCGCTCATTGTCCATATTTCGGATATAAATTATCTTCAGGAGTATGTAAAGAGCATTCCCCTGGCTGCCGTAAAGCTATCAGAAAAATTTTGGCCGGGCCCTTTAACCATGCTATTGCCAAAAGGATCGCCTGTGATTGATGGTGTTACTGCTGGCTTACCCAATGTGGCCGTCCGCATGCCGGCCCATCCTCTTACGCTGGAATTACTGAATATGCTTCCGTTTCCACTGGCAGCGCCAAGTGCTAATCCGTATGGATATATAAGTCCAACAACAGCCCGTCACGTGAATAAGCAATTAGGAGATAAAATAAAGTATATACTTGACGGAGGCCCTTGCCGGGAAGGAATAGAATCAACAATTGTAGGATTTGATGATGAGATGGCAGTAATTTACAGAAAGGGAGTTATTACGCCCGATGATATTAAAAAGGTAACCGGCAGCGTAAAGTTCAACCAAAATCCCGAACATAAACATATTACTTCTGGAATGTCACCCTCGCATTATTCGCCTAAGACCTCTGTTTGCTTAACCGGAGACATAAATAATTTAAATATTACCCTGCCGTCTGAGAATATCGGGCTGCTAACTTTTAAAAACACTTTTCCGATTACAAGTAGGCGAAAGCAGATCGCACTCTCTCCTAAAGGAGACCTGGCAGAAGCGGCGAAGAATTTATATGAGGCATTGCACAAATTGGATTCAATGCACCTTGATTTAATTATCGCTGAGTATGTTCCCGATGAAGGAATTGGAATAGCAATAAATGACCGGCTTATAAGGGCGGCTCACAAAATCATTGCAGAAGAAAATCATATTAATAAAAAATAGAAATCGTTCCTATTGACACTATTGACCACAAAATAGCACTACACACCCAATTGCCTTTCAATAGCCCAAAATCCAATCGAACTTTTCTTTAATGATACGCTCTTTCTTATTTCTTACGAAGTCAAGGTAAGCGTTCGCAACCGGAGACAACTTCTTGGATTTTAACCAAACCAAACGCCAGGTTGTGATAATGGGCAGACCCCTGCAAGGTATAATTTGTAATTCCTTACTTTTCAGTTCGTGTTTCAATCCGATTATTGGCATAATAGAATAGCCGATTCCGGCCATGACTGCTTGCTTGACCGCTTCATTTGTTACCAACTGAATGCGTTTATGTACCGGTAAGTTGTTTTTTGTAATAAAAGCATTCATAGCATCACGGGTAGCGGAGCCTTGTTCCCGGAATATAAGTTGCATGGATTCAAATAAGGACTTTTTTGAAACTCCCGA
This sequence comes from Chitinophagaceae bacterium, assembly GCA_004322015.1. Taxonomy (GTDB): domain Bacteria; phylum Bacteroidota; class Bacteroidia; order Chitinophagales; family Chitinophagaceae; genus FW021-bin31. Next base: position 22,122 of record SCQT01000241.1, read on the forward strand.
TTCCGGTTCCATGTCGTATTTGCCAATTAAAAATAGCCGGTTCGGCAGCAGAATTTCCTGGTTTATTTTTAATTTTTTGGGTAAAACGGACACGAGTGCAAAATCAACTTCATTGCGTTCCAGACTTTCTATCACCTTTAATTTATTAGTAACGTTAATATTCAGATCCACACCTTTGTGTAATTCTGCAAAGCCTGAAAGAAAACTTGGAAGCACATATTGTCCTGTAGAAACTGATGAGATATGAAGCCTGCCTGAAAGTTCACGCTTAAAAGCAGAGGTTTTATAATTTAGGGCATCTACTTCATTCAGTATTTTTTCGGCTGAATCGGCAATTTGATAACCGAAGTCAGTGATATATATTTTTCTGCCTACGACTTCCGTCAGTGGAATAGAGAACTGATTTTGGAAATTTTTTAACTGAATGGAAATAGCCGGCTGAGTCATATAAAGTTCTTCCGCAGTCTTGGTAATACTCTGATTTTGCACAATCTTGAGAAATATTTGCAATTGGTTTAATGTGTAATCCATAAATTTTTTTAATGTATTTCATAGCAAAGATAAATGTATCTTATTAAACGGGTTTCTTTTACTTTGCAGCCCGAATGAATCGGCCCGTATAGCGAGTGCTGATTTAAAATAGAATTAGCTTATATTATTGTGACTTATGAGTAATAAAAATCCGCGCCCAAGCATCACTTTTAAATTAGTATCTGCCTTCTTGTGGCTTTTGTTCATTCTGAGTATTACATCTATTATCATTTATTATCCCAATGCCCCCCAATGGTATTGTAATGGTGCTTTTCGTATTAATGGGCTAACCTTGATTATTTGGGCGACGGTAACTTTTTTCACTGCAGTGGTTTGCACATTTTCGAGTAAATATCTCATTGGGTTCCATTATTATAACCGTTTTATTGCGCTAACCATTGGCTTATTGGTCTCAGTTTCGTTACTGGTCTTTGCCGATCATATTGTGCTGCTTTTATTGGCATGGTTTGGGATGGGGTTTTTTATGGCACGATTAATAGGGATTGATGCCCGTTGGGGCGAGGCGCGGGAGGCTGCACGCTATTGCCAATGGCATTTTTTTATTGGTGGTTTATTTCTTTCTGCCGGAATGTTGCTTCTTTCCTTTTATGCGAATCAATTTACCCTTACCGGCTTACAACAACATTTTGGTAATCTTCCTTTTTCTATTCTTCTAACTGCGGCTTTATGCATCATTATTGCAGCAGCAATTCAGTCAGCCATGTTCCCTTTTCACCGTTGGTTACTTTCGGCAATGACTTCACCAACCCCTGCGTCCGCGTTGATGCATGCTGGATTTGTGAACGGTGCTGGTATTTTGTTGACATTGCTCGCTCCCTTATTTTTTAAATCGGATACGATGACATTGCTGATTATAATTGGTGGCGTTACGGCTATAGTAGCCCAATTTACGAAATTGATTCAGGTAAATATCAAGCAAAAATTAGGTTGTTCTACCACTGCTCAAATGGCTTTTATGATTATGGAATGCGGTCTGGGATTCTTTAATGCTGGGATAGTTCACTTGATTCTCCACGGATGTTATAAGGCTTATTTGTTCCTTTCATCAGGAGAAGAAATTCATCATATTTCGCCTGTAAGGCATCCTAAGAGCAGGTCTAATTATTTACAGGCAATAGCATCAATAGTTCTGGGTGTTTTGGGTGCTCTTTTATTTGCATGGACTACCGGGAAAGGGTTGAAAGCGGATGGCGGTATTTTCTTAACGTTGATTGTAGCCATTACGGTCGGTCAGGCGATGGACAATATCATTAAACGCCCGGAGCTTTCAAACTTGACAAAGTCAATCGTCGGGCCTGTGGTGTTTTTTCTCAGTATCGGGCTTTATGCTTTGATGTATAACAGTACATCTGTTTTTATGAGCGGTCTCCCTATGACAGATCATCCTGAACCACTTTCTGTCCTGCAAATAGTATTTGGTGTAACTTTTCTCATAGGCTTTTTTATTATGAAATCGGGAATCTACAAAAATTTCCCCTGGCTGTATGTCAGGTTGGTTAACGATTCTCAGCCCTATAAAAAAACCGTTTTACGCTATAAGAAATATATAAAATGAATAATCAAGGACTAAAGGATAAGATAAATCAGGCCGCACAAGTCATCGGAAAGACATGGCCTTTATATTCTTTTGTTACTGGTAACCAACTGTCCGGCTATGAAGACCGTCCCTTCTTTGAGGCTTTAGAACAAGGCAGTAATTTATGGGGGGCCTGCGTACTTCCCAAAGCTTGCGTTTACAGGCAGGCCTGGGAAGAAGGGAAAATCGGCCATGAAGAGATTGGGGCGATTCTTAAAGAAGCCGGAAAAAACGATTCTCCCGATCGTTACTTGGCTGTCATGGAAGCAAATACTACAGCAGAACGCGTGAATGAGAATCACGAATTAGATCGGCTTATGCTTAAATGGTTGTCTTTGTTTCTGGATGAAGGAATGGCTGCCTGGCCAATGCCATTTAGGGAAATGGGGTTTTACACTGCCTGGAGTTTATTGGTTGTTTACGATAACGATATTAATAAAAAACTTGCGGGTCCTGTTCCGAAAACACCGGAAGAGGCCTTATCCCGGATACTAACTAATTTTGATGAAAAACAACAGGTTGAAATTCTGAAACGGCATCTCGCAGCTCTACCCGGATGGGCCGGTTATATTAAATACCGTGTTGAAAACGATTCACTTTGGAACCGGGAATATCCCATTACACTTTTAGACTACCTGGCGGTCCGGCTTTGGATGGCACGTTGTCTGAAAGCGACTATCCTGCCTGAAGTTGCAGAGGAAAAGGATCATTCACTTTTAGAGCTTAAATACCTCTGGTTACAGGCTTGGGAACAGACTTGGCAAAACAGATTCTTTAATAAGCTAAAAGAAAGTAATAAACGACCTGCCGGGCGCAAATTTAGCCGCCCGGATGCGCAATTTGTTTTTTGTTTGGATTCACGTTCGGAAGTATTGCGCCGGTTGCTTGAGAAGACAGGAAACTATGAAACTTACGGTTCGGCGGGTGCTTTTGGAATACCTATGAATTATCTTCATCCTGAATCAGGTCTAATCAATAAATCTTCACCGGCTATGCTGCCTTCTCATTATGTGGTACACGAAGAAACAGCGCAAGGGAAAGATATGGAAGTCAATGAGTACAAGGAAACAGGAAAGCGATTGGAAGCCTGTAAATATTTCCTTGGCCGGTTGAAGAATATGCTTCCGTCCGCTTTTGGATATGTCGAAGGCTCCGGTTTTTATTATGGGGCAATAATGTTATTAAGGCTTTTCAAACCCAATGAAGCTGAGCGTTTGATGTTACACCATCACAAAGGATATGAGGAGATTTATGAACCACATATTTATTATACAAAGCAAACAGATTCGTTGGTTGAAATCTCAATGGAAGAAAAAGCCACATTAGTAAAAGGCGTTTTTGATTCATGTGGTTGGAGAACTTTTGCACCTTTAGTGGTTTTCACAGGACATGCCAGTCGTAGCGCCAATAATCCCTATGCGTCCAGTCTTGATTGTGGTGCGTGTGCAGGGAATCCCGGGAAACGAAATGCGCGTACTTTAGCCCGTTTGGCCAACACTAAAGAAGTAAGAGAAATATTATGTGAAAAGTATCGAATTGATATTCCGAATGATACTTTTTTTATAGCGGGGGAACATATTACCTCATCGGATGAAGTAAAACTGTTTGACGCACAAGTTCCGGAAAGATATCAAAAGATATTGCAACAACTCAAAAAGGATTTGGTGGAAGTGAGAAAAGTGATGACAAAAGAACGTTTAAATGAGCCTCAGGGCGCGGAATATCTGGCAAAAATAAAATCAAATAGTTGGTCGGAAACCCGTCCTGAATGGGGATTGTCGGGTCATGCCGGTTATATTATCGGCCCGCGATCCCTTACTTTAAATGGGAAATTCAGCGACTGCTTTATGAGTTCTTATGATTGGCATATTGACAAAGACGGTTTCAATTTAAAGGGAATTATGCAAGGACCATTGCTTGTTTGTCAATGGATCAGTAACCATTATTATTTTTCGACTGTTGATAATGATGTCTTTGGCGCCGGATCAAAGATCACTCACAACGTTACTGGAAAATATGGCGTGCTGCAGGGCAATGGAAGTGATTTGAAAATTGGATTACCTCTTCAATCGCTGATGAAATCAGATGAGCAAGTATTCCATAATCCGATCCGTTTGAGTACTTTGATTCAGGCTCCCAAACGCTATATTACTCAAATCCTGGAAAGCGATGAAAAACTGAAAAGTTTAGTGGATAATGACTGGATTTATATTTTTGTGATGGATCCCGAGAAGGATAATGCTATTGAGCGTTATAAAAGTTGAAGGGAGAGGTTCTACTTAAGCAATTCATCCAATAATCTTTGAATAGCCCATTGACGGAATTGGGTGCCAAGTTTTGATTTTACACGATAGCCCACAGAAATGATAACATCAAGACTATAGAATGCAATTGGTTTATCAGAATTTGCGATAGGTAATTTTTGCATAGTGGCTTTAATATTCAGTTTGCGATTGTTGCGGACGAACTCGTTCCGAATTGATTCAACTGGTTTTCTTCCGCTTTGCGTCTTAAGGAGCCTTTCCTCGTACATAACCCTCCTCAAAGCGCCATAGCTATAAGGATTTAACATTCTATTTTACAATAAACAACCAACAAACGAATATTAATTCTCTATTCGTCATCTATAAAGACCGCCTATCACATATATATAATTAATATGTCATATTGATATCCTGTATTAGAATTAAGTGCTGTCATACGTTAAGGAGTTATTTACCCCATTAAAAGATATAAATTTATTTTGTCTTCTAAAGTATTATGTGTTGCATGGTACTAACTATATACATATCTTTGTGTCGTTGAAAGATTAAAAACATCAAAATGAACATAGACAACACGCAATCGCAAATGAGGAAAGGAGTGCTGGAGTTTTGTATTCTCTCCATCATCCGGCAGGGGGAAGCGTATCCGTCAGACATCATTGAAAAGATGAAAGAGGCCAAGTTAGATCTTTTTGAGGGTACGCTTTATCCGCTGCTTACCAGGCTTAAAAATGCCAGCCTGCTCTCTTATCGTTGGGTAGAAAGCAGCTCAGGGCCCCCCAGGAAATATTTTTCGATGACAGAAAAAGGCGAAGAGTTTTACAAACAATTGGAAGCCACCTGGAATGAACTGGCCGACGCTGTTAATCAATTGACGCAACCAATTCAACATTCACAATCATAACATCCTAAACCCGAATTACAGATGAAAAAGATCATTAATATTAATCTGTCAAGCCGCCTTATACCGATCGAAGATACAGCGTATGAGCTGCTTAAA
>SCQT01000242.1 GCA_004322015.1 Chitinophagaceae bacterium
GTAGAATAAATGCTGATACCAAAGCCTCTTAATTGTTCCAAAGTTTCTTCCGTGCCCTGAATGATCGCAGCGATCACCTCACCCGGAATAAGACGTTTATTCCTTCCGATAGTAGAAGATAAAAGAATGTTTTGCGTGGCGCCGACACATAACAAATCATCCGTATTCATCACAATGGCATCCTGTGCAATGCCTTTCCACACACTCATATCACCTGTTTCTTTCCAATAAATATAAGCGAGCGAAGATTTAGTACCAGCCCCGTCTGCGTGCATGATATTACAGTAATCGCCATCGCCGCCGAGAATGTCGGGAATAATTTTACAAAAAGCTTTTGGGAAAATGCCTTTATCAATGTTTTTGATGGCCTGGTGCACCTCTTCTTTAGTGGAGGATACACCGCGCTGTTCATATAAGCTGTTACTCAATGCAATGGTATTTTGGAAATTGATTTATCATTGCAAAATTATTTGATTACCTGCATCCTGCAAATTATTTATGCAAACTTTTGTTATTGCTTCAAAGTATTTACAGAGAAAGGTTCAGTTTGACATGTATCACTCCTTTCGGGAAAATCAGGAAAAGCCCGCACAGATGATACTATTCAATGACGGCCAGGACCTGATTCAGGGCGGATTATCAGATCTGTTACATGAACTGGAAATCCGCAAAATAATACAACCATTAATAGTGGTGGGTATCTATTCAGACAGCCATCGCATGCAGGAATACGGTATTGCCGGTCATCCGGATTTTAAAAACAGAGGGAGCAAAGCGGATATTTACTCTTCATTTATCATGAAGGAATTGATCCCATTATTAAATCAACATTTACCTGTTGAAAAAGATTTACCAAAATCCTTCGCAGGTTTTTCTTTGGGTGGATTATCCGCACTGGATATTGTGTGGCAGCATCCGGATGTTTTTTCCAAAGCAGGTATTTTTTCCGGCTCCTTATGGTGGCGGAAAAAAGATCTAAGAGATCATTATAAGGAGGATGCCGACCGGATCATGCTTAACCGGATCCGTGAAGGAACATACTATCGGGAGTTAAAATTCTTTTTTGAATGTGGCACGGATGATGAAACAGAAGACAGAAATAATAACGGAATTATTGACGTGATAGATGATACGTTAGACGTGATTGACGCGTTGGTTGAAAAAGGATATTCTTATCCGGGTGATATTCTATATCATGAAATTACCGGCGGCAGACATGATCCGGCCACATGGAAACAGGCGCTTCCGGAGTTTTTCCGATTCCTACATAATAATATCTAGCTGAGCAAAGCAGCAATTATCGGATTCTTATGTAAAAATCAATTGATGGGTTTCTTTGATAATACCCATGATGAACGTACTTTGTACATGCCCTACATTCTCTACCTGGCTCAGTTTATTTACATGAAAATCGTAATATGTTTCCATATCCCGGACTATGACTTTCAGCAAAAAATCAAATTCACCTGAAATACTGTAACATTCAATCACTTCATTCATCATTTGAATGGCTTTGATAAAATTCAACCCGGCTTTTTTGCTATGCTCTTTTAAAGAAACATGACAGATGACCCTTAAGTTTTTTCCTACTTTGACAGGCTCCACCAGGGTCACATAACGCTTTATGACCCCTGTTTCTTCCATCTGCTTAATACGCTCATGGACAGGGGTAGGGCTTAAATGGACTGCACCGGAAATTTCCCTGACCGTCATTTTCGCATTTTGTTGTAACAGGTTCAGGATGGCAAAATCTTTTTCATCTAAAATGATACCCGGATCCCGGGTAGTAAATTTAGCTTTTGGAGGGATTTTTTTCATTTTATTTTAAAACTTTGTCCTATAAAAGTAGAAAAAATTATCCTTTTGTGCTAAAAAAGTGAATATATACTATTCTTCTATCCTGTTTTGTAACTTTGCGGTTTAACAGAAAAATCTTACTTAAGAACCACTTAAATCATATTAAAAATGGCCATTAATCTTCAGGGTATTGATTTGAAATTACCTTACAAAGTGAAGGATATGTCTCTGGCAAAATGGGGACGTCTGGAAATCGAACTGGCAGAAGCTGAAATGCCGGGTCTGATGGCGCTTCGCGCAGAGTATGGCGCAAGCAAGCCTCTGAAAGACGCGCGCATTGCAGGTTGTCTTCACATGACCATTCAAACGGCTGTGCTGATTGAAACACTGATTGAATTGGGCGCCGAAGTACGCTGGAGTTCCTGCAATATTTTTTCCACGCAAGACCATGCCGCTGCTGCTATCGCCGCCGCAGGTATCCCGGTTTTTGCATGGAAAGGAATGACCAATGAAGAATTTGACTGGTGCATTGAACAAACTTTATTCTTCGGCAGCGAAGACAAACCGTTGAACATGATCCTCGATGACGGCGGCGATTTGACCAATATGGTGCTGGATAAATATCCTGAACTGGTACAATATGTGAAAGGCCTGAGTGAAGAAACCACTACCGGGGTACATCGTTTATACGAACGTGTGAAAAACGGCACACTTCCATTACCAGCTATTAACGTGAATGATTCCGTGACCAAATCTAAATTTGACAATAAATATGGATGTCGTGAAAGCCTGGTAGATGCCATTCGTCGTGCCACAGATGTGATGATGGCAGGAAAAGTAGCCGTGGTAGCTGGTTATGGCGATGTGGGAAAAGGTTCTGCACAGTCTTTGCGCGGTGCAGGCGCCCGCGTAATCGTAACCGAAATTGATCCGATATGTGCTTTGCAGGCAGCTATGGAGGGGTATGAAGTGAAGAAGATGGAAGATGCAATAAAAGAAGCAGATATTGTAGTAACTACCACCGGTTGCCGCGATATTATTACGGAAAAACATTTCCGTTTAATGAAAGATAAAACCATCGTATGTAATATCGGCCACTTTGATATCGAAATTGATGTGGCCTGGCTGAACAAAAACTACGGCAATACCAAAGTCGAGATCAAGCCGCAGGTGGATAAATATAC
>SCQT01000021.1 GCA_004322015.1 Chitinophagaceae bacterium
GGAAACTTCTACTGCGTGGTCATGGATAAATTGTTCTCCTGTAAAGATAGTTTCGGGGATATAAAAAATCTGATTCATGATTATTTTTGAATGATAAATGTATCTGCGTCTTTTAAAAACGGGAAACGTGTCCTGTTGTTTAATAATGGTCCTTTTTGCAATGTATAATGAAGGATGGCTTCTTCCTTGTTTTTTTGAATGATAATTTTTCCCGATGGATCCACAATACAAGAGTCGCCCGCATGGCTGATATGGTTGCCATCTGTTCCCGTTCTGTTCACCCCTGCAACAAAACATTGATTTTCGATAGCGCGTGCTTGCAGTAATGTCTTCCATGCGTGAGCGCGTGATTCAGGCCAATTGGCCACACAAATTAACAGATCATACTGATTCTCCGGCCCGGGCGATTGACGCAACCAGACAGGAAAGCGAAGATCATAACAGATCACCGGAAAAATTTTCCAGCCGTTTACTGAAGCAATGAATTTTTTATTTCCCTGGGTGTAATGTTTATTTTCCCCGGCGTAGCCAAATAAATGTCTTTTATCATAAGAGGCATATTGCCCGTTAGGATGCATCCATATCAGCCGGTTAAAATATTTTCCTTCTTCCTCCATGATGATACTGCCGGTGAGAATGATCTTTTCCCTTTGAGCAGTTTCTTTCATCCATTGTATGGTTTTCCCGTCAGGCTTTTCAGCAAGCTTTTCAGGATGCATGCTGAACCCGGTGGTAAACATTTCGGGAAGAATAACGATTTCAGCTTTTCCTGTTATTCTGCCTATCTTTTCATCAAACATCTTCAAATTGGCATCGGCATTTTCCCAATGCAAAGAAGATTGGATTAATGTGACCGATAAATCGGACATGAGTGAAATTAAAAATTAGAAATGTCAAAAATCACAAGATGTGAAAACTACAAATCATTATTACCTAAACCATAAAGCCATAAAGTCATAAAACCATAAAATTATCCATTTCTACCATCCAAGCAACCACGCAAATATCAAAGGCGCCACGATAGTCGCATCACTTTCCACGATAAATTTGGGTGTATGTACATCCAATTTTCCCCAGGTAATTTTTTCATTGGGAACAGCCCCTGAATAAGAACCGTAAGAAGTGGTAGAATCTGATATCTGGCAGAAATAACTCCAGAAAGGAATATTAGTCATTTCCAGATCCTGATATAACATAGGCACTACGCAAATGGGGAAATCGCCGGCTATTCCACCGCCGATCTGAAAAAACCCCACACCCTTGCCGTCTGAATTCTTGATATACCAATCTGCCAGCATGGTCATGTATTCAATCCCGCTTTTCATAGTAGATGGTTTCAATTCTTTTTTGATGCAATAAGAAGCAAAAATATTTCCCATCGTACTGTCTTCCCAGCCCGGGACAATGATAGGAAGGTTTTTTTCTGCCGCGGCGATCATCCAACTATGGCTTGGATCTATTTCGTAGTCCTGTTTCATTACACCGCTTAATAATAATTTATACATGTATTCATGCGGCAAATAACGTTCTCCTTTTTCTTCGGCTTCTTTCCATATCTTAAAGATATGATGTTGTATTTTCCTGAAAGCTTCTTCTTCGGGAATACAAGTGTCCGTAACACGATTATATCCGCTTGCCAGTAGCTCTCCCTCTTCCTGCGGACTGAGATCACGATAATGAGGAACACGTTTATAATGGTTATGTGCCACTAAATTCATAATATCTTCTTCTAAATTAGCGCCGGTACAGGTGATGATCTGTACTTTATCCCGGCGTATCATTTCAGCCAGGGAAATACCTAATTCTGCAGTGCTCATGGCGCCTGCCAGGGTAATCATCATTTTACCCCCTTCCTGTAAATGTGTCTCATAAGCTTTAGCCGCATCCATCAAAGCTGCGGCATTAAAATGGCGGTAATGATGTACAATGAACTGTGATACGGGTCCTTTATTCATAATTATTTTGTTTAAATGGAAAGCTTATACGGCAAAAATAAGATAAATGATTGATGTTGGAGGCGTAGTGTCAAATCAAGAAATATCAGGTATCAGAGGACAGATATCGGGGGTTGTTTGTGGAATTGTAAAACCTGATACCCCCGATCAGAAACCTGGGACCTCAATTAATTTACGTTTTACTGCTGTCAACCGGTGCCGTTCCCTGTTCCTGATTGATCAATTGGTACAGTTCATTCAGGTCTGGCTCTATAATGATATCTGTACGCCTGTTACGTGCTCTTCCATCAGGTGTACTGTTGGCATCCACTGGATCATATTTGCTGTGTCCGGAGGCAATAATATTCTGAGGGTTCACTTTATAATCATTGGTAAGGATACGTACTACCGAAGCGGCGCGCGCTAAACTTAATGCCCAGTTGTCTTCATATTTTCCATGGATGGCCACGGAATCGGTATGGCCTTCTACCTCTATACTGATACCCGGATTGGCATTCAACACTTGTGCAAGTATTCCCAATGCACTTTTACCCTGAGGATCTACCACGGCACTGGCAGTCTTGAACAACAATTTTTCCTGCATGGAGACATATACTTTTCCATTCTTATCATACACAGTCAATTCATCCGATTTGAATTTACCTAATGCATCGGCTATAGTCTTGTGCAAATGATCTACCGCTTCTTTTTGCTTTTGAAGAATAGACTCCAGAGCTGCTAATTTCTCCTGTTGCTGGCTGATCGTTTGCTGTGAACTGCTCAATTGATTGCTCTGACTTTCTATTTGAGATTTGGCTGCGGCAATAATCTGATTCAGCTTATTATTCAGGTTACCTATATTTTGACGAAGCGCCGCCGCAGTATCGTTACAATCCTTCAGAGACGCATTAGAATTCTGGAGAGACCTGGCTAAATTAGCGCTGTCTTGCCGCAAATCGCTGATATGAAGGCGTGCATCTACATATTTCCTGCTCGAAACACAGGAAGATAGTGTAAAAATAATCATCCCGGCTCCAAACAACCAATACTTTAAAGATCGTTTTTGCATAAAATGAAATTGAATTTTCAAAGATAAAAATTGTTTGAAACTTTTAATAACTTTATCCCATTCAAAAATATTCTCATGAAAGCAATTTTCAAAAGGTTATTATTCTTTACATTTTTAATGCTATCCTTTTATTTTGCCTGGTCATTTCCTAACCAGGGATGGCCGGTCTATAACAGTTTATTAAAAGGACATTGGCAAATGCAATCTTCAGCGAAAGTATCTGTCGCTGACAATAGGATTGCTACAGTAAGTTTTAATCCGCAGGATTGGTACAAGGCGTATGTTCCGGGAACAGTATTGGGCTCCTTAACTAAAGATGCTGTTTATAAGAACATATTCTATCATCGTAATCTGGAAAAAATATCTTCCGAACCTTTCCGGGCCCCCTGGTGGTTCCGCACTTCTTTTTCTTTAGGGAAAGTGAATCCCGGTCAGGTGACGAGATTACTTTTCAACGGAATTAATTATCGTGCTGATATTTGGCTGAATGGCAAAAGAATAGCTTCTGCTGACAGTATCCGGGGCGGCTTCTGCCGTTTCCTGCTGGATGTAAGTCAATATGTTCATTCCGGCGAAAATATCCTGGCGCTTAAAGTAGCTCCGCCTGATACCGGAGATTTAACCGTGGGTTTTGTGGATTGGAACCCCGAACCGCCGGATCACAATATGGGCATCTGGCGCGATGTACGTTTGATCGTTAGCGGTCCTGTGTCAATAGACCAGCCTTTTATACAAACAAAAGTAGATACTGCCACCCTTGATCATGCAGACCTGACTGTTTCGGCATTATTACGGAATCATACGGACAGAAGTATAACCGGTATTTTAAAGGGGACCATAGGAAATAACATTTACATTTCACAAAAAGTAATTTTATCTCCTAATAGCACTAAGGAAATAGTATTTTCACCTGAACAATACCATGAATTAAGCATGGATCATCCGAAGCTTTGGTGGGTGCATACCTGGGGAAAACCAAACCTGTATGATCTGCATTTGCAGTTTGAAGAAAATAATGTGGTTTCGGATACGCTGCGTCTCCGTTTTGGTATCCGGACCGTTTCAGATTATGTAACATCTGACGGTCATAGGGGTTTCAGGCTGAACGGAAAGAAAATACTGATAAAAGGAGGCGGATGGACAGATCCGATGTTATTGGATCCTTCACCGGATTATATAAAAGCAGGTATTGATTACGCTGTTCATCTGAACCTGAATGCCATTCGTATGGAAGGATTCTGGGGAGAGAGCCAGGAGATATATAATCTCTGCGACGAAAAAGGAATTTTAATTATGGCAGGTTTCAGTTGTCAATGGGAATGGTCTCATCTGATAGGGACGAAAGAAGAAGATGAACACAGCGCAATCGTTACGCCGGAACAAAATAATGTGGCGGCTGAGTCATGGCAGGATCAAATCCTGTGGCTGAGAAACCATCCGAGCATTTTTCTCTGGCTTTATGGCAGCGACAAATGGCCTCGTCCCTCGTTGGAAAAGAGATATCTGGCTATATTAAAAAAATACGATCCGACCAGACCGTCTGTTGCTTCAGCTAAAGAATGGACAAGTGAGATTACCGGACCAACCGGCGTGAAGATGCGCGGGCCTTATGATTATGTGCCTCCCGATTATTGGTATGTGGACACTTCTTATGGCGGTGCATTCGGCTTTAATACGGAAACAAGTCCCGGCCCGGAGATCCCGGTTTTGGAAAGTTTAAGGAAAATGATCCCGGCAGATTCGCTTTGGCCCGTAGGCAGCGCCTGGTTGTTCCATGCGGCGAGAGGAAACTTTCATAACCTTAGACGTTATAATGAAGCGATGGATCAACGTCTTGGCAAACCCGACAACCTGAATGATTATTTACGAAAAGCACAGTTTTTGAATTATGAAGGCATGCGCGCCATGTACGAAGCTTTTGAAGCTAACCGTTTTAAAAGTACCGGCATTATTCAATGGATGTATAATGCCTCCTGGCCCAAGCTTTGGTGGCAGCTTTATGATTATTATCTGATGCCTACCGGCGCTTTTTACGGCGCTAAAAAAGCAAATGAACCACTGCATATCTCTTATAATTACGGGAAAAATGTCGTGGACATTATCAACAATACGGATCATCATTCTTTCTCACTTTCTGCAAGGATTATCCTGCTTGATTTTAATTTGAAAAAAGTATTGGAAAAGGAAGTTTCATTAGCGGAAATTTCCGGCAGAGGGACAGCTCAGATATTTTCATTGCCTGTAGGTTTACCTTTGTCTGAAACTTATTTCCTTGACCTAAAATTATCCAATCAGCATCATCAGGTTATCAGTACCAATTTCTACGTTTTATCCACACAGAAAGATTTACTGGATGAATCAAAAAGCACCTGGTATGTAACTCCCGAATCTCAATTTGCGGATTTAAAAATGTTAGAAAAATTACCGCCGGCGAATTTGGATATCACTAAGTCATTTTATGAAAAAGGAGAAAACACTTTTGCCCGGATAAGATTAAAAAACCCATCTTCTCATCTTGCCTTTATGGTTCATTTGGATTTAAAGAAATCAAAGGCAAATGAATCTGTAGCCCCTGTCTTCTGGGAAGATAATTATATCACTTTATTGCCGGGTGAAGAAAGAATAATTACAGGATATTGTCATACTAAAGATTTGCATGGAGAAAAACCGGCAGTTACCGTGGATGGGTGGAATGTGGAGGATTGAGCGAAGCGCATTGGATGATGAAGGAATGTGAGAAAATTCAGGGAAGAACTATTTTTTCGCTATAAATACAGGGCGGTCTGTAAATGGACTGCAATATTCTTATCTGCCTTTCAGGAGTAATAGATTTTGAAAGTTATACAGAGGCATGTCTATGAAAAAATTTTTTAGAAAAGGTTTGATTAGGGTTCATTTTATTCTTGTATTAGGTGTCGTTTTCACTTTTAGTGATGCCCAATCCATCCGTTTGGATTCGGCTTTGATGAACAAAATGATCCTGGATACTTCTTTTCAGATCATTCCCGGAGTAACGGAAACGAATCTTTATTATCTGAACACTGAGGGGAAACCCGAGGCCGTTTACATTTTAAAGATAAAGTTAAAACGTCGTTTATTAAGATTGGAAGCTGCCACACCCTTTAATAAAGATACTTTCTGCAGGCAAACCATCACTGACCAGATGCAATGGGAAAATACTCCCGGATACCATGTGATAGCCGGAGTCAATGCAGATTTCTTCGATATGAAAAGCGGTGTTCCTGAAGAGATGGAATGGAAGGGAGGTAAAATGCTGAAGGATGATTTTTTGCCTCACAGGAGCTTTATGGGAGTTTTAAAAAACGGAAAAGTCATTATGGGAGATTCCTTATTGTATATCAGAAAGAAAAAATATCTGGAAGAAGCTTTGGGTGGGAATCAATTATTATTAAAAAACGGGAAAGTTATTCCGCAACTGCATAATTCTTTCAACCTGACAAGACACCCGAGAACAGCAGCCGGTATAATCAATAAACATATGGTTTTATTTGTAGTAATAGATGGCAGACAACCGGAATACAGTAACGGGATGCCATTGGATGAACTTGCCCGTTTAATGCAGATCTTGGGCGCCAGAACGGCCATTAACTTGGATGGCGGCGGCTCGTCCACCTTGGTCTCCTTAGATGAAAAAACGGGAAAATGGCTTCTCAGGAATAAACCATCAGGAAAGCGGGAAAGAGCTGTCACCAACGCATGGATTGTGGTAAAATACTAATATAACACTATCATTAAAACCTGACTTGGAGTAGAATAAAAAAAGCCAAATGGCAAAAAACAAATACCAAACCTGCCTTTAGGGATGTTTGCCAGAATGATAAACCTTTAAGAATAAGGCGCTAAATATCTATGATCCTTTAAACGTCCAACTCAAAAAACCGCCAACTGCTATCCATTCATACTGATCAAAAACTCTTCATTGCTCTTTGTTCCTTTCATGTGATTCAGCAGGAAGCTCATAGCTTCTTCGGTATTCATATCGGCGAGATGATTACGCAGGATCCACATCCGCTGCAGAACATCTTTTTCTAAAAGCAAGTCTTCCCGGCGCGTGCTGGAAGCGCTGACATCCATAGCAGGGAAAACTCGTTTATTGGAAAGCTTGCGGTCAAGCTGTAATTCCATGTTACCTGTTCCTTTAAATTCTTCAAAGATCACTTCGTCCATTTTAGAACCGGTGTCAATCAATGCGGTAGCTAAAATCGTCAGTGATCCGCCGTTTTCTATTTTACGCGCAGCGCCAAAGAACTGTTTGGGCTTGTGTAAAGCGTTGGCTTCCACACCGCCACTGAGAACCTTTCCGGAAGCCGGCATCACGGTGTTATGCGCCCTGGCTAAACGTGTGATAGAGTCTAACAGAATCACCACATCATGTCCGCATTCTACTAATCTTTTTGCCTTTTGCAAAGCAATTGAAGATACTTTTACATGTTTGTCGGCAGGCTCATCAAAAGTAGAAGCGATCACTTCGGCTTTTACACTCCGCTCCATATCAGTTACTTCCTCGGGGCGTTCATCAATCAATACAACCATCAGGTAACATTCCGGATGATTGGCTGCAATAGCATTAGCTACTTCTTTTAATAAGATAGTTTTACCAGTCTTGGGTTGTGCTACAATTAGTCCGCGCTGACCTTTTCCGATCGGTGTGAACAAGTCCATGATACGCGTAGAATAATTATTGGCTGCGGTGACCAGATTCAATTTCTCAAAAGGGAACAACGGTGTCAGATAGTCAAACGGCACCCTGTCACGCACTTCGTCCGGCTGTTTACCATTGATGCTTTCCACTTTTAGCAAGGCGAAATATTTTTCACCTTCTTTAGGCGGACGAACGGCGCCGCGAACGGTATCGCCGGTCTTTAATCCAAAAAGCTTTATTTGCGAAGGGGAAACATAAATATCATCAGGAGAACTCAGATAATTATAATCGGAGGAACGCAGGAATCCGTAACCATCCGGCATCATCTCCAGTACCCCTTCGCTCACGATCACGCCGTCGAATTCAATATTAAAAGAGGTATCTTTTCGCTGCTGTTTATAACGCTGCATGACCAAAGACTCCTCTGTCTGACCGGCTTCTCTTTCGTTGTCAGCCTCTGCATCAGGCTCTGTTCCGGGAACGGAAGTTTCATGCTTATGATATTCTTCACCTCCGCCTTCAGGAGTTCTAACAGGAGCCTCTCCATTTTTTTCAGATTCACCTGTCCCCTCAGCTCTCTCCGGTCGCCTGATAGGCTTTCTCAGTCTCTTATGTATTTTAGGAGTTTCTTCATTCTCTGCTAAATTTTCCGGGCTGCTTTGATTTTCATTTTCATTATCTGAACCGGATGCAGGAGTGGCAGACGCGGCTTTTTTGGGCACTCTTTTATGACGGATAATCGTTTTGTTTTCAGTGTCAGCGGAGCTTTCTTCTGAGGCCATGACGGCTTGTTTATCAAGGATTTTGTAAATAAGATCTTGTTTGCCGGCTTTTTTTACGTTAGGAATATCCAACTTGCCTGCAATGTCCAAGAGTTCAGGAACGAGCATATCGTTCAACTGCAAGATGTCATACATGTGTTAAGATTGTTGTTAAGAAGTACATTTTTCTTCCCTAAGCGGGAGATGTTAGTTCATTAAAATCACTTAAGGTGCTAAGCTAAACTTAAATAGTTGCTGTTGATTATGAGTTATGATTTAGTAGGAAATCTGCTGCTGAAAGAGGCGGACAGTATGTTTGTCAATCAGATGCAGGGTGCAATATTACGACGGATAGCCGAAATATCCAAAAAAATTTATTCATCCCTTTACTACAGCTAAAGGTCATTATCTTTGCCTTTCAATAAATACAGAATAAAATAAAAAGGCTGATGATCAACGACAGAACAAAGGTAAAGGATATTCTTGAATCCGATAAAACAGGTTATTCCGTTACAGTTAAAGGATGGGTAAGAACATTTCGCAGTAATCGCTTTATTGCACTCAATGACGGGTCCAGTCAATATAATCTGCAGGCCGTGGTGGATTTTGAGAAATATGATCCTGCTTTGCTCAGGAGAATTACCACCGGCGCGGCGATCAGCATCCACGGAGAAATTGTAGCTTCAAGGGGTGCAGGACAGAGAGTGGAGTTACAGGTGCAATCACTTGAAGTTCTGGGTGATTGTGACCCGGAGAAATATCCTTTACAGCCTAAAAAACACAGCCTGGAATTCCTTCGGGAAATTGCCCACTTGCGCTTTCGCACGAATACTTTCGGAGCCGTATTTCGCATCCGTCATGCGCTGGCTTTTGCCATTCATCAGTTTTTTAATAAACGGGGCTTCGTGTACCTCCATTCACCGGTCATTACGGCCTCTGATGCAGAAGGTGCAGGTGAAATGTTTCGCGTTACCACATTGGATTTGAATGATGTCCCTAAAACAACAGACGGACAGATAGATTACAAGCTCGATTTTTTCGGACGTCCTACTAATCTCACCGTTTCCGGTCAGTTGGAAGCGGAGTTGGGAGCGCTTGCACTGGGAGATGTCTATACTTTCGGGCCTACTTTTCGTGCCGAAAATTCCAATACTCCCCGGCACTTAGCTGAATTCTGGATGATAGAGCCTGAAATGGCATTTTATGATCTGGAAGATAATATGAACCTGGCCGAGCAAATGCTGAAATACCTGATCACTTATTTATTGAAGCATAATGCGGATGATTTGGATTTCCTGGAAAAAAGATTATTGGATGAAGAAAAACAAAAACCTCAGCAGGAGAGGAGTGATATGTCATTGATGGAAAAGCTGACATTCTGTTGTGAACAACCATTTGAGAGGATCACCTATACCGAAGCAATTGATATCCTGTTGCAAAGTTCTGCCCTTAAAAAGAAAAAATTTCAATATCCTGTTGCCTGGGGGGTAGATCTGCAATCAGAGCATGAAAGGTATTTAGTAGAGAAACATTTTAAAAAGCCTGTTATCATTACCGGTTATCCGAAAGAAATCAAAGCCTTTTACATGCGTCAGAATACCGATGACAAAACTGTAGCCGCCATGGATATTTTGTTTCCCGGCATTGGGGAAATCATCGGCGGTTCACAAAGGGAAGAACGTTATGAAAAGCTGGTGCAAAGAATGGAAGAGATGCATATACCGGCGAAAGAAATGTTCTGGTATCTGGATACGCGCCGTTTCGGATCCTGCCCACATGCAGGCTACGGCTTAGGATTTGAAAGGATGATGATGTTTGTGACCGGCATGAGCAACATCCGCGATGTAATTCCTTTCCCAAGGACCCCGAAGAATGCCGAGTTCTAAAGGAAAAAGAGACCAACAAGTTACTTGCTGATCTCTTTATAAAAATTTGCAGATTATTACCGGAAGGCTATTCTGCCACTACTTCGAATGACATCTCCAGTTCCTGCTGGTTGCCGAAGTTGATCTTTGCTTTGTAAGAGCCTAATTCTTTCACTTCTTCTAACAATTCAATATGGCGGCGGTCAATTTCGTAGCCTTTCTGAGATTTAATAGCCTGTGAGATCTGTAAAGTGGTGACACTTCCGAAAATTTTCCCTGTAGTGCCGGTTTTGGCGCCGATCTTTACCGGGGATTCCAGTAATACTTCTTTCACTTTGGCTATTTCCTGAAGCATTTGGTCTTCTCTGCGTTTCTGTACTTTCTGACGTTCTTCCAGTTGTTTCAGGTTGGAAGGATTGGCTTCCACCGCTAATTTACGGGGGATCAGGTAGTTGCGGGCATAACCGTTCTTTACCTTCACCAGTTCATTCCTTCCGCCCAGGTTATTGACGTCCTGTATGAGAATAACTTGCATAGTTCAATTTACTTTAAAAGGTCTGTAACATAAGGAAGTAAAGCCATCTGGCGGGCTTTTTTTATTGCCTGGGATACTTTGCGCTGGAATTTCAGAGAGTTCCCGGTAATGCGCCGGGGTAATAATTTACCCTGCTCGTTCAGGAATTTCTTCAGAAACTCGGCATCTTTATAATCCACATAACGTATCCCCATCTTTTTAAAGCGGCAATATTTCTTTTGGCGCTTTTCGATATGTGTGGCTGTCAGGTATTTAATTTCTTGTTTTGCCATAGTCTTAAGCTTCAACGGGTTTAGGTTCTTCAGATTTGATATTGGTACGCTTCTTCAGATTGTAAGCCACGGCATATTTATCGAGCCGCGTAATCAGGTGGCGTAATACCGTTTCATCCCGGTTAAGCTGGATTTTCAGCTTTTCATTAAATCCTGCCTGTCCGGCCGGCTGGTCGCTTGGCGCCTGGTACTCCAAGACCCAGTATAGACCGGTAGTCTTTTTGCGGATTGGAAACGCCAGTGATCTGAGTCCCCAGGGATTGCTGTGCACGGGTGCGCCGCCGTTTTCTTTCAGAAAATCAACGACATTATTCTGAGCAGACTTAAATTCATCCTCAGAAAGCACAGGGGTAAAGATCACCATCAGTTCATAGTCTGTCATATTTCCCTGTTGTTTTGTTTAAATGGTTATTGAAAAATTTTTAAGGCTGCAAAGGTAGCTAAATATTTCTGATTCGAAGGAGAAAATTCTTTTACCTGCTTTGAAGCACTTCTTGCTCTGTAGGGAGGTTGACAGGATTGGGTAATATCTTAACCGGTACTAAAATGCTATCCCGGATTTGCGGATCCATCTTTAGCCGGGAATAAACCATAATGGCGTGTGTGCCGGTGTCCTGATGGCTAACCAACAATGATTGTCCGGTTAGTTTTCCACCCCCCGATTTACAGAAAGCCACCATGCCTGTATCCAGCGGATAGGTACGCCCGCTGCTGAATTTTCCTTCCACATTCAGGTAAAAAGGCTCTCCTTTTTTCAGGCTGTCTGTATATAAATTGAACCTGATCTTTTTCACATAAGGCAAAGGGAGCTTGCAGTTAATGACTTTGCCGCGCATTTTGATCTCAAAATCAGCTTCATGGCCGTTTTTCCATATTTTCTCCCTGTTGAAGGTGAACTGTCCATTGTGCACAATCCCCTGTGGAGAGGAAACTTCGAGACTATTCCAACGGATTTGCCCTTGCAGAAATCCTTTTGTGGACTCTTGGTGGTTACCAGACAAATAAAAAGTAAAGCCTACAGGAATCGTATTAATCACTTCGGGGATGCTTCCGGGATCATAAGCGGCTTTTACCTCCTCCCGATTTCCAGACTGGGCAGCGCAAAAAGTATATAAAAGCACAAAGACGCCGGTTATAATACCGCTGGAACTTTTTGACGGGATAATGGTCATCTTATGTTTGCATCAGAAAAAATCATTCCATTTTTTGTCAATACTTAGCTACCTGAGCCTTCAACATTTTTCTGGCAAAATGGATGCGACTTTTAATAGTTCCTAATGGTTCATGAAGCTGATCGGCTATCTCGTAATATTTGTACCCTTCAAAGTACATCACGAAAGGTCTCTTGAATATTTCGGGCAGCCGCTCAATAGAATGCCGGATCTCTTTGGCTCCCAAATCAGCTTCTGCGGAATTGGCAACGGAGGGTTGGTTATAATCCAGCAGATAATCGTTGGTGGTATGATCAAAGATGGTATTTTGTTTGACTTTACGCCGGTAGTTATTAATAAAGATATTACGCATAATGGTATAAAGCCATGCTTTAATGTTAGTACCTACGTTGTACTTTTCCTGATTGGCAAGCGCACGGTACATCGTCTCCTGGAAAAGGTCTTTGGCGGCCTCATTGTCGCGCGTCAATGTGACGGCGAACGGACGCAGGAAATCCGCATTGCTGACCAATAGCTGATTAAATTCAATGCTGGACATATTGTTCAAATTTTATAAGTACAAAATTAAACAAATATTCCCCTAACGGACAAATATTTCCCTTTAATGTTTTGTTAAATTAATATATAACCAGGACGGTTACATTTAAAAAGTGTTCAGAAAAGAAACGGCTTCCGTAAAAGATTGCTTGCAATGAACATGAAGAGGCAACTCAACACTGCTGAAGTGATGCAGCATAGGGCCGGAAAGTATGACCGTTAAGGGGGCAAAATAATTGTGCAGATCCTTTAAAAACTTATTGTATTGAAAATTATTGGTCACGGAGGTTAAATGCAGATAAACATAATCAATCTTTTTTCGCTTACAAACGACGGCAGCATCCTGTAACGGAACATTAGCGCCTAAATACAGAGTGGAAATACCTTTTGACTTCAAAAGATAATATACATACAATAGGCTCAATTCGTGAAATTCACCTTCAGGAAGAAATAACAGGAATGTGATTTTCTTTTCCATCCTGGAATAAGCGCTTTCTATGGCCACAATCAGCTTTTGCCGCACAATATTGGTTACTATATGCTCCTGGGCCGGATTGAGGTGATTGGTAGTCCATAGCAAACCGATCTTTTCTAAAAAAGGGAAAATAACATGCTGTACCGCTTTGTTTAAACCTTTTGAAAGAATATAATTATCTAATATCTCTTCAAACCGTTTCACCTCCATTTCCATCATGGCGGTGATCAACTCGGCAACAAAACGCTCCTCACATGCCAGAGACTGAGTCAGCTCAAGCAACTTTTCCTGTATCTCATCTTCGCTCATCCGGCTTATGCTGGAGATCCGGAATCCGAACTTATTAAGCAATGCCACATTGAGTATTCTTTTCAACTCCTGACCGTCATAATATCTGATATTGGATTCGGTTCTTTGAGGCTTTAAGAAATTGTACCGTTGTTCCCACATCCTGATGGTATGTGCTTTTATACCTGAAAGATTTTCCAGGTCCTTAATGGTAAAGACATTCATAAGGCGAGTTTCAATACACTATTTTACAGTTAAAAAAGGTTTTGGTTTAAAGTGTACTTTTGCCGCATGCATTATCTTTCTGCAGAAAACCTGAGCAAATCTTATGGTGTTAAACCGCTCTTCCGGGATCTTACTTTTCATATTGAAGAGGGTGATAAGATAGCCCTGGTAGCACAGAACGGGACGGGGAAATCATCTCTTCTGAAGGTGATGGCAGGAAAAGACACTGCGGATGAAGGCACCTTGTGGATCCATAAAGAGGTACAGGTGGCTTATTTGGAGCAGGAGCCGCATTTTGAGGAAGCCCGCTCCGTTTTGGAGAATATTTTCATGCATCCGCATCCTGTTTTACAGCTTATCAGACAATATGAGCAGCTCATTTCTTCCAGGAATACTCTCAGTGAAGAACTGGCGAAGATCATTACACAGATGGATGACGCTGATGCCTGGCAATTCGAAGGAAAGGTAAAAGAAATACTGGGCAAGCTGCATATTACCTTTTTAGAACAGCCGGTAAATACTTTATCCGGAGGGCAACGCAAACGTGTCGCATTAGCCAGGACTCTCATTGACGCCGGTTTTGACAGTTCACATATCATGCTGTTGATGGATGAGCCGACTAATCATTTAGACGTGGAAATGATAGAGTGGCTGGAGCAATATTTGAGCAAGGCCAGAATGACCCTGTTATTAGTAACTCACGACCGGTATTTCCTGGACAGGGTATGCAATGAGATCATGGAATTAGACGAAGGACAATTATATATCCATCGGGGAGACTACGGGCATTATGTGGAAAAAAAATATGAACGGAAACTTTCGGAAAAGGCTTCCGTCGAAAAAGCCAGGAATCTTTTAAGAAAAGAATTAGACTGGATGCGCCGCCAGCCCCAGGCCCGGACAACCAAATCCAAATCACGTATAGATGCCTTTTATGACCTGAAAGAAAAAGCATCTGTGGACAATGAAAATGATCAGCTTTCCCTACACGTGAAAATGACGCGTCTCGGCGGCAAAATACTTGAAATGAAGAAAGTGTATAAATCCTTTAACCAAAAATGTATTCTGAAAGGATTTGATTATACTTTTAAAAAAGGGGAACGGATCGGCATTATCGGGAAAAACGGAGCAGGGAAATCTACTTTTTTAAATATTTTACAAGGGATTGAAAAAGCGGATTCGGGGAAAATAAACAGGGGAGACACGGTCGTTTTCGGCTACTATCATCAACAGGGATTAACGTTCAAAGAGGACAAACGGATGATAGAATGGGTAAAAGATATTGCTGAGAATTTTCCTTTGGCTGATGGGGGAGTGATAAGCGCTTCCGAATTTTTAACCCGCTTCCTTTTTCCGCCTGATTCTCAATATACCTATATTTCAAGCCTTAGCGGGGGTGAAAAGAAAAGATTATTATTACTCTCTATCCTGTTCAGGAATCCTAACTTTTTAGTATTGGATGAACCCTCCAACGATCTGGATATACAGACATTGCAGGTACTGGAGGATTTCCTGGAAACATTCCCCGGCTGTGTGATCATTGTTTCTCACGATCGTTATTTTATGGACAGGATCGTGGATCACTTATTGGTCTTCGAAGGCGAGGGGATCATCAGCGATTTTCCGGGAAATTATTCTCAATACAGGGCATCCCTTAAAGAGAAAGAGGATGTTCCGAAAGAAGTCGTTTATTCAGGGAAGAAAAATCCTGTCATCCTAAATCCTTCTGCGGAAAGGAAAAAACTTTCTTATAAGGAGAAGCGGGAATTAGAATTGCTGGAAAAAGAAATAACCGAATTGACACAGGAAAAGTCTGAACTGGAGGGATCAATTGGCAAAGATAACGCTGACTTTGCTGCTTTACAGCATAGTGCCACCCGAATCGGGGAAATTGCCCTGCTGTTGGACGAGAAAGAATTGCGCTGGCTGGAGCTGGATGAAAGGAGATAGTTCTCTTTACAGATAATTCATGAAGAGAACCGTACTCTCTAATCTTGTAGCAGGATTATTTTTTAAATAATTTATTTATACATTTGTCTCACCGCCGTTTGGTGCGATTGCGCCTTTTTCAAATATGAAATATAGTTTCAACCTTTTTTAAAATGCAACAGAAAAAATACTATTTAAGCGAGGATCAGATGCCAAGGAAATGGTACAATATTGTGGCAGATATGCCCAACAAACCTCTCCCTCCTCTGGATCCAAAAACAAAGAAGCCTATAGGGCCGGAAGCGCTGTCTCCCATTTTTCCGCAGGAAGTAATTCGTCAGGAGGTTTCCAATGAACGGTATATAGATATACCGGAGCCGGTTTTAGAAAAGTACAGAATTTACCGCCCCTCTCCGCTGATCAGAGCCACTGAATTGGAGAAAGCGCTTGGCACCCCTGCCAAAATTTACTATAAATATGAAGGTGTTTCGCCGAGTGGTTCCCATAAAACAAATACTGCTTTGGCACAGGCATACTATAATTCCAAAGAAGGGGTAAAGAAAATAACCACTGAAACTGGAGCCGGGCAGTGGGGGTCCGCATTGTCTTATGCCTGTGCACAATTTGGTCTGGAATGCGAAGTGTATATGGTGAAAGTGAGTTTTGAGCAAAAGCCATATCGTAAAATTTTGATGAATACTTTTGGAGCTAATGTGATTGCTTCCCCGAGTGATCAGACAGAATCCGGCAGACAGGTCCTTGCAAAAAACCCTCATTCAACGGGAAGCTTGGGAATAGCCATTTCCGAAGCAATAGAAATGGCAGTGAAAGACGAGCATACCAAATATTCTCTCGGTTCTGTCCTGAATCATGTGTTGCTTCATCAGACAATTATTGGCGAGGAAGCGCTGAAACAGTTTGAAATGACGGGAGATTATCCTGATGTGATAATTGCTCCGCTCGGTGGCGGTTCTAATTTCGCAGGTATTGCATTTCCTTTCTTAAGGAATAAATTACAAGGTAAAAGAGATGTGCGTGCGATAGCCGTCGAATCTGCCTCCTGCCCCAAACTTACCAGAGGGACGTTTATGTATGATTTTGGAGATACAGCAGGCTATACGCCTTTATTACCTATGTACACATTAGGACATGATTTTGAACCGGCACCTATTCACGCCGGAGGATTGCGATATCATGGCGCCAGCGTATTATGTTCGCAGCTATTAAAGGATGGACTTATTGAGGCTTCAGCCATTCATCAAATAGAGTGTTTTGAAGCGGGTAAACTTTTCGCAAATACCGAAGCGATTATCCCTGCGCCGGAATCAAATCATGCCATTGCCCAGACTATCCGGGAGGCAAAAGCTTGTAAAGAAAAAGGAGAAGTAAAAACTATTCTGTTTAATCTTTCAGGACACGGATTTTTAGATATGTCGGCGTATGGGGATTACAATGCAGGGAAACTTTCTGATTATAATCTTCCCCAAAGCAGGATAGACGAAAGCATTTTAAAGGCTGAAGCGCTTCAACCCCAATAAAGTTGAATTTAAATTGTTAAGTAACTTCATTTTTCCTTTTCCTGCCCGGAATAAGCGTGATCAATAAAACGATACCAAACAATCCGAATACAGCTCCATATATAAAAACTGCTGTATGACCCACTTTATCCCATAACTGTCCGGCAATAATGCTGGCGGCCAATCCTGTTAATCCTAAAGTAGTCGCATACCAACCTATGCCACTGGCACGCAGATGCTGGGGAATAAAATCCGTGGCCATAGCTTTCCCTACCGAGCGGAATATTCCCTGGTATAATCCATACAATCCAAACGATGCGGCAATGAGCCAAAGATTTTTAATAGTCGCAAATCCGATATAAGTAATCAGATAGATCAGAAAAGAGACCAGCAAAACATTTTTCCTTCCTAATTTATCGGATAAATTTCCGGCAGGATAGGAAATAAGTGCAGCGACCAGGTTAAAAGCAGCGTATATCAGGATAGTGCTTTCCAATGAAAATCCCAGGTCTTTAGTTTGTAAAATAAGAAAAGCATTACTGGAGTTACCGATCCCGAATAATGCGATCACCAGTAAATATTTCCAGTAAGGCAGAGGAAAATTCCTCAAATGGAGATCTATTTTGGATTTTGATTTTGCATGGCTTTTTTTTTCTTTTACCAGCAGGATCATAATCACTGATAAAATACCCGGAATAATTGTCAGGTAAAAAACAGCTCTGATCTTTAACTGAAAAAGAAAGAGTATCATCACGGCTATTAAGGGTCCTATAAATGCTCCGAGGTTATCTCCCACGCCTTCCAGCCCGAAAGCTTTTCCGCGGTTTTTTTCGCCGGCGGAAGCCGCGATCAGTGCATCACGCGGGGCAGATCGTACGGCTGATCCCATCCTGTCAAAAAAACGTGTTCCTAATACCCAGGGCCAGGCTGCAGCCAATCCGGTAAAGGGCTTGGCAACAGCAGAAAGTGCATAACCAAACAGTGCGATCCCCTTTCGCTTTTGCCATTTATCGGACAGCCAGCCTGAAAATCCCTGCACCAGATTTTGGGTGGCGACGGCAATCCCTTCGATCAGGCCGACTATTCCGCCACTTGCATGAAGAGTTTGCGTCAGGAAAACAGGTAATACCGGATACAACATTTCCGAAGATATGTCGGCAAACAAACTGGTAAGAGCCAATAAAAAGGTATTCCTTGTAAGCCCTGTGAAGTATTTTTCTCTTTTGTCAATTTTCATTTTTCACCTTATGGATTAAATGAGAAATTCAGTAACAACGTACCTATAAAAGCATTCTTATAACGCCCGCCGGGATGAATAATATATTGTATGTCCGGTTTGATATTCATCCGAGAAGTGATCTGCAATTTATAAAATGCTTCCATATTTAATTCATCATTATCCGGCAGATCGAGGCCCGGGCTTAAGGCTGCATAATGCGCGCTGAAACCGGTTGCATCCTTCGGATGATCAGCCGATGGCCCTGTCCAGATTACACCGCTTCCAAAGTGTTCATATACGGACGACACGGTAGAATCTGTAGCTGTGTACTCGATGAACATGCGGATCCCTCTGCTCCCGTTATTTTGGGCGGCAGGTTTCCACAAGGTTTGATTGGCAATCAGATAGAACCCTCCGGCTCCTTGCTGATTTTTTGCGTTAAATTTCGAAAATGTTCCGGTATGTTTCCATAATCCGATTTTTAAATTGCCGTCTTTCCCGAATATAGGAAGCTTATCCCACGTCAGTCCTGATTCGCTAAGAAGCAAGACCCCGTTCCTGGTGGGCTGGACGGACACAGGATCCCCATAGAAATCAAGGAACCTGGCATTTTGATTGGCATCATCAATGGCGAAGCTCGTGTAGAAAAGCTTATCGGGGGTGAAAAAAATATTAATAGCGGGGACAGGATCAGGAAAAGTGGGAAATACGAAAAACGTAGGTGTAACCTGTGTGGAACTATTGATAAAATCAAGTCCGTTGTCAATCACACTGAACTCGGAATTAGCATCTATTTTTCCTATTTTGACCCGCAGCTTTTGGTTAAATAATATCTGCTGGTACCATATTTCCAATATCTGTAAAAAAGGAGCTGCATTATGCTTATCAAATACCTGCAGGTCGCCGATCAATTTATCCGTGGGATTATTTCCCGCATGATCTTCCAGATCCATGTATAAAGTTGCACCGGGTAAACCTGTTAATTTTTCCAGGTCTGTATTCATGTTCACATCGAAGGTGGAAGCAATGGCGCTGCCTGTTCGTTTGCCTCCGGTAAAGTTGTAGTAACCTTCCAGTGTTTCGTTAATACCGAACGTGAACCCTTTTTCCTGCAATCTGCTGAAAAGTTTTGGAGAAGCCGTATCTGTTTGTGCATGACATATACCGGGAAAATTGACAATGAGTCCAAGTATGACCCAAACTTTTATGATAATAGTTTCAGGAATGATCATTCCTGACTTTTCTGCTGATTTCATCCGGCTGTTCCTTCTTTTTTATAGAATATTATGTCTGAATAATATCCTGCTCCGGTGATTAAAATATTTTATCACCTTCTTTCCAATGGAGATACAAAGGAAGTACAATAAATTTCATTGTTATAGTCTATTTGAAAATATGATGGTATTTACCTCTTTCTGAAAACCTGTGGGGTACAATTGGTAAAGCGTTTAAAGTACTTTATAAAATGAGAAGGATCATTAAAGTGTAAAATATAGGAGATTTCAGCTACCGTGTTGTCGGTATAAAAGAGCAAACGTTTTGCTTCGCCGATAAGGTATTCTGCCAGTACTGCTGATGCGGATTGGTTCACCGCTTTACGGCAAACGATGTTAAGGTTTTGCGGAGTGGTGCTCAATAGTTCAGCATAGTAGGAAACATTATTTCGAATGTCGTTGCTCTGTGTCAGTAGTTCTCTGTATGATTGAAACATATCAACAGGTTTCCGGTTATTATGAATCAGAGGAACAGATCCTTCCAATACTTTTGCCAGTAAAGCTTTTAACAGTCCCTCTATAAGCGGGAACCTGTATTCGTTGGGAGCCTGATTTGCAGCGACAAGCAACTGAAATATCCGGCCAACGCTTTTATAGTCACGGACTCCCAGGCTTTGCAGGTTGCTGATCTCAGTTAACAACCTTTTCAATTCGCTATCCAGACTTTTGTCAATGAAGGCTTTTTGCAGGATTGTCACAAAGCCAGCGGGTTCCGTCAGAAGTTCCCAATGATGCACCTGTTCTTTCCGGATGAAGAAAATGACAGGTGTCCGCACAGGATAGCTTTTATGATCAATGGTATGGGTGCCGCTTCCTTTTGAAAGATAAACGATTTCAAAATAATTATTGTGCTTATGAGGGTCTGTTTTGCGAATATTTTTCCTGAACGGAGAAATTTTCAAAAATTGACCGTTTTCAGTTTTATCTTTTATCGTTAGTTTGGAAGCCAATGAAAAATTATGATTTTAAAAATAGGAGCTAATCGAATTGTTTTCTTTTAAAACTGCAGAATAAAAAATCCTGAAAAGTATTAAATGGAGTCGGATGATTTTGATGAAAACATTTTATTTTTTGAAAATGCGGTTGAAAAAGCGAAATCATATTTTCCTCTGAATATTGTTGGACATGCAATCCGCTACATTTATCAGGACCTTCAGTTGAAAAGGTACCGAGAACCAAGTACCCGTTTTCCTTTATTGATCTTCGTGCAATATCAATGTATTTTCTTTGATCATCAGAATCAGTTAAAAAATGAAAAACAGCCCGGTCATGCCAAATGTCAAATTGATGTGCGGGTTTGAAATCAAGCATATTGCTTTCAATCCAGTGTATTTTATCGGCATTTTTCCCCAAGCGTGTTTTGGCTCTTTCCAATGATTTTCCTGAAATATCCAAAACGGAAAGATTCAAAAATCCTTTTTTCAGTAAATCTTCCGAAAGAAAACTATCGCCGCCACCTATGTCTATTATTGAAGCATCTTTAGGCAAATGAAATTCATCTATAAGTGACAACGATGTTTCCGGCACCGGTTCATACCAACTGACATCAGTCAGAGGTTTCTTATCATAAATGTTTTCCCAATGTTGTTTGAGAGTTTCCATGATCATTGCAATTTAAAACAATAATTATTATTTTCCTCTTCCCTGTATTTTCATATCCGACATCTGCATGCCTGCCATATTTACCCCGCTTCCGAATTTCAGAATATATTCGCTGTTGACAAGATAAGCGCCTGAACTCACAACCCTGTCTCCGGGATTGATACCCTGTAAAATCTGTACCAGGTCATTATTAACAGCGCCTAATTTTACGATGTGCCTTTCAAAACGGTTATCCGGAAGTGCCGTCCACACATAATCGTGATGAGCATCATATATAACAGAGGAAGCAGGAATCGTTAATACCGGCTTTCCTGATGGTGTTTGCAGGTAAACATAAGCCAGCATGCCAGGCTGTATTTTCCCGCCGGGATTAGGGATGGAAATATTCAGTAAATGAATGCGGGAATTATTGACGTTTACCGGGTTGTTATATACAATTTTTCCAGGGAGATTTTCTCCGGAGAAACCATCCAATTTCACCCATAATGCAGGATTTTCCTCGGCCAAAGGCAACTCGGTATCATATAACTGGGCCTGAACCCAAAGTATATTATTATCAGCCAGATTTAATACCGCATCTCCTTCATTGGCATAGTCGCCTTGCTCCTTCAGCTTTTGAATAAGATAACCGGATACTTTGCTGTAAATAGTGACTTTTCCTGTGGGTTTCTCCAGAGGCAGTTGTTTTATTTGTGACGCGGTGAGTCCCCAGCGTAATAATTTCTGCTTCATGGCTTCAAGAGTGGCAGAGAAGCCTGCCTGTCCGGCGGGCGGATTGATACCGGATCCCCGGAACAGGTTTTTTTGATTTAATGCGAGCAGATAATCTTTTTCGGCTGATAATAATTCAGGGCTGTACAGGTCATATAGCTTTTGTCCTTTGCTGATCCTTTCTCCCGGATTGCGTACGTATAAGTTTTCAATCCAGCCGCTTACCCAGGCGCTGATCATATTCGTTTTCTGCGGATCAAATATGGTTGTGCCTGTCAGCACGACCTGTCCATCCAGTGTTTGCAGCTCGGCAATGGATATGTGAACCCCCGCCAGCATCTGCTCACGCGGCGACAGGGTAACTTGCGCCGGGCTATTTCCTATATTCATGCCTTTCGTATTTTGCATGTTCATACCTTTCCTATTTGTATCCTGCATATTGCCCATACCGGGCATGCTGTCGGTTTCTGTCTGATTGCTTGCCGCTATGAACTGATTTGATATTTTGGAGTCCGTCTTCCTCTCTGTCATATTATTTTTTCCGGCGTTATTACAAGCCGCCCCAAATAACAACGAACCTGTGAGGACTATCCACCTGATTTTCATATCTTTGATTTATAGATTTATAATTTGATATTATTATTCGTCATTTTAACCTGAGCCCGACGAACTATAGCCTGAAAATCTATGCCTCGCCTCTCCCGAACCCACAGATAACTCATTTTATACACTTAGTGCGCTTTTACTACCCTTAGTCCATACTTAATCCATACTTAATCCATGCTTCATCTGGCCTCTTTCTTTCAGATTGCCACTTCAAATCTTTTACTTAAAAGGGTTTCCCTCACAACTCATTGACAGCCATTTAATTAACCTCCGAACTCACGTTTTTATCTCCCAATAAAGCTGTCACTGCCCACCATATAAGCAGCATTTTCCACTACCTTTTCGCCGGGTTGAATACCCGCCAGGATTTGGATTGAATCGGCTGTTTGTATGCCGGCTTCCACATTCCTGACATGAAAGACATTCGTGTGATCCTGATCCTGTACCCAAACCACATCATGATGAAGCCCAAGCCGGTTAACAGCAGACAATGGTACATACATACCCTGACCTTGTTCCTGAATTATGATCTTTCCATGAATCAGCGTACCGATTTTCCAATCAGCCGGCAGATGATTCATATACACTCGAACATGGGTAGTCTTTTCATCTCCTGTCCGATAAGGCGGAATAAAATTTACACGTCTGCTCACAAGGTTAGACGGGTTTGCATCGGCAAATAGATTGACTGCATCTCCCTGCTGAATATGCCAAAGGTTTCGAGTGAAAACATTCAGGATTGCCCAAATACGGCTGATATTTTGAATGTTGAAGACTGTCTGTCCCATATTCACGTACATGCCTTGCCGGATATTCAATAATTCAGGCTCATTGCTTAGAGCGGGATTAGACGATGAGCTCATACCTGCCTGCCCTGCGTCAACAGATGCCGATGAATTCATATTACCGGAGCCATTATTCTGACTCGTTACCATTCCCTGCCCTTCAGATGTCTGTTTCGATATCCCATCATAAGGACTATAAATAGTGATGTCCACCAAAGGGTTTCCTCTTTGAATTATTTTTTGGATTTCTGAAGGCTGCATACCCAGATTCAGTAATTGTTCTTTTAATCCGTCAATGAGCGTCTGATCTTTATCCTGAACAGCCTGCAGCAGATTTCTTTCCGCACTCACCAATTGCGGGCTGTAAATAACCATCAGGGGCTGACCTTTTCGAATGTGTTGATTGGTATATCGGATATATAACTTTTCAATGCGGCCGGTTATCCTGGTATTGACCCTATTCACATCCCGTTCATCAAAACCGATATATCCGTCGGCTGTGACGGTATCTTCCGGCGCTGCGGTTACAGGTTCTATTACCTTAAAAGAACCTACCACGGTTTGTGTAACCGGTTCCGTCAGGTAGCTCAGGGCAGAATCTAAAGGCGTTTGCTCTTCATCAGACGAAAGGGATACTTCGATCAGTTTCATACCGCATATAGGACAATATCCGGGTTTGTCTTCATGTATCTGATGATGCATGGGACAGGTATAATAGAAACCGGTTCCCGGATGCTGGTTCCTGGTTTGTTTTGATTGACAACCGGAAAATAACAGGGCTGATGAAAATAATATCATCAGAAATAGCGATGATAATTTCTTCCGTTTCATTTTTATAAGTTTTTTATTGAATGCAACAAGTAATGTCTTTACATTTATTTTTAATCAGTATTGCTGCATTTCTGTTTCCAATATTATTCTGATATTTAACAGATCAGCTAACTTGTTATAATATTCCATCTTTTTCATGGTCAGATCATTCCACGCCATCAGTGTTTCATAAATATTACCCGTGTTTTCGCTGAATGCATTCAGGTTAGCCTGAAAAGCTTTGGCGTAGGCCGGGATCACCTGTGTCTGAAATATCTGCAGATCTTTATGTGCAGCTTGTAAATCCAACCAATCTTTTCGGATAGCCCCCAATGCCTCCAGTGCCTTATTTTTTCTCATCTTTTGCATGGCCTGTATCTCGTATTCCATTGAATGGACTTCAGATTTATATCCTTTTGAGGACCAGGGGACAATGGGAATGGATACCATCGCCATGGCACTATACATGTACATGCTGCTTTCCCCCCCGGAGGCATTTCCCGACATACGCATATTATCAAGAGTGATCCCAAAGACGGGCTTGGCTCCAGTGGAGGCAACCTGCCGGTTTAGCTCTGTGGTATGCATTTCATCTGTGATATGCCGGATATCACTCCTGTGTTCCAGTACATATAAAGAGTCCACCTGTAAGATTTGAATATGCTGTTGCAGGAGGTCTGAGGTCGTGTCCACCAGCAAAGTCGTTTCCACCGGCCGGTTCATAAGGCTGTTCAAAGTGGCTGCCGCCTGTTCTGTTGTGCTTTCCAGCCTGATATGTGAAGACATCAAATCGTTCAACGAAGCACGGGCTTTGTAAATATTCGGCAGCAAAGCCTGGTTATATGCCAGCCGGCCTTCAGCTATTTTTATCAAAAGTTGAAGCTGTTTTTCCTGCTCTCCAATGACAGTCAGTTTTTTTTCTGCAATATAGGCGTCAACGTAAGCCATTTTTGCATGGGTGAAAAGCTGATTCTTCATGGTTTCCCGGTCATCGCGGTGCTGGTTGGCAAAGGACTGGTAATATGTCTGCTCCTTCCGCTGCCTGCTAAAATTGGGAAACATTTGTTCCAGTCTCAACATCAGCATTTTACGCGCCGGTGTTTCACTGACGTTATTCATTTTACCGGAAAAAGGATAAGGAAATTCGGTTACTCCGGCACCTGCGACCGGCGCTTCCCATGCTTTGGCGGCTCTGCCCATGGCGTAACTGGCCTTTGTTTGCAAAGCAAACTGCTGCAAACCGGGATTTCGTACATCAATGCTGTCTAAAATCTGTTGCAGGGTAAAAACCTCCCCCCGCTCTTGCAAAGGAGGGGATACCTGTGCATGAGCTATTCCTCCTGTTGCCAGTAAGAAAGACAGGAGGATGATTAATTTATTTTTCATAATTATAGGATTAAATATGGTTTTATTTTTATTGTCTCTTTGTTTTTAATCTTATTTCCCCATATTTTCTTAAATCTCTTTCTTTAAACAATTCGTATAATATCGGCATGACCAGTAATATGCTGATAGCCGATGTAACCATTCCTCCGATGACAGGTAACGCAATAGGGCGCATCAGTTCTATGCCTGTTCCATGCGACCATAATACCGGAACCAGCCCCAACAGTATCACAAATACCGTCATGAGCTTGGGGCGAAGGCGTCTTACTGCACCTTCCATAATATAAAAGCGAAGTATTTTCACATCTACTGCCGCACCCTTTTCTTTTACCATTCGCTGCATGGCTTCTTCTAAATATATCATCATGACCACGCCGGTTTCCACCGCCACCCCGAAGAGGTCTATAAATCCTACTGCCACTGCCACCGATAAGTTTTCTTTCCACAGATACACCATTAAGACTCCTCCGATTAAGGCTGAAGGCAGGCTGAGAATGGTGTTGACGGCATCACGCCAGTCATTAAAGTTGAAGTACAGGATGAAAAGGATGATTAGAATCACGATGGGAATGATCTTCTTTAAGGTATTTGTCGCATGTATTTCATTTTCCCACTGGCCGCTCCATTCGATATAATATCCTTTAGGTAATGCAAGTGTTTTACTGATTCTTTTCATAGCTGCATTGACTGTGCCGCCGAGGTCTCTGCCTCGTACGTCAAAAAGCACTGTGCCACGAAGCATGGCATTTTCACTGTTGATCATATCAGGACCGTCTTCAATGGAAATATCTGCCACATCGGATAAAGGCACCGGTCCGTTAGGAGTTTGCACCAGCGTGCGTTTGATATCATCCAGGTTATTGCGAAAATCTTGTGCCAGACGTATATTAATAGAATACCGTTCTCTTCCTTCGATCGTAGTGCCAATGACCATGCCTCCCAACGAACTTTCAATGATCATATTCACATCATCTGCGGTAAGCCCATAGCGACCTATGGTATTCTTTTTAATACGGATATTCAAGTATTTACCTGCGGTAAGTGGTTCTGGGTACAGGTCTTTCACCCCTCCGATTCCCTTTAATTCCGCTGCAATATTTTGGGCAAGCTGATTTAAGGTATCCAGGTTCTGCCCGAATATTTTGACACCCACATCGGTGCGGATACCGGTATTCAGCATGTTGATCCGGTTGATAATGGGCTGTGTCCATCCGTTGGTGACCCCGGGTATTTTCAGTTTTTGATTCAGTTCATTGATGAGATCATCCTGGGTTATTCCTTCAGGCCAATCCTTTTTAGGTTTCAACAGAATAATGGTCTCTATCATATTGACAGGGGAGGCATCAGTGGCGGAATTAATACGCCCTGCTTTGCCAAGCACATTTTCAACTTCTGGCATGGCAGAAATAATTTTATCCTGTATCTGCAGGATACGTTTCATTTCTGCATAGGAAGCGTCAGGCAAGGCCACCGGCATAAACAGGATAGTTCCTTCGTTCAGCGGCGGCATAAATTCACTGCCGAGGCGGGTCAGTAAAAATACGGAGAAAGCCAATGCCAGTATCGTAATTGTCAACACGGTTTTCTTCCATTCCAGGCACCACCTTAAGACAGGCTCATACAAACGAACGAAAAAATTGCTGACCGGATTTTGGCTTTCAGGCCTCATTTTTCCCCGCATAAACAGGACCATCAGTGCAGGTACCAGCGTAATAGCCAGTATCATGGAAGCAGCCATCACTAAAGTCTTAGTCCATACCAGCGGATGGAATAGTTTTCCTTCCTGGCCCGTAAGCATGAAAACCGGCAAGAAGGCAATTATAATGATCAGCACCGCATTCACCACCGGCTTACCTACCTGTTTGGCAGCACGTTCTATAATGGCCATGCGTTCTTTATTTGAATATTGTCGGGTATCCTTCATGATAAACTTATTCAATATTTTCAGTTAAATGACGATGGGCATTTTCTACCATGACAATGCCATTATCCACTATGACCCCAATGGCAATGGCAATGCCGCTCAATGACATAATGTTGGATGAAAAGCCCATCCAGCGTATCCAGATAAAGCTGATGAGAACGGCTATCGGAATAGTCAGTATCACCACTAAGGCACTGCGGAAATGCAGCAAGAATACCAGGATCACCAGGCATACGAGGATAATTTCTTCTATGATGGTATGCTCAATGCTCCTGACGGATGCTTCAATCAGCTTGCTGCGATCATAGGCAGTGTGAAAAGTTACACCGGGCGGAAACCCTTTCGCCACTTCTTTCATTTTTATTTTCAGGGCTTTTATCACTGCGTCTGCATTTTCGCCGTAACGCATGATCACTACGCCACCTACAGCCTCACCATTCCCGTCCTCATCAAAAATACCCAGTCGTTCGGCCCCTCCGATTTGAACGGCTCCTAAATCTTTTATCCGGATAGGAATAGTCCCCTGTGCAGCCACTGCGATATTGGCAATCTCGTCCTTGTTTTTGAGATAGGCCTCTCCGCGAACCATGTAATCAGTTCCGTTAAGATCAAGCACCCTGGCCCCCACATCATTATTATTTGCCTGAACCGCTTTAATGACATCCATCATGGTCAGGTGGTAATAATTCAATTTATGAGGATCTATATTGATTTGATATTGCTTTTGATAGCCGCCGAAGGAAGCTACCTCGCTGACACCCGGAACGGTTTGCAAGGCAAATTTGACGTACCAGTCCTGTAAGGCACGTAAGGTTCCCGGATCATAACCGGGCGCATGTAACGTGTACCAATAAATCTGTCCTGCACCGGTAGCATCCGGGCCGAGTGTGGGCACTACGCCCTGCGGCAGAAGCCTTTGTGCATATTCCAAACGCTCTAATACGCGCGTCCGTGCCCAATAAATATCGGCGTCATCGTCGAAGACCACATAGATGAAACTCATGCCAAACATGGAAACGGCACGGATATCTTTCACTTTAGGAATACCCTGTAAACTGGTCTCCAGCGGGAAAGTCACCTGATCCTCCATGATCTGCGGGCTTTGCCCCATCCATTCGGTAAAGACGATCACCTGTTTATCTGAAAGATCCGGTATGGCATCTACCGGCGTTTGTATCAGCGAGTAGCTGCCATAGACTATCAATCCTAATACCGCTATGATGACGATGAAACGGCTGTGAATGGACCAGGAAATAATTTTATTGATCATATTAATATTATCGTTTTTAATACTCCATCCGGAATTTTTTTACTATAAAGGTTATCTAAAGAACTGATCTGTATAAAGAGTGGATTATTCAGTTCATAACCGATAAGCACTACATGATCATTCCTGTTGTTTCACCGCAGGAAAGCATTTGTTTCCCATAATAAGGATTACGAATGGCTTTGCTGTTGCTCATCCAGTATGCCTTTTTCATCGGGCAATAATGGATATAAGGCATTACATTCTGAGGTTTGTGCGCTTTAAGCAGGTTAATGACAGCCGTGCTTAACGATGCCAATATCTTCCTCTGAGCAACGATATCTTTTGTCTTTCCTATGGCTATCGCTTCTTTTGTTGCCGCTGCCGACCCTGGAATATCGCTCAGGGCTGTTGCCAGCGCTTCAGCAGCCTTTTGTGCGGAAGGTGCATCATCATTAGCCAATGCATTTTGCAGCGCGTTATATCGTTCAAACACATTGTCAGAAGGACTTGCTATTGGTGCATTTATAATGGCTTTGGCTGTGTTATCTTTTGGATAACCAAAGCCGTTCAGTGAAACCATTGAGCCGATTATCAAAGTAATGGCTAAAAACAATTTAGTTTTCATGATTGAAAATTTTTAGGAAATTACTGAATAAAGATTGCGCTTTATCTCGAGAGTGATTATATAACGCATTGGGCACCCATAGTGCCAAGACCTAAAAATCACACTCGTCTATCACCAGTAACAGTGATAATAAGAATGGCATATGCCATTGGGAAAGTGATAAAATCAAATCAGGAAAGTACAGTCTTTCAAATAAATAGAAGTAGTTGCAGGAAGGGGCGGTGAATGGGGAATAATGCGGCCGACAGTTATTCCTGGAGAAGGAATAACAGACAGTATGGGAACGGCGGGTAGGCTCAAAGTGAAAAAATGGGCAGAAGGTAAAAGTAAGTCAGAAGCTATATCCTGCGCATTACTGATTTTTATTCGCTTATAAACGTCCTTGCAGCAATTCCTGCTCTTATAAAGAGTATTAGCCTGTTGTATTTTGCAAACGCTGCAACTTTCATTCACTACACCCTTAAAGCTTAGCTCGGCGCCACTCAACTGATCAAAGCAGTAATGCATAGTGATACCCGTACCGGCTGAAGCAGCGAGATAAATAACAGATAATATGGCGACTAAGACCCTTTTCATTTGAAATGCACACCAAAGTTATTATTAATTTTGTTTATGACAATTTCCTTTGAGAAAAAAAATGTTAATTTATAAAGATGCAATTAGGTAAATGCTTGCCAGGCAATACGTTTAAAGAATATATATAGGATACCCCTAACCTTAGCCGGTCTTCGTCAATACCCGTATGGTCATTTAAATAACCATTAACTTAGACGTTTTCTTTCCTTAGCAACCGTACTGCATTCAAAATGGCCAGTAATGCTACTCCCATATCTGCAAACACAGCCTCCCAAAGTGTGGCAATACCGCCTGCGCCTAATGCTAAGACAAGGATTTTAATGCCCAGAGCAAGTATAATATTTTGCCAGACGATATTGCAGGTAAGCCTTCCTATTTTTATAGCCGTAACTATTTTGGAGGGCTGATCATTTTGAATAACAATATCTGCTGTTTCTATGGCAGCATCGCTCCCCAATCCGCCCATGGCAATACCGGCATCAGCTAATGCAATAACGGGAGCATCATTAACCCCATCACCCACAAAGGCGATAGTTTGATTTTTATCTTTTAATGACTGTAATTTTTCAACCTTTCCTTCCGGTAATAAATCTCCGTAGCAATCATCTATCTCTAAGCTATCAGCCGCTTCCCTTACCACATTCATTTTATCACCCGAGAGTATCATGGTTTTGATATGCAGCTCATGCAATCCGGCGATGGTTTGTTTTGCATCTTCTTTCATTTCATCGGCAATAGTCAGGTATCCCGCATATTTCCCGTTAATGGCAACTGACACAACCGTATCAGTAATACTATCTATTTCTGTACCATAAGGGATGTTGAATTTTTTCAACATTCCGGCATTGCCCGCAATTATATCAAAACCGTTCACCTTTCCCTTTATTCCAAGCCCAGCCATCTCTTCCACATTTTCGGCTCTTATATTCTTTAAAACATCACTTGCATATTCATTTATCGCCAACGCAATAGGGTGTGTGGAATTACTTTCCAGATCAGCAACTAATTGAGTAAAACGAATTAGGTCAAAATCCACAGCCTGTACTTTTTGAACTTTAAAAATCCCCTTGGTGAGTGTGCCTGTTTTATCCATCACTATCACCTTCACTTTAGCCATCAGGTCCAGGAAATTAGAACCTTTAAAAAGGATACCATGTCTGGATGCCAATCCGATACCGCCAAAATAACCCAATGGAATGGAAATAACCAAAGCACAGGGACAGGAAATTACCAGAAAAATCAAAGCCCTGTAGAGCCAGTCTTCCAACACATAATCATGCACAAAAAACCAAGGCATAAAACAAACGCATGCTGCTAAAAATACTACCGCCGGTGTATATATTTTTGCAAATTTGGAAATGAATAATTGCGTTTTTGATTTACGTGCACTGGCTTCCTGAACCATTTGCAGGATTTTAGACAACTTGCTATCCTTATAAAGTGAAGTCACTTTTACGAGAGCGAGCGTACTGAGATTGATCATTCCCGCCACCACCTTTTCTCCTTTATATTTATTATCCGGTTTACTTTCACCCGTCAATGCAGCAGTATTGAAAGCGGCTTTTTCGGATAGCAAATCCCCATCCAGCGCTACTTTTTCTCCGGGTTTTATTTGAATAATTTCTCCAATCTCTACTTCAGACGGATGAATGATTTGTAGCAACCCACGTCTGAGTACCGATACTTTATCAGGTCTTATATCTAATAAGGCTTTGATATTCTCCTTTGCTTTGTTTACTGCAGCGCTTTGAAAAAGTTCTCCTATCGAATAAAAAAGCATAACAGCGACACTCTCGGGATATTGCCCGATAGCTAATGCTCCGATGGTAGCGAGGCTCATTAAGAAAAATTCAGTGAAAACATTTCCCTTAGCTATGGAACGCACCGCTTTTTTCAATAGCGGCAGGCCAACAGGAAGATAAGCAATTACATACCATATTATTCTAATTGTTCCCTTAAAAAAAACGGGATGTGCATAATCATCGGCAATTATGCCTGCCAGCAGGAGGATCAAGCCGCTGATTGCAGGCAGATATTCTTTTTTCAAAGAGAATCTTTTATTCTTCTTTTCAGAATGATCCTGGTCGGGAGAATATTTCCTTATAGGTTTGGAGACCACGATCATTTCATTACCGTCCGAACAGCATGCACAACCGTCTTGTGCCTTTGGGACATAAGAGGTTGTTTCCTGTATCAATTCTCTGTTTTTCAATAAATCCATGCAGATGCGAAGCTATGAAGCAGGCTATGCAACCGGATTGCATTTCTACTTCTTGCAACGCGGACAGACTCCATAAGCGACCAGACTTATTTCATCCACACTAAAGCCTGCAGGAACAACAGACTGTCTTATCGAATTGCGAAGACAAAAAGTCTCGTGGCAGATTTTGCATTTGAAGTGTGCATGCATATCGTGATGGTGGTGTTCGTAACAATCTTCAAAACACACGGCGTATTTGGCTTCCTCGCTGCCATCTATAATCTTATGCACCACCCCTTTTTCTTCGAAAGTCTTTAAAGTACGGTAAAGGGTAATGCGGTCCCCGCGCTCAAAGTTTCTTTCAAGATCACTCAGTCCGGTGGCGGCGAGCTGTTTTTCCAAATACTCCAATATGAGCATTCTCATAGCAGTCGGGCGGATCCCTTTTTGGATCAGCATATTCTCTGATGATTTCATGATAAACACTCTTTTTTATCCCATGCAAAATTACAAAAAGAGAACAGTCTATTCTTCCTCCCCCTTATTTTTTAAAACAGAGAGTAAACTGAATGCTCCATTGGTAACGATAGATGAATCCGGGATTTGTATCTTTTCCGATAATTTTATTTGAAGATAACCATCACTTTCCGTACCAACTTGTACCGGGATCATCCTAAAGCTATATGGTTGCACTTTTTCTCTGATAAATATATATTGTTTCCCTTCCGAACGAACAACTGCTCCGGCAGGTAAGACCTCAGATAATGTACCCGATTGACTGATGAAAGCCTGCACATACGCTCCCGGCAGAAGTTGTTGATTTTTATTTTCGGGAACGGCATGCACTACCACGGACCTGTCAGGCCTTATTTCTCTCCCAATCAGGATAATTTTTGCCTTTTGTTCGGGCTGACTGCTTCCGGTAAGCGTATAGCCGACTTCCTGACCGGTTCGAATGGAGCTGATATCTTTTTCATAAACAGTCAGGTCAATGAGCATATCGCGGTTGTTGTTTACTTCCAACAGTTCCTCCTGGGCATTGACATACTTTCCCTTGTTCACTAATACTTTAGTAACATATCCATTATCGGGGGCGGTGATATTAATGATGGAACTAATGTTGTCAGGGGTAAGGGTCTCGGCCCGGATTCCCATAATGTCTAATTTTTGTTCCAGCGCTTTTACCGAAGCGCTCAGTGATTCATAATCGCTCTTCGCCTTTTGATAGGTTTTACCTGCTGCCACATCGGCCTTATACAATTCCTTCTGACGGTTGTATTCCTGACGGGCATATTCCAACGCAGTCTTGTTTTTCAAATAATTTTCCTGTAAATCCACATATTCCGGATTTTCCAACACCGCTAACAAAGCGCCC
This sequence comes from Chitinophagaceae bacterium, assembly GCA_004322015.1. GTDB lineage: Bacteria > Bacteroidota > Bacteroidia > Chitinophagales > Chitinophagaceae > FW021-bin31. The sequence goes on from SCQT01000021.1 coordinate 33,585, forward strand.
TTTTTAACGTAACTGCCTTCCAGCGCATTAATCTTACGAACAAAGCCGCCATAAGGAAACGTAACAGAAATTTTACTCTGTGGCGGTACTTCTACCATACCATTCACCTGCAAAATCCCATGTAACTTTCTTTCCTCCGTATTACCCAGCCTGATACCGGCATTCCGGTATTGTTCCGGCGTGAGCGAAACAGTCATCGTGCTATCCTGAACTTCCGTTATGGCAGCTTGTTTTGTAGCTGATTCCTGTTTTTGTTTAGTGGGTTGACATCCTGCCACAATAAGTAAACCGGCAAAAGTTATTATCATGAGTACGATATAAGAATTTTTCTTTCTCATTTTATTATTTTTTCAAGTGATTTATTGAATTCCTGCCAGATACTCCAGTTGAATGACAGCCAGATTGTATTGATTAACTATATCCAGATAGTCATCCTGAATACCCAATGCCTGCTTCAGGTTTTGAATATATTCCACATAACCTATTTCGCCGCTTTTATAACCAGCGGTAGCATTAGATAATATCAATTGTGACTGGGGTAAGGCATTTTCCCGGTAAAACAGGATACTCTGGTCGTATTTTTTATATGCCTCCACGGCTTCCGCAAAAGCGCCTTGTAAGTTTTTAAGATATAGTTCTTGTTGTGTCCGTGCCTGCTCAATGGCAATATTCGCTGCCTTTACGCTCTGTATCAGTGAACGGGGCCACAGCGGAATAGCCAGTCCCGCGCTGAATATGCCGTATCGCTGATTGTCAAAACCTTTAAACGTCTGACTGCTGTACCCCAGTGTAATGTCCGGCATTAACAAAGAACGCTGTACTTTTTTCTCAGCTTCCTGCACTTTAATTTGCTGTTGCAAATATTTCAGTATCGGATTCCGGTTAATCTGAACAGTGTCCGGACGCTGCCATAACGGATTCCTGGGCAATAAACTGTCTGACAGAATAGAGACTTGCAGGTCCGTGTTAAGCAGGCTTTGTAATCGGGCTTGGGCAGCACGGATATCGGCTTCATTTTGACGAATCAGGGTCTGCAATTGCATGATCTGTACACCGGCATTGGCTTGCTCGATCCGGTTTGTTTCGCCGGTTTTATATCGCAGTTCAGCGGCATGCAGGAAGCCGGCATAAATGCTGTCCTGGCGCAGGAGCAGGCGATGCCTCTGCATGAGATATGCCAGATTATACCAGGTGTTTTTAACATCACGAGCCAACTCATTTTGTGTAAGCACTTTACTTAAACGACTGCCTGTCACCTGCTCATCTCCTAATTGTGAACGCATGGCATATACGGATGGAAAAGCAAAACTTTGCGCTAAACCAATCTCATTGTCATTAACGGAAGGTTCGTTTATTTTACCTATGCTCCCGGATAAGATTGTTTTACCCGGATCAAAAGCAGTCTTTTTTAAGGCCTGATTATATTGAATTTGGAGATTGGAATTTTTAACCGCCAAATTTTGGCGTTGGGCAAAATCTAAAGATTGCTCCAGCGTAAGATGCAAAACAGTGTCTTGTTGTACCCTTTCCTGAGCAAAAGATTGATTGGATGAAAACAGGGAACAGGTTGTTATTAACCCGATGAACAGCGAAACCGGTATTTTTTCAAATTTCCCCTTGAAGTTGATTCTTTCAAACAGGACGTACAAAACAGGCAATACTACTAAAGTGAGCAGTGTGGAAGTGATCAATCCGCCAATGACTACGGTAGCCAGCGGGCGCTGTACTTCCGCTCCTGCCGTAGTTGAAACAGCCATAGGGAAAAATCCCAGGGATGCTACGGTGGCAGTCATCAGAACCGGACGTAATCGTACTTTGGTCCCTTTCAGTACCCGCTTATGTATATCCGCCACACCTTCCTTTTTCAATTGGTTAAATTCACTGACCAGCACAATCCCATTCAATACAGCTACGCCAAATAAGGCAATGAAGCCAACACCTGCTGAAATGCTGAAGGGCATACCTCTTAACCACAGCGAAATAACGCCTCCTATAGCAGCCAGTGGAATAGCAGTGAAAATCAGTAATCCCTGTTTGAGGGAGCTGAAGGCAAAGAACGACAGGATGAAGATCAGGAGCAGGGCGGCCGGTAATGCAATAGAAAGCCGTTGTTTCGCATGTACAAGATTCTCAAATTGTCCCCCGTAAGTAACACTGTAGCCGGGTGGAAATTTTAGCTGCGCCTCTATCTTTTCCCTGATTTCATCCACAATACCTTGTACATCACGGTTACGGACATTGAAACCGACCATGATCCGGCGCCTGGTTTCATCCCGCTGGATCTGGTTTGGACCCTCTTTTATACTGATAGTAGCCACCTGGCTCAGCGGCACCTGACCCTCACCCGGCAAGGGTACGAAGATATCATCGAAATTGGATAAGGATCTCCGGTAAGCGCTGTCCAACCGGACCACCAGGTCAAACCGACGTTCTCCTTCAAACACCATTCCGGCCGATTTACCGGCAAAGGCAGTTTGCACCGTATTATTCAGGTTTTCTATGTTCAGTCCGTATTTGGCTACCTGTGTGCGATCGAAGTGGGCGACGATCTGGGGCAATCCCGTGATTTGTTCCACATAGACGTCTGCTGCTCCGTTGACTTTTCTGATAATGTTTCCTGCTCCCTCCGCAAGGCGAGCCAGGCTATCTAAATCATCTCCATAGATCTTAAGAACTACATCCTGTTTCGCCCCTGTCATCAGTTCGTTGAAGCGCATCTGGATGGGCTGTTGAAAGCTGAAGCTGACACCCGGCAATACAGACAAGGCTTTGCTCATCGTATCTTCCAACGCCTCCCGATTATCTGCCGTTACCCATTCATTCTTATTTTTCAATAAAACTATCAGGTCACAAGCTTCTAATGGCATGGGATCAGTAGGAATTTCAGAAGAACCGATTTTACCTACAACTTCCTTTACTTCAGGGAAGTTCTTTAATAAAATGCGGGCTGCTTTGCCTGAAGTGTTAATGGTTTCAGTCAGTGAACTTCCCGGAAGCAATCGCATTTCTACCGCAAAATCACCTTCATCCAATTGCGGAATAAATTCTCCGCCCATACGGGAAAAGATAAAAGCGGCTGCACCAAAGGCTCCGATGGCAATGCCCAGTACGATCCATTTCCTTCTCAAAGCCCAGTGAATGACAGGAGTGCAGATACTTTGTAATTTTTCTATCATCCTGTCGGAAAGATTCCGTTTATGGGAAGTTCTCCTGGGTAAGACAATGGAAGCCATCATGGGTATATAAGTAAGCGAAAGGATCAATGCGCCCAGGATAGCAAAGGCTACTGTTTCCGCCATAGGACGGAACATCTTTCCTTCAATTCCCGTCAGCGCCAGAATGGGCAAATACACGATGAGAATAATGATCTGCCCGAATGCGGCGGAACTCATCATTTTACCTGCAGACTCATAAACCTGCTCATTCATTTGCGCTGTATTCAGCCTGTCAATACCGGTGTGGTGGTGTTTGCTTTGCGAGATCCGGTGCATGACGGCTTCCACGATGATAACCGCCCCATCCACTATCAGCCCGAAATCTATTGCACCGAGACTCATGAGATTGCCGGATACGCCAAATACATGCATCATGCCGAGCGCAAATAGCATGGAAAGTGGAATGACCGATGCCACTAATAGTCCGCTTCGCAGGTTTCCCAAAAACAACACCAGCACAAAGATGACGATCAACGCTCCTTCCATCAGATTTTTGCTGACCGTATGGATGGCTCTCCCCACTAAATTGCTGCGATCCAAAAACGGTTCTATAACCACCCCGTCAGGCAAAGTTTTTTGTATCTGAGCTACTTTCTCCTTTACATTTTTGATAACCTGGTTAGAGTTTTCACCCTTCAGCATGAGGACAATTCCGCCTACTACCTCGCCGTTTCCATTGCGCGTCATGGCACCGTAACGCACAGCATGTCCTAAACGCACCTCTGCAATATCGCGTATCAGCACCGGCATACCGGAGGGATTCACCCTGACCACAATTTTACCGATATCCTGAAGGCTGTCCCCCCGGCCTTCTGTACGAATAAAATAAGCATTGGGGCCCTTTTCAATGTATGCCCCACCCGTATTCTGATTGTTTTGTTCCAGGGCAGTAAAAATATCTGCTATAGTTATATTGGCAGCTCTTAGCTTTTGGGGATCTATGGCGATCTCATATTGTTTCAGATAACCGCCAAAGCTGCTCACATCCGCCACACCCGGGGTGCCGAGTAACTGCCTGCGCACTATCCAGTCTTCCATGGTACGCAACTGCATAATGGTATATTTATCTTCAAACCCCTTTTTGGCGCGAACAATGTATTGGTAGATTTCTCCTAATCCGGTAGTTACGGGCGCCATTTTGGGAGTACCTGTTCCCGGAGGTATTTGCTCTTTGGCATTGCCGAGGCGTTCCTGTACCTGCTGTCGCGCCCAATATATATCCTTATTGTCTTTGAATACGATTGTTACCACCGACAATCCGAACCGGGAAATAGAACGGATCTCTTTTATATCCGGTATGGTAGCCATACTGATCTCTACCGGGTAGGTAATGAACTGCTCTACTTCCTGGGCAGCCAATGAGGGACTGGTGGTGATCACCTGTACCTGGTTATTGGTGATGTCCGGCACAGCATCTATAGGCAATCTGGTCAGCGAATAAACACCCCAGATGATTAATCCAAGCGTGAATAAACCAATGATCAGTTTATTTTTGATTGAGAACTGAATGATCCTGTTTAGCATATTTGTTTGAATTAAAAAATATCCAATGGATTATCCTCCTGATAATGGGGAAGATTAAAACGAGCGATATCTCATTTGATGCTTCTTATCAAATGATCATGAATCTTTAGTCATGTCATTGATAAAAAATAAATGAATAATTAATGGAAATAAGCATACACACTGTGTCAGCATGTATGACAGGAAAATGTCATGAAAGCAACTGCGGAGGTTGCCAGACAGGAAGACTTACATCTATATATTTCCCGGGTAAATGTGTCACACAAACAGCAAAACAGGTCGGTGAATCAGGAACGAAATTTATCGGTGTATTGACTACGACCGGGACCGCACAGCATGCACAATAACAAAAAGGGCTGCATACATCGTGCTTGTCCTGATGATGGGTTGCTGCATTCACGATAATCTCTTGTTGCTGGCTTCTGTTGGAGGCATATAAATCAGCACATGGCGCTAATTGCAACACCATGACCAGCATAAACATTATTGAGGACAGTATTCTCATTACCGGCTGTGAAGGTAGGAGTTTTTGGGAAAATGTTTTCATGGGGCAGGATTTTTGAATATATAAGTAAGCGTTAAAAGAAATTTAAAGACATCGTTTTATTTAACCTAAAATTCAAGTTCACATGAATCCCTAAATTGAGGCATGGCGGGGATGCACCTGATGAAAAATAAGTCCTGGATTTAATCTTAATTTTGCATAGCCTGATTGAATTATAAATTATCTGAATTTAAGAAAATCTTTTCATGAGAACCAATTCATATACTATGAAAAAAAAATTCAAAAACCTGCACATTGTTCAACATTTTTTCCAGGGGATTTTAGTGGTGGCTCCCATATTCTTCACCTTTTATGTCCTGGAACTGATCTTTGATAAATTAGACAGTCTTATCCAGGTCAAGTTCCCGCATCACGGGATCATACCGGGGGTGGGCGTGCTTATCATACTTGTGGGGGTTACGCTGATCGGTTATCTCTCTTCTATATTCTTCTTAGGGAGATTATTTGATTTATTTGAACGCTTGCTGGAAAAAATACCGGTGATCAAATTCCTGTATTCTTCACTTAAAGAAGTTTTTGATTCGTTGATCGGGCAGAAGAAAAAATTTGATCGTCCGGTACTGGCACATATTTACTCAGATGAAGTATGGGAACTTGGATTTATCACGCAAGATGACGTAAGCGATTTCGGATTAAAAAATACCGTGGCTGTATATGTGCCAATGTCGCTGGCCATAAGCGGTAAAGTATATTTTGTGTTATCTTCCAAAATAACCACTTTGGATAATATCTCTGCCGCAAGCGCCATGAAATTCGCCGTATCGGGAGGCGTGGCTGGAATTGGCATCCCCGAGCATCAGTCGGATGTTTCGTCACTCAAAAGGGCCAGGAAGAAGAAAAAAACAAAGAAAGCCTGATACTACGATATACCTTATCTTTGAAAATGATTTAAACCTTTTGAATGAAACTACGAAATGTCTTGTTCCTGATCGCAGGGATCCCTGTGCTGCTGGCGTTCCCTGTAAAAAAATCAATGGCATGGGGATTCTTTGCGCATCGCCGTATTAATAGGCTGGCGGTATTTACTTTGCCTCCGCAGATGATGCGGCTGTATAAGCCCCATATCGAGTTTATTACTGAACATGCCACTGACCCTGATAAGCTGCGCTATGTCTTGAAAGAAGAAGGCTCACACCATTTTATTGATATAGATCATTATGGGATTTATCCCTGGGATAATTTACCCAGGAAATGGAATGACGCGCTGCTACAATTTTCCAGAGATACTTTAATGAATTATGGCATTGTGCCCTGGTATGCTTTACAGGTGTATTACCGCTTGGAAAATGCCTTCAGGGATAAAAATCAGGCGGCTATTTTAAAATGGTCTGCTTATCTCGGTCATTATGTGGCGGATGCCTGCGTACCCTTGCATGCCAATTCCAATTATAACGGGCAACTTACCGGACAGGAGGGCATTCATGCACTGTGGGAGTCCAATATCCCCGAGTTGTTAGCTGATACCACTTTTAATTATTGGACAGGGAAAGCGGAATTTGTTGATCATCCCGGGAATTATATTTGGGAAATAGTGTTGGAAAGCGCACCTGCAGCGGACAGCGTTTTACAGATTGAGAGGCGGCTGTTACAGGATTTTTCTTCTTCAGAAGTATATGCTTATGTAAATCGGAATAGCCGGATCGTTCGTACTTTCTCACCTGCGTTTGTGACTGCTTACAATCAACAAATGAATGGAATGGTAGCCCGCAGAATGTCGCGTGCCATTCATGCAGTGGCTTCTCTCTGGTACACAGCCTGGGTAAATGCGGGGCAACCTGATCTGCACGAGCTTACAGATAAAACTTTTTCCCAAAAAGAGCTGGATGAATTCAAAACACTGGATGAACGCTGGCACAATGCAACTGTCATATCAGAAAGAACACATGAATAAGCTTTTTATGAAAACCCAATCGGAAATTGCTTCCGGTTCAGGATACCTTCTCCACGATCATGGCAGCTCCCTGACCCACACCTACGCACATCGTGGCTAAGCCGTATTTCACATGTGCCCTTCTCTTCATTTCATGAAGCAGGGTAGTAAGTATTCGTGCTCCGCTGCATCCCAAAGGATGGCCCAGGGCAATGGCCCCCCCGTTTACATTGACCCTGTTCATATCCAATCCCAGGTCGCGAATGCAGGCAAGCGATTGGGAAGCAAAAGCTTCATTCAGTTCTATTAAATCCAGATCCTGCACGTGCAGTTCTGCACGTTGCAATGCTTTTTTAGTGGCTGCCACAGGACCCATTCCCATTATAGCAGGATCCACACCGGCTATTGCCATTGACACTACTTTCGCCAAAGGTTTAAGATCAAACTTGTTCAGGGCTTCTTCGGAAACGACCAGCAAAGCAGCCGCTCCGTCATTGATCCCCGAGGAATTGCCGGCAGTCACAGTCCCCTCCCTGACAAAAGCGGGTTTCAAGCCCGCTAATTTTTCCATACTCGTATGCCGGGGATGCTCATCCTCGGACATGATCTTTTTCTCCTGCTTATTAGGAGTGATTTCTACAGGAACGATTTCCTCTTCCCATTTATTTCCATTTAATGCCTCCCAATATTTTTCCTGGCTTTGCAAGGCAAAAGCATCCTGTTCTTCCCTGGAAATTTTCCATTGACGAGCCACATTTTCTGCTGTTTCACCCATAGAATAGGGGAAATACCGGTCTGTCAGCTTTTTGTTGGGAAAACGCCAGCCGATAGTCGAATCAAATAGCTGAGGCTTGCGATTAAACGGGCCTTCTGACTTAGCCATCACCCAGGGTGCGCGGGTCATGCTTTCCACGCCGCCTGCCAGGTAAACCATTCCTTCCCCGCACATGACAGCCCGCGAGGCATCCATTACTGCCTGCAGCCCGGAGGCACAGAGCCTGTTTACCGTATTTCCCGCTACCGAGACCGGAAACCCTGCCAATAAAGCCGCCATACGGGCTACGTTCCGGTTATCTTCTCCCGCCTGATTCGCATCGCCGGCTATCACATCCTCAATCGCATCCAATGGGACAGAAGGATTTCTTTCCATTAATGTTTTGCATACCCAAGCCAGCATATCATCCGGACGGATAGCGCTTAATGTTCCACCGTATCGTCCAATAGGTGTACGGATAGCATCTATGATATAAGCTTGTTGCATTGCCTGTTTTTAAGGCGGTAAAATTAGGGAATTAAAGAGCGGTTTCGTAAATTAAGATTCGATAAATGGCCATTCATAGCCATTCATAGCCACTATGTAGGGCGAAGGTAGGGCGAAGACAGGGCGAAGGTAAGGAGTAACTCCCCCTGTAAAGAGGGATTATCCCATTATGAAAAAATATTACATTTGACCTATCCAAACAATTTTAACCTGAAATGGATATCACGCGCTACCATGCCAAATATTTTGCATGCGAGTTAACGAATAGAAAATCTTCTGCGGATCTTGACAAACTCACTGCCTCTCTGCAGGATGCGCAGGTAGATCTGAATCCGCACCAGGTGGATGCCGCCCTCTTTGCCTTCAAGTCGCCACTTTCCAAGGGTGCCATTCTTGCCGATGAGGTCGGTCTCGGTAAAACTATTGAGGCTGGCATTGTACTTTCTCAACAATGGGCGGAAAGAAAAAGGCAACTATTAATCATTGTTCCCTCCAATTTACGGAAACAATGGAATCAGGAGCTCTCCGATAAATTTTTCCTGCCTTCCATTATTTTGGAAACAAAATCATTCAATCAATATATAAAAGAAGGCAACCTCAACCCGTTTATTCAGAAGGATGAAATCGTCATTTGTTCTTATCAGTTTGCGAGTAAAAAGGCTGCTTATATTGAAAAAGTGGAATGGGATCTGGTCATTATTGATGAGGCGCATCGCCTGCGAAACGTGTATAAACCTTCCAGCAAAATTGCCAATGCCATTAAAAATGTTCTTCAGGAACGCAGAAAGATACTTTTAACAGCCACCCCATTACAAAATTCTATTCTGGAATTATACGGATTGGTCAGCATTATAGATGATTATTCTTTTGGAGATATTAAAAGTTTTAAAGCTAAATATTCTCACCAGATAGACCAGCAACATTATGAAGAATTACGGGAACGACTGCAACCGATGTGTCAGCGAACACTCCGAAGGCAGGTTTTGGAATACGTGAATTTTACCGAACGGAAAGCTATCGTGGAAGAATTCTTCCCCAGTAAGGAAGAACAACAACTGTACGATTGGGTTTCGGACTATCTGCAACAGCCCAAATTATACGCGCTTCCGGTCAGCCAGCGTCAGTTGATGACCTTAATTATGCGTAAACTATTAGCTTCTTCCACCTATGCCATTCACGGAACTTTAGTTTCATTGATTAGTCGTTTGGAAAAGTTGATCAGCGAAAATCATTTAGAAAAAGACTTAGAATCTGATTTTGAAGCTTTACCTGAAATTGAAGATGAATGGATAGAGGAGGAGGAAGAACAGGATGAAGAAACAGGAGTTGCAAAAGCTGATAAAAAGCAACCGCTTTCAACGGAAGATTTAGAAGGGATCAGGGAAGAAATTGCGGAACTGAAAAGGTTTCGGGACCTGGCGTCTGTTATTAAAAAAAATACCAAAGCCGAAAAATTATTTACTGCTTTAAATAAGGGTTTCGAGAAGTTATTGCAATTGGGGGCAAACAAAAGAGCCATCATTTTTACTGAATCCAGAAGGACACAGGAATTCATCTATCATTTATTATCAGCATCGAAAAGCCCCTATACCGGAAAGGTGATGTTGTTTAATGGCACAAACACAGATCCGGAATCAAAGAAAATATTTAAAGACTGGCTTAAAAAACATGCGGGAACCGATCGAATTTCCGGATCAGCCACTGCCGATAAGAAAGCCGCTTTAGTGGATTATTTTCGCGATGAGGCCACTATTATGATAGCAACAGAGGCCGCTGCAGAAGGTATCAACCTGCAGTTTTGTTCCCTGGTTGTCAATTACGATCTGCCGTGGAACCCACAACGAATTGAGCAACGCATCGGACGGTGTCACCGGTACGGGCAAAAGTTTGATGTGGTGGTTATTAATTTTTTAAACAAAGCAAATGCCGCTGACCAAAGAGTATATGAACTGTTGGATGAAAAGTTTAAACTTTTTGGCGGTGTTTTCGGCGCAAGCGATGAAGTATTGGGAACGATTGGAAGCGGTGTGGATTTTGAAAAACGAATTGCTAAAATTTATAATGAATGTCGGGATACCAAAAGTATCCAACAGGCTTTCGACTTGCTTCAACAGGAGTTGCAGGCGAATATCTCTGAGAGGATGGAAAATGCGAGGAAAAAGCTTTTAGAGAATGTGGACGAAGAAGTCCGAGAAAAGTTACGCTATAATAAGATATACTGCAAAGAGTATCTTTCCCGTTTTGAACAAAACCTTTGGGACGTAACACAATTCTATTTGAAACAGGATGCCATATTTAACAACGAAGGGTATTCTTTTACGCTAAAAAACAATCCTTTTGATGGAGAAAAAATAAATCCCGGACCCTATATCATTTTGCGTTCTTCCAACGGAGAAAAGCGAACCGGCGTCTCCATTCCGGACGATACCAATATCTACCGGGTGGGACACCCGCTTGCCCGGCGTGTCCTTCAGGCATGTATCCAGATACCTACGCCGGTGAAGAAAATTGTTTTTGATTATACTCATACGCCAACCAATATTTCGGCTTTGAAAAACTTTGTAGGGAAAAAGGGATGGCTTCAATTATCCCTTTTATCTATCAGTTCCTTTGAAGAAGAGGATCGTTTAATTACTGCCAACTTCACAGAAGACGATGAAATGATTGATGCCGAAACATCCACCCGCTTTTTCTCCCTATCGGCGGAAGAAGGAGACGGCTTGTATATTCCGCAGGAAGTGCAAAGCGCTTTCACAGATATTAACCAACAGGAGCAGGAGAAAGTGTTGGAAGAAATCGGCTTACGAAACAGAAATTTCTTCGATGAAGAAATTGATAAATTAGATCAATGGGCGGAGGATATGAAGATCAGCCTGCAAAAAGAAATTGAAGATCTGGATGCGGAGATCAAGCTGCTGAAAGCAGAAGCAAGGAAAATGATCGTTCTGGAAGAAAAGGTAGCTGCTCAGCGAAAAGTGAAAGATTTAGATAAAAAAAGAAGTGAAAAACGCCGTTCTTTGTTCGTGGCACAGGATGAAATTGATAAAAAGAAGGACGGCGTATTGGATAGCATTGAACAACGTTTAAAACAACACATTGAGATTAAAAATTTATTTACCATTCAATGGGAAATGAGATAATGAACAAACAGGAACTGGTACGGAAATTAGTGGATATTGAGTGGGAAGACTTTGAGGTGAAAGACGCATCAGGCGGACTTCCTAAGAATATTTGGGAAACGGTAAGCGCCTTTTCTAATACGGCGGGAGGCTGGATTATTCTGGGAGTACAACAACAAGGTAAACAGTTTCATATTAAGGGATTGTCCTCGCCTGACAAAATGGAACAGGATTTCACCAATACGCTTCGTGGTGAAAAATTCAATGTGAAGATTCGCCCGGTATGCAAAAAATATAATTTTTCCGAGGGTATCCTGCTGGCATTTTATATTCCGCTTTCCAATAAAAAGCCCGTTTATTATAATACGCTTTCTAATACGTTTGTACGTACAGCCAGTGGCGATCAAAGGGCAACCAAGGAAGAAATTGATGCCATGTTCCGCGATCAGGCATTCGGGACACAAACGGATAAAGTGATTGATGGATATGCTGTGAAAGACCTGCACAAACCTTCCGTTGAGCAATACCGGGAATATGTGCAAAGAATTAATCCGGCGCAACCATATAACCGGCTTACCAATAAAGATCTTTTTGAAAAATTAAGAATTACAGACAAAGGAAGACTCACCTACAGCGGCTTACTATTTCTGGGGAATAATGACGCCATTCAATCCGTTTTCACTGATTTCAGGATTGATTATTTTGAAATACCGGCAACGGATTATGCTTCTGCTAATCCGCGATATACTTTTCGACTGGAAGAACAGGAGAATATCTGGCAATATTTTTTTGCACTCTTCGACCGTTTGCGCCGTTCATTGGATTTGCCGTTTAAACTAAGCGCTGAAGGATTTGCGGCGGAAGACTATCCGCAATTGGAAGCTTTGCGCGAAGCCCTGGTAAATCTTTTGATGCATACCGATTATTTTAGTCCTGCTAAACCGAGGATCAGAGTTTTTACTAACCGTATAGAATTTTTTAACCCCGGCGGTTTGCCGAAGCCTTTGGCAACTATTATGCGGGAAGATATATCCATTCCGAGAAACGGGATTATTGCCAAACTGTTCCGCGTGGCGCGTTTAGCCGAAAATGGCGGTTATGGATTTGATAAAATGATTAAGGGTTGGAAGTCTTTTACCGGGTCAAAGCCAAAATTTGAAGCCACTTTTGATTCGCTGAAAGCCACTTTTTATTTACAAGAACAAAATGAAGCGCCGATAGATATAGGTGGCCAGAAAGGTGGCCAGAAGGGTGGCCAGAAAGGTGGCCAGAAAATAATAACTGAACGTCAAAAAGAAGTATATGATTTAATCAAAAATAATCCTTCCATAAGTAGAGAAGCTATGGCGGAAGCCTTATCTATCAATGTTTCAGCATTGAGGAAACGATTAGATGCTTTGAGAAAAAAAAGTATTATTGAACGCGTAGGCCCTGCAAAAGGGGGTTATTGGAAGGTATTGACGGAAATATGAATATTGCAATTTTGGTAGTGCAATAAGTGGTGCAATAGATAGTGCAATGGGTGGTGCAATATTATGAAAGGGAACTGATTTGGAAAATATAATGCCGTTATTTAAAAAGACTGAAACTAAAACAACGATGTCCGATAATAAATTACAAAAATTAGAACTCACCTGGAT
>SCQT01000243.1 GCA_004322015.1 Chitinophagaceae bacterium
TAGAAAAATCAAAGCTTCCACCCGCAAAGCCCACCGCATCTCTACGGCCGTAGAGACTGATTTTTCTGGCCAACGCTTCTTTGATGAGTATTAAAAAAATGTGAGGTTGTTCGAACTTAATCATCTCTTCCCTGGTCCCGGGTATTGAAGCCCCTACATGCAAAGATGCGAAAATCTGGGATGCACCCTTTGGTGTTTGGTGCTTACATAGTAATTACATTTTTCTTATCCATGTAACATGGACAATGCTTATCATACACATATCATTCGCATCGGGAATTCTCAGGGGATCAGAATTCCTAAAAAGCTTCTAAAAGGACTGGGAGAAAAAGTGATCATTCGCCCATCCAAAAAAGGACTGTTCATTCAATCTGAAGAAAAGACAACTGTTCCCCAATAGAAGAATGGGATGCACTTTTCAAAAAAGCGATTGCTGCAGGGCAAGCACCTGAAGATGATACATTTGACGGATTAGAAAATCTGACGGACGAATCAGAATGGACATGCCATACTATAGTAGAAGCTTACAAGTGGGAATAAAGTATCCCCTCCTCAGCACACCTTCACCACTTCCATTTCCAGCAATTCACCTAATTTCTTAATCTTAGAACTGATATGTCCTATACCTACTGCACAGTGATGTGCAGGGCCATTACTATTCCATTCGCTGACAAAATTCCGGGCGCCACAAGAGAACTGATAGCGGCTGTTAGTATTGCCTATTTCCAAAATGGGACCGGGGACGGATTCTCCTTCTGCTGTCAGCAGCCTCAATCTGCCATCACCTGTTTCCGCTACAGAAAGTAAAGTAACAGGTCCATGCCTGACAGACATTTCCACAGACAATCCTTTACCCACTTTTCCATGATAAACCCGCAGGGGCCGTACTTTAGTTTTTCCCTCCGCTATGGCGATATGCCCGGGCCCGTCATGTCCCATCAATACCACATCATCAGTAAAATCCATCGCATAATATTCGGTAAATGATCCTCCATAGCCAAAACTGTCCATGATCTTCATCGCCTGTACGTTTTTTATTTCATATTCACCGGCCACAGGAATATGACGGGCAGTTAACAGAGAATTTCCCAGAATGACAGAGCTTATGGTATCCTCATTTTCATTATGTCCTGTTCCTTTATAATAATACGTCAACGATCCCAGCTTATACTTTTCAACCAATATATCCAATGCTACGGAAGTCCTTGCGGCCCTTTCCATTTCCTCCCCTGAGCAATCTTTTTGTACATCGAATGTGCTATAAAAAAGATCCACACGTTCTTGTATTTCTTTTTGAGCAATGGTCTTGCGGATACCAGTCAGTTCATCCACTTCGATCAGCTCAATATGACCTCTAAAATACTTATATTGTAAAGTTAAATCCGTATAAATATCCAGCATGCCGCTATAATAATGTCCCATGCAACCCAGCCTGTTATAACACATCATACCTGCCACCTTAGCTGCTTCAACCCATTCTTTAATTTCATCCCAGCATTTCTCATCTTCTGTTAACATGCCGGTTACCTGATGGAATTTTATCCCTGTCCGTCTAAACACATTGGCAATTTCAGGAACGGGACAGGCTCCACAATAGGCCAGCCATTCACCGGTCATCTTGGTGCTGTCTTTCATCCCATTAAACGCTCTATAATCTATGGCAGCTTCAGGGGAAAGATTTAAAATAATTACAGGAACTTTTGCTCTTTGTACCACAGGCAGAACTGTAGATGACAAAGCATAAGTAGTCACATAAAGAAAAATAATGTCCACATCCTTTTCTTTGAAAAGCCTCCCTGCATCGAATGCTTTATCCGCCGTATCTACCAATCCGGCATCTACTATCTCAGGATGAATTGCCGACAATTTCCGATGAACCGTCTGAAGATAACCTTCCAGCCTCTCTTTCAACCCATCAAACTGTCTCCAGTAGGCTTCCAATCCGATGCCAAATAATCCAATTCTCATATTATTATTCATTTTTCGATCGTTGATTTGCCGATCTCTGATATTTGCTAATCACTATAATCCTACAATCAGACATCAGCAAATCAGGCACAAATAAATATTACCAAATTTTACCTGACCACTATCTCTTGTTTTCCTTCGTGTAATTTTATTTCTTTAGTATTCCAGATAAATCTACCTGTTACATCTTTTGGTAAAGTTATCTTGGCCATTATCTGATTTTTGTCCGTTCGTTTCAGATGAACAAGAATCATCCCCCTTGCCTTCCCGTCTTTCCCTGTTAAAGGCATAGAAGCATTCACCTCTTTTAATTCCCCCAAATGAGGTTCTATTATAACCTTCTGAAATCCGGGCGCATCCGGCATGATACCGCAGATGGTGGCAAGGAAATCATATTCGGGACTTGCCGACCAGCCATGACAATCGGAACGCGTAGGCTCAGGCTTTTCAGCAAACGTGGTTAATCCGATTTTTAACATATCCCGCCAGGGAGTTAATTGTGAATAATACAAATTACCCATACCTGCTTTGACCATCGCACGGGTGAGGTAAAACCTGTAATAAAAGGTGGCCTGGCTTAAGGTTGAATCATGCAGAATATTTTTCATCACTGTTTTCTGTTCATCTGCAGGAATGGCACCCGTCAAAATCCCCATGATCCCTGCATGCTGGCTGAATTTTTTCTTCTCAGGTGTATTTGCCATTTCCATCCGTTGCCTATCAAAACAATGCTGATAAGTACTCTTTGCCAATTGATCAGCCAAGGTCATATAATGCTCAGCCAATTCTTTTCTCCCAAAATAGCTGAATATCTTAGAAGCCTGTTGCAGCGTATAAACATATTGCAGGGTAATAACGGAGGAATGGCCATCTGCAGCACCGTCTGGAACTCCCCCGGGGAAAGCTTCATCCCAATCCACAAAACTCCACCAATCCATTGGACCAAGCATATCATAGCTGCTGTCAATATGCCGTTCATACCATTTTAAAATGATGTTAGCGGCATCTAAGTACTTAGTCAGGAATTCTGGATCAGGACAATTCATCCAGTAATCATACAACATAGATATCCAAAACAAAGAAAATGTCGGGATAACCTGCAACCGGCTGCTTGGAAAACGCCCTTGCGTTAATCCTTCCGGAACACGGGAATTATAAAAGTCGTTAATGGCTTTCCGCATCAAACGGTCATCGCCGGTATTATATAATGAAATGAGGGTCTGAATACGCGTATCAGCTTCATATTGCAATTGTTCATAGTAAGGACAATCGAAATAAGTTTCGCCTGCGCATAACCTGGCTGTGCGCCAACCGGTCTCCCATATCTTTTCCAGGGAGGGATCATTACTGCTAAAAGTAGCCTTGTGCACAAAAGGATAAGTGGAATAGACTCCATAAAAATCATTGATCGTCAGAGGTTCATCACCGGTCTGAATATTTAATTGCACATAACGCCAGGTCCGTATCCACAATGGGCTGAATACACGATTCTTTCCTCCATCCGGGTAAAAAATATCAAATAATCCTTTGATGGTCTTTCCTTCAATATCATTACGGTTCCCTTTTTGACCGTTCTTATTAAATAAAGCCTCTGCATAAGTTATTTTAATTCCCGCGCCTTTGCCTCCGCTTACTTTCAGCACAGGATAACCCACCGTTTCGAAAGACTGATCTATCAGAATAGAATCGTGTGTATGAGCTGGAATAATCAGCGGATGATCTCCTTGTAGAAAAGCCCCATCTGTTTTAACACCTGCAGAACGACGTACCACGGCAAACCGCTGTTGCTTTTCCTCCATTTGCGGAATGCTGCGTGGCATCATCGTCCACAAATTGTCAGTGCCGTAGCCCCTGGTGACAACAGGTGTATGCAATTCTTTTGCAGGCAACCATTGATCATCATGATAGTTTATATCTTCCCATCCCCAGGGATAGTCTTTTCCCTGCACCTCATCTCCCGGTCCGGTTACAAAATAACTGTGCAATACCGAACCGGTATTCAAAGCACAGGGAGTATAAGCCGTATCATGAATCACTTTCCAAGAAGAATTGGTATTGGCAATTCCCTCTTCTTTTTCATCACCCTGCAACAAAAAGCCCGTTTGGTTACTGATCTGCGCCACCGGAGCATATTCTGCCATATTCCAAACCAACGCAGCCAATATATTCTTCCCTGCATGCAAATAAGGTGCAATGTCGTAAGAGCCAAAATTCCAGTTGTATAAACTGCTCCTGGCAGGACCTCTGCCCACCAGATTTCCATTCACATACAAATCATACCGGTTATCTGCCGACACATGAATAATAAAATGTTCAGGCTTTGTTTTTAAATTAAAGATTTTTCGGAAATGATACACGCCATATGCTCTTGCCGGCACATCCGGACAGGTAATCCACCGGGCGTTCCAGCCGCCGTGCAATAGCCTGGGATTGACTGATGCGTCCTGAGCATAAGTGAAATGCAATAGTGTGAATAAAATCCCTCCGGTAATGTATATAATATTTTTAAAGCGCATGCAATATTATTCTTTAAAAGTTAAAAGACTTTTTGATAAACACCTTCCAAAATACCAAATTAAGAATTAAATTTATTCCATATAAAACATCTCTTTCAATTCCGTACATACCGGAGAATAATCCGCATTCGTTTCCATCAGATCGGCCATATATTTCCACCACTTTTTCATCAAAGGATGTTCTGATAATTTTTCTCCGTCAAAGCTATCAGATAATTTTTGTGTGGCAAATAAAGTATGTGATTCCTTATCCACATAAATGCTATAATCTTGTATTCCCACATTTGATAATAATTGTTTCAACTCCGGCCAGATATTTTCATGCCTTCTTTTATATTCTTGTGCACAGCCTGGCTTTAATTTCATTTTAAAAGAATATCGTTTCATAAAAACTTATTATTTAACAGGTCTATTTTCACCAGATCAAGTATTGAGGTGTATTCGTAAGCATTATTTCAATAGTTTTTCCAGATATTTTTTTTATACCTGATTCATTTCCTGTATAACCCAATAACCTGTATTTTTTTGATTTCATAATCAATGAAATAATATGCGCTTGTTCTGTTGTCCATACGGTATAACAAATATTCTTCCTTTTTTTAAATAATAAAACATAATCCGCATTATTATTTACAGGTAATCTTTTTTCAAAATGAAATCCATCCAAAGCGTGCATCAGCGTTTTAGCAGCTAAATAAGCCGGCTTAATATCATAAACGGGGTTTCCGGTTGGATGATATACGTAGTTCACTGTTCCGAAATTATCTTCCGCATCTTTTGTATTATCGCCATCATTGTGCCAGTCGTACCAGATGGAAAGGGGAATGCCAGCACTTAAGTTAGTCAGAAATTCTCTCGCAAGCATACTACCTTGCTTTTCCGCATCAAAGCCCTTCCATGCCGCAGAATAACCCCATTCGCCGGAGATTACCGGAATTGATTTCCCCGGGGGCGCATACTTTCCGATTAACCGACGGACCGCCTGATAATCTTTAACTGCTGTTTCGGGATTTAATTGACGATAAGGATGTAAAGAAACGGCATCCCAATATTGCAATAAGCCTGCCTGAAAGCATGATTTTAAAAAATCAAGCGCTATACCTGAAGTAGCCGGACCGATAAATGCTTCATCCGGAGTAGCTTTTTTAATGGCTTTACCGGTCGCAAGAGCCAGGTGGATGTACTCATTTACATCGGGCTTGGGTTTCCAGAAGCCGATATTCGGTTCGTTCCACATTTCCCATAAGAAATTATTTCCTGCAAAATGTTTTACGGAAGCTGCCGCCCATTTGGCAAAAGCTTTGATCGCATCCGGGCCATGGGGTGACATGCCATTATCATACAACGGATTACCATAATCCAAAATGAAGATAGCCTTAAGATGATACTTGTGCAAAGAGGATACTAAATGATCATACGCAGTAAAATCATACACACCTCTCTTTTTCTCTATATTGCTCCAGAAAAAATCCATCCTTACCCAATGAAAACCAGCTTCAGCTAACATTTGCATCTCACCCGGCTTAGCATCCGTAAAATGAATATTTACACCTAATCCTTTTGGAATAATATTTGAAGGAATGGCAGTATGATAAGGGGTAACTGTCTCCTGTGCATACAATATATGAAAGCCACACATTAAAATGAAGGGAAGTATTAATAATCTTGTCTTCATTGGTTTATAAATTGGACAACCATTACTGAAAAAGGGTTAAGGATGATGCGGCTATTGTTCAATCGTTTTTTTGCCGGCGGATTTTCACCCGTAGATACATCTACAAATTGTATTTGTCCATCTCTCATTCCTGATGGCAGTTCAACAGTTATCTTTTTATTTCTTTTATTGATCAATAAAAGCTTTTCCTCCTTTTTTGTAATAAAAGCCTGTGCAGTTACATCACCTGTATTTATACCTGTAGCCGCTAATTTATCTCCCGGACCGAAATTATCTTTTATTAATTTCAGAACCCAATATCTTGCATTCGGTTTAGCCGTTTCCCAATCCATCATGCTGACGGAAGGATATTGCGTAGGGTAGCCCACCAATTGGGATTCCCCTGCCACATCAATTCCCATTTTGGCCAATTCCACATATAAATAAGCATACATGGCTCCGGATAAATTCCAATACGCGGGAACTATATTTTTCCCCTGTTGATCGCCGAGAATATTACCTAACTCGTCCAGATCACTGCGGGTTTCCGGTGACAAAAGTTTTCTGATACTTTCTATATACCTGACTTTAGTCAGGAAGTTGTCTGCCTGTTTGAAGAAAGAATACTGGTAATCCTGTATAGGCTGGCTTGCACTGTCTAACGTACCATAGAAATGGTAAGAGATCCATTCAGGCAAAATACCTCCAGTATGATTTTTATGATCAAGGAAATAAGTAAACCATGCCGGGTTATCCTCAGAACCGAGCGCCATTCCTACAAATTGAGTATGCGGTGAAACCTCTTTCAATGCCGAGGCGACTGCGTCATATATCCGCGTATATAATTGAGGGGACATACTATGCTCAAAATCCACTTCATTCAGGATTTCCCAGTAAGGTATTTCATAATGATACCCCGAATGGTGATACTTACCCAATTCATCTGTGAAGCCGCCTTTGGTGTACCAGCTAAATAACCGCGTATAATAATCCGTCACCTCTTTTAAAGTAGTGTCTCTCAATTCCGTTCCTTCGTTATAAGACCAGAATACCTGATTAGGATCAGCAGGATAATCAACTAATTTATGTGTTTTGAACATCCAGTCAGGAATGGTGCTGAAATTAATAATCACCGTATGTCCTTCTGTCGCTTTCATCAGATCTTCCATCACCGGATCAACGTGGGAAAAATTCCAAAATGTAGAATCTTTAGTGGGTGGTTTTAATTCAGCTACAGCCGCATGGGGATACGGGAACCAGGGCACAAAGCGGACATAATCAGCGCCTAACTCTTTCAATGCTTTGAAAGTCCCGTCATGAATAGGTGAATTTCTATTTAACATGGGATTGTACACCACCTGAAGCGTAGGTGTCGTTTTCGAGGTGGTAACGGTCTGATGCCAGTCAATAGTAACTTTTGTCTGTGCATTAAGTTCCAGCGAAGTCATTGAGAGGAAAGAGACTAAGACGGCTTTTCCTGTTTCCTTTAAAAGATTCATAGTTTACCTTATTTATTTGCTATATTAAAT
>SCQT01000244.1 GCA_004322015.1 Chitinophagaceae bacterium
TTTAATTGGCGATGCTCCAATGGATCCTACCACAGGAGTTACTCAATTGACAGGAAACTTTGCCGGCATGAAAGGAGGCGGGATGGATATAGTGATTAATTCAAGAAACATAAATAAAGGGTTTAAATGGTCAACGCAATTCCTGCTTAGTCATGTGACAGATAAAATAACACATTATGAGGTGAAGGTACCTGCTTATGAGGTTTTGTCAGGTAGCCCAATGGTGGGGAAACCGGTGTATGGAATATATAGTCTCAAGTGGGGAGGGCTGGATCCTGCCAATGGAAATCCGAGAGGCTATGTGGATGGTAAACTGAGCGAGGATTATGGAACATTGTTATATCCTGAGAATAATAGCGATATTGTTTATAATGGTCCTGCACGCCCCACATGGTTTGGAGGGCTCAGTAATACTTTTTCCTGGGAAAATTTTACACTTTCAGCAACTATAGGATATGAATTGGGCTATTATTTCAGGAGATCATCCGTCAATTATTACAACCTTTTTTATTCATGGCAAGGTAACAGGGATTTTATAAAACGCTGGCAAAATCCCGGTGATGAAAAACGAACAAATGTTCCCTCAATGATATACCCTGCCGATAATAATCGGGATAATTTTTATTCCGAATCAGATGTGTTGATTGATAAAGGAGATAATATCCGGTTTAAAGATATTAGCTTAAGTTACACATTTCACCCGGTTATCCATCGCTACATCCCCATAAATCTCCTGCAGATATATATGTATGCCAATAACATAGGAATAATCTGGAAAGCTAATCACGAGGGATTGGATCCCGATTATCCTTTAGGCGGTATTCCTCCGTCAAGAAGCATATCATTGGGTATCAAAGCTGATTTTTAATTTTTTAAAATGTAAACAATGAAAACAAAATTTCAAATTATATCTTTTTTTATTCTGCTGGTAACATCTTCCTGTAGTAAGGGATGGCTTGATGTAAAGCCTCAGTTAAGCTTAGTCGTTCCTTCAACAATTGAAGATTATCAAGCTATTCTTGATAATAGCAGTGCAATCTTTAATATCGGACAACCCGCTTTGGGCGAAATCTGTTCTGCTGATTTTAATATTTCCGATGAGGGTTGGGATGCTCTCTATACCAACCAGGAAAAATATGCATATATATGGGACAAAGATATTTATCATGGTTCCCAGGATGTAGGCGATTGGGATATATCTTACCATCAGGTATTTAATGCAAATGTTGTATTGGAAGGAATCGAAAAAGTAAAACCTGCAATTTCTGAAGTAGCCCAATGGAATGGCATTAAAGGGAGTGCATTATTCTTCAGGGCATTTGCATTTTATAACCTTTTGCAGGTATATGCAAAAACCTATGACAGTACTACCGCCAATACAGATCTTGGCATTCCGCTGAGGCTAAACGCTGATGTAAATATTAAATCAGTAAGAGCCACCGTGCAGCAGTCGTATAACCAGGTGATTAGTGATCTGGAGCAATCCTTAACATTACTGCCTGTTAATCCCCTTTATAAATCGCGTCCATCAAAACCCGCTGCCTTTGCCATGTTGGCAAAAACATATCTTGTAATGGGGGATTATAGTAGGGCTTTAGTATATGCTGATTCTTGTTTACAGTTATTTAGTGCCCTTCTTGATTATAACGCATTGGACACAGCGGCCAGGTATCCTATTCCAAAACTAAATAATGAGACAATCTTTTATTCAGGCATGACAAATTATGCCATTTTTAAGAGGTCCGATTTTAACGTGGATTCTTCCTTGTACAATTCATACGATACTAATGATTTAAGAAGAACTATTTTTTTCAGAAATGTGAATGGAAATATGAATTACAGAGGAAGCTATGAGCAATCCGGTGTATTATTTGGAGGACTGGCAACGGATGAGATTTATCTTATCAGGGCAGAATGTTACGCACGCCAGGGTAATTCAGAAAAAGCCATGGATAATTTAAACATGCTTTTAAAATCGCGTTGGAAATCCGGAACTTTCGTTCCGATGACAGCCGCAACTGCACAAGAAGCTCTGTCAACAATACTCCTGGAACGAAGAAAAGAGCTTTGCTTCAGAGGAATCAGGTGGAGCGATTTAAGAAGATTAAATAAAGATAAAGCTTTTGCTGTCGTACTTAAAAGAACGCTGAAAGGTACTGTATATGAACTGCAGCCAAACAGTCCTGAATATGTGCTTCCAATTCCAGATGAGGTAATTCGCCTAAGCAATATGCAACAAAACGTAAGGTAAAAATATCATTCAATAAAAATACAAAATTACTATAATGAAAAAAATGATTAAGTCAATAGGAACTGTCTTGTTTATAGCAGTTTCCCTGGTAACAAAAGGACAAGATATTATTAAACCGCTTAAAGTAGGTGATAAATGTCCTGATATCATAATCCACGATATAATAAATTATAAAGATTCTGTAACGGATATTTCAGCTTTCAGAGGTAAACTTTTGATATTGGATTTTTGGGCCTACTGGTGTAGTCCCTGCATTGGAGAGATTCCTAGAATGGATTCGCTGCAAAAGCAATTTTCTCATGGAATTCAGATTTTGGGCTCTACCTATCAAAAGAAATCTGAAGTTACTTCATTCCTTAAAAAGATGTTTAATGTAAATCATATTTCCTTCCCAACAGCTACAAATGATAATGTGCTGAGGAAATTATTCCCGGATGCCTATTTGCCTCATTTTGCCTGGATAAATCAGGATGGAATTGTAATAGGAATTACAGGCGGGGAAGATGTAACTGCTGATAATATAAAAAAGATTATACAGGGAATACCTGTAGAGTTTAAGTATGAGAAAGATATTGTAAAAAAGGTAAGCATGGATTCTCCTTTCTTCAATCTCACCGATCAGGCTAATAAAGATAGTTTGGGTATTTCAAATCTAAACAAAGATAAAGTGCTCTGGTATTCTACACTTACAAAATATATAGATGGCGTCAATGGATATTACCATGGAGATTCTACCCGGATTGCCAATATCAATGTCCCAATCATAAACTTGTATAAAACCGCCTTTACCGGTAAAGCCGAATTTTCTATTTTTTCACTCCCTATAGCTTGTGAATTGAGGGTAAAGGATTCAGGAGTATATACTGATTATACGCCTGCAAGGGGTTATCTTGGCGGAAGGGAATGTGTCGATTGGTTAAAGAAATATGGTTATTCTTATGAAATTAAAGTCCCCCCATCTTTTGGATGGAAAGATTTTGAAATTATGCAAAAAGATCTAAATATGTATTTTGGGAATCTATATGGAACGTATGGTAGAATTGTAAAAAAAGAAATGAAATGCCTGGTCTTAGTTAGAACATCGAACAGTATTCAGCTTAATACAAAAGGCGGTAAGCCGGAGGAATCCGATAACAAATTCTATTTTCACCTCAAAAATAACTATTTGGCTTGGCTGTCATTTAAGCTTCGCAATTATTATATGCAGCTCTCTTCTGTGCCGATAATAGATGAAACAGGCATTACAGAACCTATTGATTTGGATATTAATTGTGATTTGGAAAACCTTGGAGCGATTAATAAAGCACTTGAGAAATATGGGTTAAAATATATTGTCGCAGAAAAAGGAATTAATACATTATTAATAACTGATAATACTTCTAATAACGTTGACCGTACTTTACGAGCCGGAGAAATACTAAAATAACATTTTAATCCAATTAAATGATAAACAACCGCTATCTGTAGAAAGATGATAGCGGTTGTTCCTAATCCTAAGCGGTCAATTCCCGACTATTTATAATGTCCGGTTGGCGAATCAATTGACACAAAGTCTGAGGTGCTAACAGGAGAAGCGCCTATTGCGGGCTGAGATGGAGCAGTATAGACGGCTGAACACCGGACGTTCCCAGTGTTACAAACCGTACTTGGATCCTCTCCGGTATAATGTAACGAACTTAGCTGAGCCGCAGTGGGAGGATTATTTATGCTACCACTGTTGCTTGTATTAAAGTAAACATACTCATTGGCTCTGTGCTTGGGTGTTGCTGTAAACGCACTCGCTGCAACTCCGGCTATAATAGCCAGGATAGGCAGCATTAATCTTGATTTGTTTTTCATGATTTTAAAGTTTAAAAGATGAATGAATAAGTAAGAAAGAAACCATTTTAATCAGTTACCAATAGCCCTACTCTTTCTCAGGTTTTCAGTTACTTCCTGCTGCCTTTACCCTGGCAGTCGGGTTTGTTGCAACAATATCTTTATAGCCAAAAGCCAAAAGCTGAAAGCCCTTCCGAACATTCGGAAGCCAAAGGCTAAAGGCCAAAAGCTAATGCTTAAGGCGAAAAGCTTACAGCGGTCTTATCTTTTCGTTTATCAAGTAGGATTCCTGTTACAGCTAAGGCCAGGAATACCAGGTTAAAAACAATATGCTGTCTCCATGTGAATCCGCTGATGATGCCGCCGCAACTGCACGGCAAATGACTATTGGTAGAGATCATGACAATCAAGTAAACGGTGAAACTTGAAAGCAGGGCGGCAGAAGTGTATAGGCCGGTTCTCCTGGTTAAGGGAAATACAAGCAGACCGGTTGTTATCAATTCGGCTGCCGGAATAATCCATGCCAACAATCCGGCAAAATATTTAAAGAGCGGATGAAACTTCAACTGCGCAACAAACATGGAATACTCTGTGAGTTTGTTGATTGCGGCATAAACAAAAAGGCAAATCAATAGAGCAGTTAGTATTTCAACAATATTTTTAGTTCTGTCTCTCATCATTAAACTCTTTTAAGCAAAGTTACAATGATGTGGTACCCTGATCCAAGAACAAAACCTTATCAAAAAGGAATATTTCTTATTAAATCGGCAGATTCCTTATCAAAAAAGGAAGGATCAGGTTTTCTTTCTTAGGGCAGAAGGGGTTATATTGAATCTCTCACGAAATTCCTTTGTGAAGGTTGTAATGGATTTAAACCCAACTATAGAAATTATTTCCTTTAAGGGTAACTCGGTTTCTATAATCAGTTCATAAGCCTGGTGCAATCTTTTTTCTAAAATAAATTGATGAACACTCAGATGAAACTGAGTCCTGAAGATTCGTTCCATCGTATATTTGCTTATATAAAACTTTTCGGAAAGTATAGAAAGACATAAGGGCTTCCCGGGGTTATTCTCGATATAACCGGCAATTCTCAATGCTAATTTTTCATCATGAGACATTTTTAAGCAGAGCTGTTTTTAGTTTAAAATCCCTGATTTTCAAGGGTAATGCTGTCTGAAACGATGTTCCCCATTCCCAGGGTCAAAATTTGGAAAAAGATCATTCTTACGCATCGGTCTAAAGACGTATTTTTAAAAAAATACAGTAGGTATAATCCCTTACGTATAAATACTTACCCGGAGTTTATTTTTATCCGTAAAAAGACGTATTTTTTTAACGGCAGTTCAGGAGAACTGAAAATGGAGGGTATTTTCAGCATTTGGATCCTGTTCCCTTGAAAATGTATAAGCGGATATTGTCAGACGGAGCCTGCCACTTTGAATATTTGAAAAGAATTTTTATTAATATAAGCGAGCCCGCCTTCGTTTAGTAGCAGCCATAGCTTTAGCAGAGGCTGCAAAACTTCGGCGGACGAAAATGCAGCGGACGGCGTCCGCCGTAGCCCGCTGGCAAAAAACCATGGATGAGTCATTGATTAGATTCAGAAGCCCGCCTTCGTTTAGTAGCAGCCATAGCTTTAGCAGAGGCTGCAAAACTTCGGCGGGCGAAAATGCAGCGGACGGCGTCCGCCGTAGCCCGCTGGCAAAAAACTATGGATGAGTCATTGATTAGATTCAGAAGCCCGCCTTCGTTAAAACTTCGGCGGGCGATGGCGGAGAGGGAGGGATTCGAACCCTCGGTACAGGTTTAAGCCCGTACAACGGTTTAGCAAACCGGCCCTTTCGGCCACTCAGGCACCTCTCCGTATATGATGGGGCACACCTTGATTATCCTTATGAGACAAGATAAGTTGCACCAAAGGGCAGCAAAGGTAATTAATATTCCCAACACTTACATTGTCGCCAGTTGGAGTTTCTGTTGCAGCGCCATTACACTGTCTTTGAAGCTGGTATCCGTATCCATCAGGTCGCGGACAGTCTGGCATGAATGGATAACGGTAGTATGATCGCGGCCGCCGAAATGTTCACCGATAGTCTTTAAAGAATTTTTAGTGAACATTTTTGCCAGGTACATAGTGATCTGGCGTGCCTGCACGATTTCCCGCTTACGTGTTTTTTCCAAGAGCGTATCGTAGGGAATATTCATATAATCGCAAACCATTTTTTGAATGGTCTCGATATTCAATTCGCGGGAAGATGTTTTTATAAAAGATTTCAATACTTTCTTCGCAAGTTCCAGGTCAATTTCTTTCCGGTTTAAGGAAGATTGTGCCAATAGAGAGATGAGGGCGCCTTCCAATTCACGGATATTGGACTGTACATTATATGCCACGTATTTAATCACCTCTTTAGGCATTTCCATTCCGTCACTTTTCATTTTCATTTCTAAAATATCCATGCGTGTTTCGAAATCGGGTATTTGCAGATCGGCGCTTAATCCCCAGCGGAACCTGCTCAGCAATCTCTCCTGCAGTCCTTCCAGGTCTTTCGGCGGTTTATCTGAAGTGAGGATCAGTTGTTTTCCCGACTGATGCAAATGATTAAAAATCGAGAAAAAAGCTTCCTGTGTTTTTTCGGCCCGTGCAAAAAACTGAATGTCATCAATGATAAGCACTTCTATCAGTTGATAAAAATGAATAAAGTCGTTGATCTCCTGGCGGCGTACACTGTCTATGAATTGATTAATAAATTTCTCTGCACTTACGTACAGCACGGCTCTGGAAGGGTAAGCCAATTTTACTTCATTACCTATGGCCTGCGCCAGGTGGGTTTTTCCCAAACCCACTCCGCCATAAATGACTAACGGATTGAAGGAGGTAAGACCCGGCTTGGCAGCAATTGTTTTTCCCGCTCTTCTGGCCACCCGGTTACATTCGCCTTCAATAAAAGAGTCAAAGGTATAATTCGGATTGAGTTGTGATTCTATCTGGACGCGTTTTAACCCCGGAATGACAAAGGGATTTTTTACCGGGTTATCAATTACCATGGGAAAATTAACATCATTCTCCAAACGGGGACGTTTAAAACTTGTGGGCATATTGATAGTCAGCGGATCAGTGTGGCCTGTATTACCGTCCACGACAATACGATATTCAAGGCGGGCTTCTTTTCCTAATTCTCTTTTAATGGTTTTACCTAATAATCCTACATAATGTTCTTCCAGATATTCATAAAAAAACTGACTGGGTACCTGAATGGTTAAAATATTATCTTTCAGCTGAACCGGCCTGATCGGTTCAAACCAGGTTTTGAAAGGCTGCCATTCTACAATATCTTTGATGATATTCAGACATCTTTCCCAAACCTGGTCATGTGCGTTGGTCATTGAGCGAATGTTTTTGCTTTTCTGTTAAAGGACGAAGTCTGATTGAAAAAGCTTACTTATGATTTCTGAGTGAATTTTCAAAAAATGATTTAAAGTTCTTCAAAAGACAATTGCGAATTTCTTAAGAAATTGTTGAAAAAAAAAATATATTTCTTTTTGTCTTTTTAAAAAATTTTCTATATGAAAAGTATAAGAATATAAGCTCTCCTTTGGCTTACAATCACCGCAATCCTTTGCTGTAAGGCGTTTACGCAGTATGAATCCGGAAATATATTCCTTTTGCATAAGCTTTTGCATGATAAAACATCGTGATATAACTTTACGGCTATCTGTTTATTGCAATCAATTTTCATTTCTGTTCAAATGGAATTTTATATATCTTTGATAGATAAGCAATTTGGATTTTTTTATCGAAAAATTATTTCATAAAAGATAAAAAGGTTATCTTTGAAGATAAATATTTTAAACATTTAAATCGTATCAGATGGCTTTAGAAATCACAGGAAAAGTGGTAAAGGTGCTCCCGGAGCAAAGCGGTAAAAGTGCAAAAACAGGAAATGATTGGAAAAAAGGAAGTTTCATTATTGAAACAGAAAGTAATTTTCCGAAAAAGATCTGCTTCACTGCATGGGGTGATTTAACTTCACAGATAAACAGTCTTCAGGCAGGACAGAATGTAAAGGTTTCGTTCGATGTGGAAAGCCGTGAATTTAACGAGAGGTGGTACACTGACTTAAAGGCGTGGAAGATAGATCCTGCCGGTAATACAGATAGTTCCGAAAGAGCGGGATCAGTTTCCGCCGCGAGGGAGGGAAGTGTTGCAGAGCCCGCACCTGGAGATTCAGAAGAATCCTCAGATGATCTTCCTTTCTGATTGTACAACGTATGAATTTTCATAACCCGGCGGCCTGTTATTGTAACAGGCTGTTTTTTTGAATTGAAATATACAGGATCTGTTTCAGAAGCCTGGTCAGTAGAATACGGTTGTTTATCAAGGTTTTTCCAGGTTTGGCCGGATTTTGTCGGATATAATAATAAATGAAGGGGATTTATTTGTATCATCTTTTAATAAGAAGTCATGGCGAAAAATATACTTTCTGTTCGTCATCTGAAAAAATATTTCGAAGCACACAAAGCAGTGGACGATATCAGTTTTGATATTTCCAAAGGAAATATCTTTGGGTTACTGGGCCCGAATGGGGCAGGCAAGACGACTTTGCTGCGCATGATCACAGGTATATTTTATCCTGATGAAGGTGAGATTTTATTTAACGGCGCACCTTTCATTGCAACGAAAGATATCAGCCGGATAGGATATATGCCTGAAGAAAGAGGTTTATATAAAAAAATGAAAATCGGCGAGCAGATACTTTACCTGGCGCAACTGAGGGGGATGTCCTATACGGAGGCAAGGCAAAAAGCATTGTTTTGGGTGAAGAAGTTTGAACTATATTCATGGTGGAATAAGAAAGTGGGTGATCTCAGTAAAGGAATGCAGCAGAAGGTACAATTTATTTCCACCATCCTCCACGAGCCTCATCTGCTGATCCTGGATGAACCTTTTTCAGGATTGGATCCTATCAATACCAATATCATTAAGGAAGAGATTTTTGATCTGGCTAAAAAAGGCACCACTATTATCTTTTCAACCCACAGGATGGAACAGGTGGAAGAGATTTGCCGGAATATTGTTTTAGTAAATAAAGGTAGAAAAATATTAGACGGACCCATTGATCAGATCAAACAGGATTTTAAAAAGCATGAATTCAGCGTAACGCTGGCTGAAATTCCGGAAGAAATTCCCGGGCGGGAAACGGGATCTTTCCTGATTGAGAAAGTGCAGGGACAAACCCTGATCATCAAGTTAAAGGAAGGAAAGTCCAATAATGAGGTGCTGCAATATTTCATGCAAAAAGGATATACTATTCATAATTTCCGTGAAATACTGCCAAGCATCAACGAAGTATTTATTGAATGCGTGGAAGCCACTTCTCGGGAAGATGAATCGCAGTTTATTCAACAAGCTGTTGCCTGATTAAAAAGAAACTTATGCATAAAACCTGGCTGATCATACAGCGTGAATATCTTTCGAGGGTTAAGAAGAAATCGTTTATCATTTTAACCTTGCTGGTGCCGTTGATCATTGCGGCATTTATCGGGATCCAGATTTTCCTTGTAACGGGAGGTAATAAGGAAACACAACACATCGCCGTTATTGATGAAAGCGGCATGTTTTCAGGTAAATTGAAAGATGGCCAGCAATTGTTTTTTACTTTCCTGGGTGATAAAAGTCCTCAGACATTTGTAACGCAGTATGAAAAAACGGGATATAACGGACTGTTGGTCATCCCGCGATTTGATTTGAATAACCCTGACGGATTCGTCTATTATTCCAAACACCAGCTCGGGCTGGGACCTTATGCGTACATAACCGGTCGGTTAAATAACGTGATTGAAGATCAAAGGATGATAGCGGCAGGTATTGACAAGGAGAAATTAGCCGGGGTGAAAGCAGATGTATCTCTTTTACAACCGGGGGCAGGAGCTTCGGGACAATCAAAAGATAATACCGGATATGCTACTTATGCATCTACTGCAGTCGGGTATATCTGTGGATTTTTCATTTATTTTATTCTGCTTATATATGGTACGCAGGTAATGCGGGGTGTAGCAGAAGAGAAAACCAACCGCATAGCCGAAGTACTGGTATCTTCGGTAAAGCCATTTCAAATGATGATCGGAAAGGTGGTAGGCATTGCCGGAGTGGGACTTACTCAATTTTTGATATGGATCTTTTTAGGATTGATGGTTTTTTTTGCGCTCGGATCACTGGCGCCTTCTTTGGCACATCAGGCAGGTAATCTGCAGCAGATGCAGCAAATGGGAAGCGCGGGTAATGCCCGGATAGCTGAAGCTATGAGTAAAGTACAGGATGTGATCCTGCTGCTTCCGGTTACTGAGATCATATTGTGTTTTTTATTTTATTTCCTGGGAGGATACTTATTGTATGCGGCATTGTTTGCTGCGGTGGGTTCTGCCGTGGACCAGGATATGACGGAATCACAGGCCCTGACCTTACCTATCACCATGCCTTTAGTTATCTCTTTCCTGATCATGTTCAATGCCATTCAGCAACCTAACAGTCCTTTGGCGGTTTTCTGCAGCATCTTCCCGGTATCTTCCCCCTTAGTCATGATGGCGCGGATACCCTTTGGCGTACCCTGGTGGCAATTAGCGCTTTCCATTCTTCTGCTGATAGTGGGAATCTTGCTTACCATCTGGATAGCGGGGAAAATTTATCGTACCGGTATTTTAATGTACGGTAAAAAAGTAACCTTAAAAGAATTGGGAAGATGGGCGTTCAGAAAAGAATAGTTCTGATATTTGAGAATTTCTGATTTGAGGATGTCTGATTTATTGGCAGGAGTAATGGAATGAAACAGGAACAAAGCCATCAGCGATCGAAAAATCAGACATCCTGAAATAAAACCTGTTATCTGGTATTTTTCTTCAGGTTTTTCAGTCCGTTCTCTATCTGTCTGCTTAGTCTGTAATCTATCATGCCATTGAACCGGTTAGATTTCATAGAAAGTTGAGTTGATACACGCAGGAGGTCAGGTTTCTCTGCCAATCTTTCAGTTGAATAGGTCCTTGCAAAACTTCCTGTCGTAATGTAGTTGAATATTTTACCGAGATTATCGTCTTGCGGATCTCCCCAGGGGACGTTTACATAATCTGCCGCCTCCACATCAGGGGGAATACCCTTGAAATAGTTTCCTTCGCCATTGGCATTAGTAGTGGCAAAGTCAATGGCATATAAATCGGCCAGATATTTTTTGTTGCCATTCACATAGTCGTTAATGGTAAAGTCTATGAAACCGACCGGTTTACCATAAGTGGTATCACCTACTAATTTTACATCCATATAGGGCTTCAGGTTATTCAGAGTCAGTTCACTGGCCGACGCCGTACTCCGGCTTACTATAAAAAATACATGATCTAAATGGAGACTGCCTCCGGTGGGGAAAAGTGCCTGGCTCTCAAGTCCTAACTGAGAAGCTACCTTTGTCAGTTTGTCATTATAAAAATATTTGTACATGACCTTCCCCTGAGCGGATACAGGGGCAATGGCGCTGTCGAGATATTCGGCAGTGGGCACGGCCCCCCCTTCGTTATATCTCAAATCCACAATCAAATCATTGATCCCTGCTGATGATAGTTTGTTAAATTCATTGTCTAAAATGGTTTTAGTGTTCGTGGGTGCACCATTGTTATCCGAGACACTGGAGAAGATATAAAATACAAAATACCCTATTTTCTTGTTGTTCCTCACGTAAATAGAATCAAACAGAACGGGATTAATATTATACTGGGCAGCGTTCAATGTCACTGTGGCAGAAGTTCCGTCTAATTTCTTTAGGGTTAAAGTGACCGCATTGGAATTGTAAATGGCATTCTCGATCCTTATTACATTTGGTCCGGTTGGCCCGTCATAAGCTATATTACTATTCCCGTTTACGGAGGTGATTTCCCATCCGCGTTGAATCCCGTTTTGTCCGGCCGGAGAGTTCTTGTCGGCATACAGAACCACTAAGTGACTATTATTCTGGTTGTCGAGGACATAAGTTACCTGGAGCCCAAAGCTGCCCTTACTTCCAAGCCCTTCAAAATTTCCATCCACCACACCATTTTGTATCTGGCCCGCTATTTGTCCGGTCCGGTCGAGGAAGCTGTAACGATCAACGGTTTGCCCATTCCATTGGGGATAAGTCTTGACGAGAGAAAGCAAACTATCTGCGTCGGCATACCGGATGCTGAAAGGGTTTAATGACGGCACCTGGTTGTACCAATAGTATGTCGGAAGATCATAGTTTGT
Organism: Chitinophagaceae bacterium; assembly: GCA_004322015.1. Taxonomy (GTDB): domain Bacteria; phylum Bacteroidota; class Bacteroidia; order Chitinophagales; family Chitinophagaceae; genus FW021-bin31. Next base: position 12,333 of record SCQT01000244.1, read on the forward strand.
GTCACGTCCGCCGTTTACAAAGCTTTTCAGCATGATATTATACATCAGATATTTGAGGGAATCCTCATCGGTGGTGGTACTTATGCCAACAGTGTCTTTGCCGGCGGGTGTCTGGGGTTTTACGTCAGGATGTTTTTTGCAGGATACCAATAAACTTCCGATGCAAACAACTAATAACACAAGGGCAGGTGAGAAAGCCTTTAGTATGGTTTTCATGAATGATGTATTTCTAATCAAATGTAATATATTACAATTGGAAAAGTCAACAGTTTTTTTAGCCTTCCACAATGGCTGCCAATAACTAAACGTTAACTACAAGCTATGGAAAATCAATGCTTCTGGCATGCTTTTGGCTAAATATAACCTTACCAATTTAATTAATCATTTTTTAAAAAACAACCTTAATGAAAAAGATGTTAATGGCAGTTGTACTCGTCGCACTGATGGGAACTGCAGCCTTTGCTCAACAACCTGCTCAACAGCAGACTACTGCAAAGACCGAACAAGTAAAACATGCTAAAAAGCACCATGCAAAGCATCACAAGAAAATGGGCAAAAAAGCTCACAAAGAAAGCAAGAAAGCTGCTGACAGCGACGCTGCCGGCAAGTAATCCGGTGCTTTGAAAGAATTAAAAGAGCCTCCCGCTTAGCGGGGGGCTTTTTTAATGTCTATTTGCGAATGAGATCTGCACCTATGAGCCTGATAAATTCGCTGCGGGTGGGTTCTTCCTTAAACTGTCCGCAAAAGGCCGAAGTGGTGGTAATGGAATTTTGCTTTTGCACCCCGCGCATCATCATGCATAGATGCTGGGCCTCTATGACCACAGCCACGCCTTGCGGATGAAGTGTATCATTGATGGCGTTCAATATTTGGTTGGTCAGCCTTTCCTGGACCTGGAGACGCCTGGCATAGCAATCTACCACTCTGGCTAATTTACTCAGTCCTGTAATGTACCCATTAGGAATATAAGCCACATGAGCCTTACCGAAGAAAGGGAGCAGGTGATGTTCACACAAAGAGTACAATTCTATATCCTTTACGATGACCATTTCACTGTAAGCTTCCTTGAACCTGGCAGCCCTCAGTATGGCATGAGCGTCCATGTGGTACCCCTGTGTCAGGAATTGCATGGACTGAGCCATCCTCTCAGGAGTCTTTTGAAGTCCGTCCCGGTCGGGATTTTCACCTAAAAGCTGAATCACATTTCTGTAGTTTTCCATGAGATCTGAAGTAATCTCATCTTCAAACTGATCTATTTGTTTATATGGCATCATTTTAAGTTTCAGTATTATCCTTTCCCAAAATATTCTACATAGATACGCTCTGTTTCATACAGCCTCACACAATGTAGCCTGACCCCTTTAATGTGTGGTTCCAACTGTTCCCAGATGGCAATTGCCAGGTTTTCAGTAGAGCAAATCTTATCCTTCATAAAATCCACGTCCAGGTTCAGGTTGCGGTGATCTACCTTCTCCAGCACTTTTTCGTTAATGATTATGCTTAATTCTTTAGCATCACACACGTACCCGGTATCTTCTCCTACTTCTCCTTTCACGGTTACGTATAAGGTATAATTATGTCCATGCCAGTTCTCATTGGCGCATTTTCCAAAAACAGCTTCATTCTTCTCTTTGCTCCATTTGGTATTATACAACTTATGTGCAGCGTTGAAATGTTCTTTTCTGGTAAGATAGATCATTTTTTTAAAAAAAATTTAAGCGAAGTTAGCATTTTTGCATGATGAATTTGTTAATAGCCGCCGCTACCCCTCTGGAGATAGCCCCTTTGTTGGAATATCTTCAACCATACAGAGTGGATCATGATGGAAGTGGTTACAAATGGAATTCTCTGCATATTAAAATATGTATTACCGGTATCGGATGTATGTCCGCCGCCTATACTTTGGGGAAATGCTTATCTGATCAATGGGCGGAACTGGCCATTCAGGCAGGAATTGCGGGCGCTTTCCCGCACGATATAGATCTGGGTAATGTCATGCGCATAAAAAGTGATTTGATGGCAGATCTGGGAGCTGAATATCGCGGCCGGTTTATGGATCTTTTCGAAATGGGTCTTTTAAACCCGGACGGATATCCTTATTTTCAGAAAAAATTGATCGCACCCGAGTTAGATCTGTCTTTTCTTAAAGACCTGCCGGAAGCAAATGCCATCACGGTCAATACGGTCAGCGGCAAACGGGATACGATCCTTAAATGGATAGAGAAATATCATCCTGACCTGGAAAGTATGGAAGGCGCTGCTTTTCATTATGTGTGCCTGATGGAGAAGGTGAAGTTTGTCCAGGTCAGGAGCATTTCCAATTATGTGGAAATACGCGATAAATCAAAATGGAATATTCCGCTTGCCGTAAAAAACCTGAATGAATTTCTCATAGAAGGATTGAACCACATGGCATCACTCCGCCAATAATCCGTTCACTATGTCTTTAAATTCTTCTTTAAACTGATCATAATATTTACCGGTCGCCGGCCCGTTAATTCCGCTGTGTATCTTTCGCACATAACCCTGCTTATCAACAAAAATAGTAGTTGGGAAAGCATTTATTTTTACAGGTAGATCCGGAAAGACTTTCTGCGTCAGATCCGGATCTAAGGCAGCCGTCCCTGAAAATAATACGGGATAGCTGATATCAAAATGATCAAAAAAGGATTGCATCGCCTCTTTAGACTTACCAAAGTCTGCCGTTCTCTCAAAATCCACCCCGATAAAATCCACTCCACGCTGATGATTCTCCTTATAATATTGCGTAAAGAACTTAGTTTCATCCAGGCAATTGGGACACCATGACCCCAGTATCTGGATCACCACCACTTTTCCCAGAAATGCGCTGTCCGCAATTGAAACTTCCTTATTTGTCAGCATATCTTTAAGCCGGAACCTGAGTTTTACGGTGCCCGGCTTAATATTATTCACTGCATAGGCAGATGGCAGGGAATCAAATACTTTTTTCTCCGCATACCAGGGAGCGACGGGGCTGTTGATAGAATACAATTTACCCCCGGATAAATGATCTGTGCTGTCAATAATGGCAGTGAACAATAAAGCATGGCAACCGTCAAAACCTGTCAGCTTCATAGTATCCCCGCTGACCACTCCCTGCAGGTAACGGTAATCCCCTGATGGGGTCATAAAGGTTCCTGTCAATTGGTCGCCGTTTTGATCAAACAAACCTATTGCTTTGGAAGTATCTTTCATTTCTCCCGGGAAATAAGCAGCCCAACTGCCGGAGACATTTCTGTAGGGTTTAGCATAGGCAGTTAATCTGGCGCTGTCTCCAGGCCTGGCATAAAAGGGCATAACGGCGAGCCTGTTACCGTAATTTTTAGTCCAGGTACCCTGCAGACTTCCATCCTGATTGATTTTAGCTTTAAAATAAGAATCAAAAAAAGGCATCTGAATAAAGACAGAGTCTCCGTTAAAAAGAATGCTGTCCACTTTCATTTGATCATTTGCATTGGACACATAGATCACGTCCCGGCCCGAACAGTCTGTTACTTCAAAATTAAAAACTACCTGTTGCCCGTCTGTTCTTTGCAGTACCGCCCTCCAGATGCCGGTTCTCAGAGTGTGCCGGTTGCCTGAACAGCTTGCCATGAAAAGGAGCATGCCCCACAGCCCGGCAACTAAAAACATTTTACTGAAAAATTGTTTTGTCATCATCATGTATATTTAAAACGGCTAATTTACATCAAACCAAACACGTGTGGTCAGCAAGTCGGGCCCCTGATTGGCAATCGCCTGCTGATAACCTTTTTTATCCAGAGATTGTTCCGTGCCGGGATAAATAAAACGAAGGGGCATAGCACCATTTAACACGCCTGCCACTGCCGGTTTTAATTGTGGATAGCCCAATCTTCTCCACTCAGCAAAGGCTTCTGATCCTTGTCCGAAAAGTGCAATCCATTTCTGCACACCTATGGATTTTCTGAAATTACCCGGATCGTATTGTACATCAGGCTGTGCCAGGTAAGCGCTGATAACATTCGGGTTGATATTATATTGTTGCATGGAAGCCGTGATCGCTTTATTGTATAAATCGGCAGGGTCTTCATTGGTAAAGCCTCTCGCCGCTGCTTCAGCGCGGTCAAATAAAACTTCCGCATAACTCATGATCACTGCGGGTGCATGCCGGGCGAGAAAATAGTCTCCGGGCCTGGATGTCGTGGTAAACCCGAGTCCACTGGCGCTACCCACCAACAGGCCGTTCGGAATTCCCACATAAGTCTGCGGAGTAGGACTTTGTGTGGGGGCTGCATATACAGGTAAGCGGGGATCGTTTAAACGGGATAATGTATCCACGATTGTTTGGCTGATCCTGTAGTCATCGCGGGTCAAAAATAGTTCGGCAAGAGGGTTGTCATTAGGCGGATCCTGATAAACCAATTCGGCATTTCCCTGATTATTATTGATAAAATCCCCCCCTGCATTTTCCAGGCTGTCAATCACTGCTTTGGCTTTTTGGGGATCACGATCCGCGATCCGAAGCGCTATACGCAGTTGCAGAGAATTGTCGAATTTTTTCCAGAGGTCAATATTACCGCCGTAGATGACATCCCCGCTCACCGATGCTCCATTTGGATCTAAAAGGTTCTGGGCACTTTTCAGATCATTAAGGATTCCGTAATACACTTGTTGCTGGGGATCATAAGCAGGTGTGGCATTTGTTTGTATCTGCATGGATTGCGAATAGGGAATATCGCCGAAGGCATCCGTCAGGAGGCAATAATCCCATGAGCGTAATACAAGGGCAATTCCCTGATAATTCGGATTATTCGCTGCCTTTGCCAATTGAATGATCTTGTCTAAATTCACAATGCTGCCTGAATACAGGTTGGTCCAGAAACCCTGGAAATTGGTGTTGGTAAAAATATACCTGTCCTGATCCGTATATTGAATAGCTGCCCAATATTGGACAAATAAATTGGTCGGATTTCCTAAAGATCCGTCTGCAGCGCCCACATTCCAATAATCATCACAGGCGGTCTTAATAGCGCCGGTTAATAAGTAGGCCGGCTGGGGATTTTCAACTGCATTGGGATTGGCATTAATTCTTGCCAGTTCTTTTTTGCAGGAAGTGATTGCTGTTAAAAGGCCCACAATCACTATGACGGAGAAAAATTTATGTAAGTTCATCGTTTAAAATTTAATGTGAATGTTAATTCCGAAATCGCGAACGGTTGGCAAAGACAGATCCTCTAACCCCTGACCGTTTCCGGTATTAAAGGCTGTTTCAGGATCAATATTCGGGACATGCTTACTGATGATCCACAGATTTCTGCCAACTAAAGCAATCGTTGCACTTTGCAAGCCGATGGAATGAGCAAAAGCGGCGGGGAGATTATATCCCAATTTTACTTCACGCAGCTTTATGTAAGAAGCATTATAAGTAAACGCTTCATCCACATTGCTGAGGCTCTTATAATATTGTTGCGCCGGAATAATGATATTGTTGGGCTTACCGTTCTCCTGAACTCCTTTGTATATCATACCGTCATCATACACTGTAGCGCCACCGGGAGCGGTAGTGGTTCCTTCAGGCAGAGGAACTGCCTGTTGAGTATTGTCATTTGCGGGATAGTAATAATACAATCCGCCATGCGCTGCATCCCTGCCCGGTAAGGTGGAGGCGAGTACGCCGGTATAAGTTCCGGTGCTGTTGGTACTGGAATAAATAGACCCGCCTATACTGGCATCTATGAGAAAGCTCAATTGAAAATTGTGAAATGTAAAATCGTTATTAATGCTCCCTAACCAGTCGGGAGTGTAATGCCCGAGATATTTATTATTGGGATCTGTTACCGGTAATCCCGTGGGATCAATGATGATTTGTCCGTTGGTATTCCTTTTAAAAGCGGTCCCAAATAAGGTTCCGTAGGGCTGATCAATTGCTGCCAGTACTTGTATGGAACCATCGGAACCTAATACATAACTCCTGAGATCCCCTGCCTTATCTAAGCTGATCACCCGGCTGTGATTGGTGGAATAATTGATCATCGTATTCCAAGTGAACTCATTGGTCCGTACAGGTATGAGATCCAATTCAACTTCTATACCTTTGTTATTGATCTTCCCGCCATTGATCAGTTTTTGCTTGTAGCCCGTGGACGGGCTTACGTCCACAGCGAGGATTTGATTAAAGCTGTTCATATTGTATAGGCTCACATCTACATTGATCCGGCCATTGAAAAAACCTGCATCCAGGCCTGCTTCCGTGGAAGTCGTTTCTTCAGGTTTCAAATCGGGATTCAGATCCGTGGACCCGGCAAGCAATTGCGGATAACTGCCGAAGGGAGTAGTGAAATTATAGTTGTTGATCAGTTGGTATGCGCTTGTCGCTGCCCCCACCTGTGACCAGCCTCCTCTTAGCTTAATAAATGTGATCTGATCGCTGGTGATGTGTAATGCCTGGCTTAAGATGAGGCTGCCGTTTACCGAAGGATAGAAGTATGACATGTGCTGCACAGGAAGCGTGGAAGACCAGTCGTTTCTTGCCGTCAGATTCAGGAAAGCGTAATTTCTGAAACCAATTTGTGCGGAGGAGAAAAGACTGTAAGTTTTCAGCTTGGTAAAATAATTATTGGAGATCAGCGGTTCACGGGAATTATTCAAAGTATAGACACCGGCTACTGCAAGCTGAGGCGCCCGCTGGTCATTAGCTTCCGTAGAATTGGTACGGATATTACCCCCCCCCATTAGATCTAAGCTGAAATCACGATTAAACGAATGCGTAAAATCCAGCCTGGCTTCCGTATTATTTTCATCGAACGAAAACGCATCTTCGCCATAGGACCCATAAGGCATACCCAAACTACCATAGGCCACTTTCATTTTTCTCCGGTCTGTATATTGATCGTTGCCGGTACGGAAAGAGGCCGTCAGTCCTTTAAGGATCTGGTATTTCAGGTTGATGCTCCCGATAAGCCGGTTACGCTGCTCAGCCACGGTGTTATTATAAGCTATAAAATACCGGTTGCTGTAATACAGGTTATTCCAGTTAATGGGGTTCCCCTCTTTGTAGAGCTGGAACAACTTCTTCATACTTACCTGGCGGCCGAACCAGGTAAATTGCAGCATGGTGCTCGTTTCCCTGAGCCCTGATCCGCCGGGCAGGTTCGGTGCATCCCGCTTTATATAATTGGCTATCACATCCAGTGATAATTTTGGAGTGAGGTTATAACCCGCGTTTATCATGAAAGAGTTCCTCTGTTGTTGTGTGTTTGGGATCACGCCATGTTGCAGCATATTATCGTACGAAAACCTGAAATGATATTTATCTCCCGAGCCTGCCACCGCCACTTCATTATTCAGTTTGACGCCGGTTCTGAAAAAGCTTTTCACATTATCCGGTTGCGGAACAAAGGGTACTGCTTTTCCATTGGAGAAGAACTGAGGAATTAGTTGGCCGTTCATTTTAGGTCCCCAGCTTTCATCCACTGCATCGTTAATTCCGCCGCCTTTACCATCCACATAACTAAACCGGCCGTTGAGGCCCTGTCCAAATACATTCTGATATTTCGGCAATACCAGCAGATCTGAGAAGGTGGTATTGGAATTAACAGTCACACCCAATCCTTTTTCATTTTTTCCGTTTTTTGTCTGGATGAGGATGACACCGGCTGCCGCTCTTGAACCATACAAAGCCGCCGCATTAGGTCCTTTCAGAACAGAAATGGAGGCAATATCATTAGGATTGATATCCGCAATAGCATTGGAAAAATCCCTGGAAACTTCCGGGTCCCTTTTACCTCCGCTGCCACCCAGGTACTGCGTGTTATCAACCGGTACGCCGTCAATCACGAACAAGGGTTGGTTATTTCCGGCGATGGAAGTTTCACCCCGTATGATAATGCGCGACGAACCCATGTCCCCTTGGGAATTGGTGATCCTCACCCCGGCTACTTTTCCCGAAAGCTCATTTACGAGATTAGGTTCCATGGCCTGGCTGATGTCCTTTGATTTCAATTCCTGCACGGAGTAACCTAATGATTTTTTCTCTTTGGAGATTCCGAGTGCCGTTACGACTACTTCATTCAAAGGGTTGGTGGATTTGTGCAGCCCGATCTTCAGATCCGGTTCAGCTCCCGTTATTTTAATGTCCTTTGAATCAAAGCCCAGATCCGAAATATGTAAAATGGCATTTTTATTGACTTGTATTACAAAACGCCCTTCAGCATCAGTAACTGTCCCTTCAGTTGATCCCTTCACCGTAATGATTGCTCCCGGCAAAGGCTCTGCGTCTTGGGCAGTGATTATTTTTCCTGATACCTGAACGGATTGTGCGGAAACTATCCCTGTAGCAAATGAGAGGAATAAAGCCGTCAGTATCCGGAATATTCCTGAATGATTCTTCATAATCGTTAATTTGTTTAAAATTGTACATAAGTATTGCTCCACCCCTGGCTGAATACGCACCGGGATTATAAAAGATGAATGAAATTTTGGAAATTATGCCGGCAAAACCGGCTTATACGGTCATCGGGAATACGCTCACATTATGGGCAAAAGCCCATGCATGGCATTTTAGCCAATAAATTATAATAAGCTACATGCTTACGGGAAATGCAGGCAGACATAAGATAGTGTGTCAGGTAATAAAAGAGGTTGTTCATTTTTGGTTCTTTTCTTTGAATCATTTTATTTCAGTAAAAAACGGTGCAAAGATAAGTGAAAGTCTATAAAACAAATAGGATAAATAGAATTATAGAAAAAAAGAATATCTTTTATTGGCTAATTTTGCTTTTTTAATTATAAAACATTCTCATGCAGGATACCTGTCATATTGGCTTTTCTCCCTGTCCAAACGATACTTTTATTTTTGACGCTTTGGTGAACGGGAAAATAGATACGGAAGGAATTGATTTCAATCCGGTGATAGAAGATGTGGAAACATTGAATAAATGGGCATACCGGGGAAAACTGGAGGTGAGTAAAATCAGCTTCAGCACTTTGTTGAATGTGTTGGATAAATACAGCATCCTCCATGCGGGCAGCGCTTTGGGAAAAGGATGCGGGCCGTTGTTAGTAGCCAAAAGGAACATAAAGCCGGAAGAAATAAATTCCTGTCGCATAGCCATACCGGGTGTGCATACCACCGCCAACATGTTGCTCCGCTTCGCTTTTCCTGAGGCCCGTCAAAGATTTTCCGTTATTTTTTCCGATATTGAAAATGCCGTTCTTCAGGATAAATTTGACCTGGGGCTTATTATTCATGAAAGCAGGTTCACCTATGCCGAGAAGGGATTAATAAAAATAATGGATTTGGGAGCGTATTGGGAACAACAGACCGGATTGCCCATTCCGTTGGCTGGAATTGCTGTCCGGAAGGATGTTCCTTATGAGAGGCAGCAAAAGGTGGACAAGCTGATAAAGAAAAGTCTGGAATATGCGTTTGATCAATATCCGGCTTTATCTTCCTTTACCACTTCACATGCGCAGGAAATGGAGGAAGCAGTCATGAGAAAACATATTGAACTCTATGTAAATGATTTCTCCCTTGATTTAGGTAATGCAGGGAAATCAGCTATCTTCAGAATGTATGACTTAATACGGGGAGAGAAAAGTAAAATGGGAGATGACTGCTTTGTATAAAACGGACCGCTATAAAAAAAGGAAGAATGTATTTTTTACATTCTTCCTGAGAGGTTAAAGATGAGAACAAACAATGAAGATAACGGTGGCAGGAACGAATGGAGCATGACTAATTCATAGGGGATTCAAAATTTCTTACCATATTTATCATACAGGCGATTTGCTGTTCGAGCATTTTATTTTGATTACGCAGGTGCCCGACTTCGTATCCGTTTAATGAAAGATCAGATTGCTTTCTGTTTAACTCAGACATCAGGCACTTCTGCATCAACATTAAGGCAGAGATAGTGTCCGGCATATTATCTTTTCTGATATTGATATTAGCTGTATTCATATCAATGGTTTTTCTGCTGCAAATATCCTCTATAAAAAAATGGCAAACAAGAGGATAAATACTTCTTTTAGTTTTTTACGTATTTCTACGTATAGCGAAAGTGGTTTTACTAAATTTTGTTCCGGCGCTTGTAGATGTGCTGAATTTAACAGTAATTTACATCACATAAAAAAACCAACTATATGGAAGAGCAAAATTCTTTGAAAGAAAAATATCCTAAAGAAGCGGGACAAAAAATTTCCCTGCAACACGCCGCAGAAAGAACGGCGCTGTTCAGGAATGAATATGTCACCCACAGATTTGACAAGGAAGAAGTGGTCAAAGCCAATATGTTTTCGAAAGAAGCCATCATGGAAGTATTGAATCAGCCCGGGTGTTGCGGTGTCAGGATTTATAATTCAGTGAATCCGCTGGGAACAGATCCGGTTACTAATTCGCCAGGGCCGGTACGGGAGCTTATTTTAGTGGGAACAAATGCGGAAGGAAATGATATACTGACCACTGCAGATTATCTGCCGGTGGGGAAAGGCGGCAGGGGTTGCAATGTATTGAGCGCTTTGATATCATTGCCGGCTTCTCCGCAGCAGGTGCAGGACGCGGTATTGGTGGCTAATCCTTCCCCTTGCCCAACTATGTGCAGCGCACTGCCTAACCCTCTTAGCTGAAGCGGGAACCGAAATTAATTAAGTTCAGATATCCGAATGGAATTTTTTCATGACATAGAGTGGTTTGCGACCATTAGCTTTTTAATACCTTTAATTCCCGGTTGGATACTTTTTCGTAAGCTGTCTGGAGAATTCAGATTATTTATTTGTATTATAAGTATAGTTTTTATCCTGAGTTATATTGGATATTATACTTCAGAGCATAATATACATAATCTCGCTATTTATAATCTTCTCTATGTGTTTCAATTTTATTCATATTCCGTTTTATTCAGGAAGTTACTGCCTTCAAATTCATCTAAATGGTTTATCAGGATAATTGTTATTTTATTTACGGTTTATATAGCTGTCAAGATCAAAAGCTTAGTTTTCCCTAATGAGGTGTATAACTCCTACCTGCCCGCCTTTATGAGTTTAGCTATGATTTTGTATTGTGTTTTATTTTTTAACAGCCAGTTAGGAAATTTGCGGACTACTTTTATTTACAAGACACCCTGGTTTTGGATCGTAACCGGCCTGCTTTTATACTTTTCTGGCAGCTTTTTGATTTTACTGGTTACTAATTATTTTATGTCCAGAGGGAATAATTTCGTCAGGAGTTTATGGATACTTTTATTTGTATTTGGGATCATTAAATGTTTATTAATGGGAATAGGTTTTCTTTATATAAATAAAACCTCATGGAAGAAATCATTTTGATCGGGGTAGGTGGTATGCTGTTGTTTGCCGTTGGTATCATTGCGTTTGTAGTAGTGCATCAGCGCAGGGTTATCCAATACCAGTTGAATCTTCAAAAGATCAAGGAAGAACAGCAAAAACTTTTATTGCACGCTGCCATCGAATCCGAAGAAAAAGAACGGCAGCGTATAGCCGGCGATTTGCATGATGAAGTGGGCGCTTCCCTTTCCACGGTCAGATTATATATGCTTCAGGTAAGTAAGAAGCAGACGCTGCAGCAGGCTGAAGATGTTACCGATGCTGCCAAGGAAATATTAGATGGGGTAGTGGCTAAGGTGAGACAAATATCCCATCGCCTTTCTCCTGAGATGCTGATGCAATTCGGGCTCAAAGATGCTTTGCAAAATATGGTACAAAAGCTTAAAGACTCCGGCGCCTTAGAGGCGGACTTTATTAGTCCGGAAGAGATAAGCCGCCTGCAGCCGGAGAGGGAACTGGCGGTGTACCGGATTCTTCAGGAGATTACCGGCAATATGCTCAAGCACGCCGGGGCTACTCAAATGACCCTCCGGCTCCAGGAGAGGAACAATGACCTGATTATTAACGTAGAAGACAACGGCAGGGGATTCACCCAGGCTTCTTTTGAAAAGCTCAAAAGTACACCCGGCGGCCTTGGATTAAAAAATATCCAAGGCCGTGTGGATATTTTGCAGGCAAATATTAACTTTACATCCGTTACGACTAACGTGCAAGGAACTATTATGACCTTAAAAGTTCCGATAAGAGTTGAAGCAGAAATAAAATAGGAAATAGAATTTTTGCTCCCGCGGCCGTGGGGCATACCGGGATTAATACACTGTATTAAAAGTTGAGTCCACAATGAAAAGTCAAAATGCGCCACAAAGGCACAAAAGCACGAACCTGTCTGCCGGACAGACAGGAAACTACCGGGTATGAAATACCGGCTTATAAGTGCTTTGTGATACTTAAGCTCTTCGACCTTAGTGGTAAAAAAAGTATTTTTTTGGAGTGGACACAAAGTTGAATTCTATGAAGCCGATTCGATACATGATTGCAGATGATCATAAAATATTCCGGAAGGGAGTGGTTTTTTCGCTTTCGGATTATCCTGAGCTGAAACTGGTGGGTGAGGCAGAGAACGGGAAACAATTGATTGAGTTATTAACAACTATCGAACCGGATGTCATTTTAATGGATCTGAAAATGCCCGAAATGGACGGCATGGAAGCTACTCAATACACCCATCAGCACTATCCCGGTATAAGAGTGCTTATTCTTTCTATGTATGACGATGAGAAATTCATTATTCATCTCATGGAAAACGGGGCAGCGGGTTATTTGTTAAAAAATTCAGAACCGGATGAAATAAAAAATGCCATTACAGGAGCTGTGCTGAACGGGTATTATTTTACAGACCTGGTCAACAAGGCTATGTTGAAAAAGATTGTCACGCATAAACAATTCAAGCCTACTTTTAAAAACGAAATTCAACTGACCGACCGTGAATTGGAAATCCTTCATCTGATCTGCGAAGAACATACTGCACCGGAAATTGCTAAGATGGTTTACCTCAGCCCCCGGACAGTGGAAGGGATCAGGGGGAAACTTATCGAAAAGATCGGGGTAAAAAATACCGCCGGCCTGGTGATGTATGCCGTTCGTAACGGACTGATCAGTTGACAATCAATGACGATCAGGCTTCTGTATAATATGTATCTTTTCAAAATACTCCGGTTTGAAAATACGGACAGGCTTTTGAGGTAAGCTGTCGGCCGCGTATTGATACCTGAACACCGCTTTTCTGATCCTTTCCATTCGTTCTTTTTCCTGCAGTTCTCCCGATCGCAGCGCTTCCCTGACGGTATTTAAAGAATCAAGCCGGGAACTTTTTTTGTTGACGGCGGCAAGCATGAGGTCATACATTTTTTTTATTAGATCGGGATGCTGTTCATAAAAACGATAGCTCCTGGAGAAAGTAGCCGTGTCAGTATGATGCAGCATTAAGATTTGGGCATAAAAAACTTTCAACTGATATTGAGGATCTGCACGATGGTTGGTATCGGCGAGTCCTGTATTATTATATGCTTCAGCCAATTGCATATCCATCAGGATGCTGCTCATTTTCTTCATTCCAATTACGTTCCGTGGAATACTGTTTTCACGGCTGCAGGAACTCAGTCCCAGCCAGCAGATACTAACGATCCCTATAATATGCGACAATTGCTTCCTCATTTCAGCGCTTCCCTGTATTGTGTACCGTGGTCCGGATCTAATTTCTGTAAAAGATTGAGCGCCGCTACCTGTTGTGTAGGCGGAGCATCTGAAAAAATGCCGGCCAGCTCACTCCATTTTGCCTCAAAAAACATTTGAAGCAGCACCGTATTGGGATTATCGGCATTAATGGCATTCAGAAGTGTCAGGCAATTCAACACTGCATCCCTTCCTTCGGCAAGATGATCATACATCCTGTCCAACCCCGTCCGGTGATAATCATATAATACTTTATGGAAATTTTTATAGCGCGTATTCAGCAAGTTCTCGGCCAGCCAATACCGGTTGCGTGTCCCTTCATAGGCTTTCCATCCCGAAATATTGCGGTTGTTGGCGGGAGCATTGCTCACCACATTTTCTGCTTTTTTAAATAAAGCATTTCCGCCGTTTGGAGAAAAAGAATCCTTGTCCAGGCCGATAATAATATACGAATAATAAGCAAGAATAGCGGTAAGATTAGATGCCATCGGGTCATTACCGCTTATATTGTTTTCATTGAAATTTAAAGGTTGGTAAGGATCGTATTCAAAAGCCACGTCTTTATCCTTAAAATTGAGCAGGTTGGTAATATAAGAAGAATTATAGACAGGGCGGGTAGATTGCACTGTTAAAATAGCGTTGTACGTGTTTTGAGAGATCTGGGATTGAATATCAAAAAGAAGATTACAATTAATACGTTCATTGGGTGCATAACTTACCTCCGTCCATTGGCGGTTATTTAAAAAGTCCTGAATGGATTTTTGCATAGCCTGAAAAACAGAGGGATCTACTCCCCTGATTTTATTGGCAACAACTGTTACTTTGGCATTGAGTTCCTGGGCGTAGCTTTTACCGGTAATCACCGCCCCGGCCATGAATAGCAGCACCGGCAGCCACAAATGCTTTTTCGGGATTATTTCAGTGAGTCTTTGACCGGGCATTGATAATAAATTGAACGATATCTTTAGCTATTTCTTTTTTGGACTTAAGAGATAACTGTTTTTTTTGGCCGTTGCCGGTAAATATAGTTACTTTATTAGTATCCTGCGCGAAGCCGGCGCCTTCATCATTCAATGAATTGAGCAGGATGAGATCTAAATTCTTTTCTCTTAATTTCTTCCATGCGTTTTCTTCCTCGTGATCTGTTTCCAGCGCAAATCCAGCCAGAAACTGTCCCTTCTTCTTTTGTTTCCCCAATTCTTTCAGGATATCGGTGGTTTTTTCTAAAACGATCTCCAGGGTATTTTCTTTCTTTTTAATCTTTTTTTCCACAGGGTTTTGAGGCGTGTAGTCCGCTACTGCCGCGGCCATTACCGTAATATCGGAAGATTTAAAATACCCGAGACAGGCATCCAGCATTTCCTTAGCTGTTTTTATCCTTGTAATCTTCACTCCGGTGTGCTGAGGCAAAAAATGAGAAGGCCCTAATATCAGATTCACTTTCGCTCCTTCTCCGGCAAACTCATCCGCTAATGCGATACCCATTTTACCGCTGGAAAAATTACCTATAAAACGAACGGGGTCAATAGGTTCGTAGGTGGGGCCGGCGGTTACCAATACCGTTTTACCGGCTAAAGGTTTCTGTTTGGGATCAAGAAGGTCTTTTACATATTTTACAATAGTTTCAGGTTCGCTCATTCTGCCTTCCCCTGCCAGTCCGCTTGCCAGTTCGCCGCTTTCTACAGGTATCAGTATATTCCCGTGCTGTAGCAGGAGTTGCATATTATTTCCGGTAGCGGGGTGGCGCCACATATCTTCATCCATGGCAGGAGCTATCATCACAGGGCATGCGGTGGATAAATAAACAGCCAGCAACAAATTATCGCATAATCCCACGGCCATCTTTGCCAGCGTATTGGCGGAAGCAGGAGCAATTAACATTAAATCTGCCCGGCGGCCAAGCAATACATGGTTATTCCATTCCTCGTTATCGCTTAACTCAACCAACACTTTTTTATGGGATAAGGTGGATAAGGTTAACGGAGCGATAAATTGTGTAGCCGCAGGTGTCATGATCACCTGCACGTCCGCACCTTCTTTTACCAGGAGCCGGGTCAACAAAGCAGCTTTATAGGCGGCAATGCTGCCTGTGATCCCCAATAATATTTTTTTTCCCTGAAGCATAATGAAAACGGCAGCAAATATTATTTACCGCCGTCCGAAACTTTTAACCCTGCTGAGTTTTCAGCTCAGATATATATCTTTTTCAATGAAAATCAACTGAACAGATCTTCTTCTTCATTCTGACGGTAGTAAGTCTTTCCCTCCAGGAATTCCTCAGTAGCTACCAGTGCCGGATTGGGAAGCCTTTCGTAAAAACGGGAAATTTCTATTTGTTCCTTATTTTCATGCACTTCTTCCAGATTATCGGTGGTGGTGACAAACTCTTCTAACTTGGAATGTAATTCTTCCCGTACACTGGTATTGATCTGGTTGGCTCTTTTGGCAATGATGGCAATGGATTTATACAGATTGCCTGTTTTGTCTTTGATCTCCGTCAGCTCGCGGGTTACGGCTAAAGGGTTGATGCTATTACTGATCACTTTTTTCATCTTGTTGATTTTGAACGGTTTTAAGATAATCTTTTGCTAAGTTGTAATATCTTTCAGCCTCCGGTTTGTATTTGCTGCCGGGATAAAGGTCGGTAAAATTCAAATACTGGGTAACCACAGTTTCATAGCGTTCTTTTTGTTTTTCCGGGATGCTGTTGAATGCATACTTATAGTAAGACTTAATCTCCAGCAATTTATATTTATCGCCGAGTTCCGAATCGGGATAATCCAGCATCAGGTTTGAAAAAGTAATACCGGCGGCTTTGTAAAGGCCCAGGTTATAGTACAATTCTGCCGCATCAAATTCTTTATTTTCTAACTTTTGCCGGCATTCATCAATGATCTTATTTGCGTCGTTTACTTTATCGGAATTCGGATGCATATTGATGAAAGTCTGCATGGCGCTGATGGCTTTCGTCGTATTTGTCTGATCCAGTTGCACCCTGGGCGATAATCTGTAAAAGCAATAAGCCTGCATGTAATCCGCTTCGGTGGCCCTTTCACTATTGGGAAATACGGAGACAAAATTTTTGAAATAAAAAGCGGCTGTTTCATAATCTCCCATGTTATAATACGTATAGGCATAATTATACAGCAGGTCCTCTGCCTGAGCCGAACCCCTGAAAGCATCTTTGATATCGCCGTACAATATCTGTGCTTTGTTATATTTTCCTTCCTTATAAAGCTGATTGGCATAAGCCAGTTTCTTCTGAATATCCGTACTTTTCTCGATTTTACTGAATTCCGAGCAAGAAGCCAGAGATAATGTTAATAACCCGCCTGCCAAATACGATGTAATCCTCATAAAATAAGCGTGCAAAGATAGGGTATTTTACTCATGTGAATAAAAACTTTGATGCAATTTTAACGTTTTTGAATACCCGAAAGGGTTATTTTTGGCGAAATTTTTACCTTTGCCGCCAGTTTAACACGTTTACAACAAATTGATATTTATGAAGAAAATAGCCGCTTTCTGTTGTTGCATGCTCCTTATGATCACCCTGGTAAAGGCGCAGACTCCCTCTGCTGTCATGAAGCATTCAAGGGATTTTTTAGTGGTACAATTATCTTATGATACATGGCCGGGTGCTCCCGACAGCGTTCATGCCGGCGGATTATCGCGGGGAGTGAATGTGGCTTTTATGTATGATTTTCCCCTAAAGCCTGCTTCCCATTTCAGCGTGGCCCCCGGATTAGGTATCAGCAGCAGTAATATTTTCTTCAAAGATCAAACCGTCAATATCGGTCAGGCAAGCCAAACGATAGGCTTTCCCCGGGATACTTCCTATAAACACTATAAGTTAGCCACGGCGTATGTAGAAATTCCGATAGAGTTGCGTTACCGGGAATTTGAAGATAATGCCAATAAAGGTTTCAAGGTAGCTGCCGGACTGAAATTCGGCACCTTGCTAAGTGCCCATACCAAAGGGAAGCTTATCTACCAGGGAGGCAAACAGGCGCAAAAGATCAGCGACAAGCGGTATTTCCAGCCCTGGCGCGTGGCGGCCACCCTCCGTATCGGTTGGGGCAATTTGGCAGTTTTCACCAGTTACAGCCTGACGCCTTTGTTTAAAACCAACGCCGGTCCCACCATCAATCCGCTGCAAGTCGGGTTATGCCTGAGCGGGTTATAGATTTATTATAATACACTATTTTAATGTAAATTTGTTTAAAAGACCCAAAAGTTATGAATGCTTCCTCCAGTCTTAATGAGCAAATTGCGTATTATCTGAAAAAGTTAAATCTTCGTCAGAAAGAGGCTATATTAACCGTTGCCAAGACTTTT
>SCQT01000245.1 GCA_004322015.1 Chitinophagaceae bacterium
CACGGAACGGCCCTGCGGGCTGCCGGAAAACATCCTCCGGCTCAAATATCACTCCAGCATATGTAAAATATAAACGTTTAACACTTAGCTAAAGTGGTCAACGTTTTTTAGGCATGAACAGGCAGCCAACAGCCAATAGCCAATAGCCAACAGCTAATAGCCAATAGCCAACAGCCAATAGCCAACAGCCAATAGCCAATAGCCAATAGCCAATAGCCAACAGCCAATAGCCAACAGCTAATAGCCAATAGCCAACAGCTAATAGCCAATAGCCAACAGCTAATAGCCAATAGCCAACAGCTAATAGCCAGCAGCCTTCCCCCTGGATAAAGCCTACATAAGGCCTACATGAAGCCTATTAAAAGCGCACTTGATGCGTTCAATCGTGCTGGTCACTTTTTATTTTCACCCGGCACACTCCGTTTCCCCGGCCAGTGAAGGATCAGAAAAAGCAATCCCAATACTATTAATAAAGCCCCCCACCATATTCCCGAGTGTAAGCCTGCCAGCACTACGTTGGCATTCTTCACAGGGGAAAACAATGCCTGGATATTGGCGATCAGGATAATAATGCCATACACTGTCAGCATCAGGCCGACAAAAAACCATATTGACAATCCGTGTTCTTCATGCATAAAGAATGTTTTACCAGAATATGATCTGTAAAATGATGAAAGCTATGAATACAATACCCGCCCAGAAAATCGGCCGTTTGGTCAATGGAAGATGCCCGTCAGACGGTAATTCCGTACAGCCTCTCACTAACCCCGTCAATTCAGCCACAGGCTTCGGTTTGGTAGCATAGCTGACAAAGATGGTCACCATCACACAGATAACCCACGACCATAAAGCCCGGTACATATCCTCTGCCATCGCCTTGGCATCGCTGGAACCCGCTATAATAGACAAAGCTTTGGGATCTAACCGCACCCATATCCACATGCCAACGGAGGACACAGTGCCCGCAAACAGCCCCCAGAAGCCCCCCGCCGCCGTAGCTCTTTTCCACAGCATCCCCAGGATCACGGTTCCGAATAACGGCGCGATGAAAAAGCTGAACAGCGCCTGCACATAATCCATGATGCTGGCTGCATTCTCCACTAAATAAGCCGTGCCGATGCTGATGATAACCCCTACGAAAGTAGCCCATCTGCCCATATTCACATAGTGCTTGTCAGCCACTTCTTTCTTCGTAATGGCAAAATGAATGGGCTTATAGATATCGTAGGTCCACACTGTCGAGAAGGCGGTTACGTTGCCCGCCATACCCGACATAAAGCCGGCAATGAGCGCCGTGATGCCTAATCCCAATAACCCGGGACCTAAATAACGCGCCATCATTAAGGGAAGGATTTCATTATAGCTGGCTGCTCCGGTAATGGCTGCCTGATTTTGCCCTACTAATCCCGGCATCACCGCTAAACCGATTAGTCCGGGTAATATCACAATGAAAGGAACCAGCATCTTGAATCCCGACCCGATGATGGGAGCCATCTTGGCCGAACGTAGGTCCTTTGCCGACAATACCCGTTGTACGACTAAGAAATCAGTAGTCCAGTATCCGAAAGATATGACGAAACCTAATCCGAATACAATGCCGATCCACTGGATGCCCATGGGATTATCTTTAAAATGACCTAAAGTGCTCCACAAATGAGTATAGTTTCCAATAGGAAAATTATGATGGATCCTGCTCACCATGCCTTTCCATCCGCCCACTTCCACCAGCCCGATGATGGGTACCAGCAAAGCGCCTGCCCAGATGAGTACAAACTGCAACACCTCATTGAATATGGCGGACAGCAAACCGCCTAACATGACATACACCATCACGGTGATGGAAGAGACCCAGATGCTGAAGTTGATATCCCATCCGAGAATGACTTTCATGACCAAGGCCATGGCAAACATATTGACCCCGCTCATCAGCACCGTCATAAAGGCGAAAGAGATCGCCGATAACATCCGGGCGCCTTCGCCAAAACGTAATTTTAAATAGCCGGGTACGGAATGAGTCTTAGAGATATAATAAAAAGGCATCATAATAATGCCAAGGAAAAGCATGGCAGGGATAGCGCCTATCCAGTACCAATGCGTGGCTAAAATACCATATTGATAAGCCGACGCCGCCCAGCCCATCAGTTCCAGCGATCCTAAGTTAGCCGAAATAAATGCCAGTCCCGCGATCCACATAGTCATTTTTCTTCCGGCAAGGAAAAAATCATCACCCGTTTTGGTATATCGGACCAGATAATATCCGATACCCAATACAAGGGCAAAATAAATAATGATAATGAGCAGATCGGCCCACCCCAATGAAATCAATCCGGATGAGAGTAAACATTCTTTGAAAAGAGCAGCCATTATAAAAGTTTTAAGATGAAGAATGTAATTTATGAATGATGGAATTTATTATTTTATCTTTTTATTGGGGCTGTCAGCCTGGGTAATTCTTGTCAGCTTTCGTCCGGGCTGTCCGCTACAAGTCCGCCACCACCCCGACTCACAAGCCTTCAGCGGGCTTTCCGCTTCCATCCCGCAGCCCTTCGGCAACAGAATTCCCATTGAGCTGATTGCCTGCCACTATTTGTATCTTCAAAAATTTCTACCATACGATCGTCCCAGTGGGACTTCCCTGATTCCTTTTACTTACTCGCTACTACAGGATCGTCAGTGAAACCTCAAACCCCTCCCAAACCTTCGGAACCCCGAAACCCAGAACTCGAAACCCCAAACCCCAAACCCAGAACCCGGAACCCAGAACAGACACTACTCACCATTTACCACTAACCGCTCCCGAAGATTCGGGACTGCCGCAGTCAACAGCCAACAGCCAACAGCCAATAGCCAACAGCTTACTTGCAAACAACATTCCATCTCAATTCATTTTTCAACTGCCTCAGATCCGTTTTTTTATCAATCAATACAAATTCCAATCCTGCCATGGTGGCAAAATCTTCCAAACATTCGCTGCTGATATTCTGACTGAAACAGGTATGATGCGCCCCCCCCGCTAATATCCATGCCGTGCAGCCTGTCTGCATATCGGGATAAGGTTTCCATAATACCCTGGCCACCGGCAGCTTAGGCAGCGGATGAGGCGGCTTGATGGCTTCTACCTCATTCACTAATAACCTGAAGTGATTGCCCATATCCACGATAGAAGCGTTCAAAGCAGGGCCTGTCGCTACATTAAAAACTAATCTTACCGGATCTTCTTTTCCGCCGATACCTAACGGATGAATTTCGCAGGAAGGCTTTCCATCGGCGATGGATTCACATATTTCGAGCATGTGAGCGCCTAATACCATTTCGTTGCCGGGTTCAAAATGATAGGTATAATCTTCCATGAAAGAGTTACCACCTGGCAGGCCTGTTGCCATTACTTTCATTGCGCGAACCAGCGCCGCCGTCTTCCAGTCACCTTCCGCGCCAAAGCCGTAACCCTTTGCCATCAGACGTTGTGAGGCAATGCCGGGTAATTGTTTCAACCCGTGCAGATCTTCGAAAGTATCGGTAAAGCCTTTGTAATTTCCTTCCTTTAAAAAAGAGTGTAATCCTGTTTCAATTTTGGCAGCCTCCTGCAGAGAAGCATATTGCGATTTTCCCTTTTGTAAGGTTGTAGCCAGCGTATAGTTATCTGCATATTCTTCGCAAAGCAGGTCTATCTGTTTATCGCTGACTTCGTTTATTGCATTTACCAAATCGCCCACACCATGCGTATTAACGGAATAGCCCAAACGAAGTTCTGCTTCCACTTTATCTCCCTCCGTCACCGCGACCTGTCTCATATTATCTCCAAAACGGACAAACCTGGCGCCCTGCCAGTCGTGCCACCCGCAGGCAGCCCGTGCCCACCGGTTAATTTGTGCTGATACCTTTTCATCTTTCCAATATCCCACTACCACTTTCCTTTTGATCTGCATACGCGAAGCAATAAATCCAAACTCACGATCACCGTGCGCGCTCTGATTCAGGTTCATGAAATCCATATCTATTTCACTCCACGGAATATCACGGTTATACTGCGTATGTAAATGCAATAGAGGTTTTTGTAAGATCTGCAATCCCCTGATCCACATTTTAGCAGGGGAAAAAGTATGCATCCAGGTAATGATGCCGATACAACTTCCTGAAGTATTGGCTTCCTGGATAAGATGATAAATTTCATCAGGAGTAGTTACTATGGGTTTAAATACGATCTTGACAGGTATTCTTAGACCCTGGTCTAATGCTTGTGCTATTTCCCTGGAATGATCTGCCACCTGCCTTAACGTTTCTTCTCCGTACAAATGCTGGCTGCCGGTGATGAACCATGCTTCGTATTGTTTGAGATTATTCATTAACTCTGTTTATTTAAGGTTTAATTGTTTAATGTTTGGAGTTTGGTGTTTCGAGTTTTGAGTTTCGGGTTACTACCTACTATTTACAGATTACTGTTCACTGCTCACTCCCGCTGCCTACTGCCTACTGCCACTGGATACTGTCCTGCTCCCGAAGTTTCGGGACTGCTCACTTGCTTCCTCCCTGTCCGTAATACGCATCCGGCCCATGCTTACGTTCATAATGCTTTTTGATCAGCGCGTCTTTCAGTTTCGGTGCATTAGCATTGATTTGTTCTGTTAAAAAAGCCAATCGGGCTATTTCTTCCAGCACTGCGCTGTTGTAAACCGCTTTTTCTGCTGTCTTTCCCCAGGTGAACGGCGCATGATTGCCGGCGAGTATCATTTCCACTTCTTCATAATTTAACTTCCTGTCTTTAAAATGATTGATAATCTGAAATCCTGTCTGGTATTCATAATCTCCTTGTATCATTTCGTCGCTCATAGGGGGAGCACAGGGAATATCTGCTGTATTATGATCTGCATGTGTGGTACCGTAAATTGGAATATCACGCTGAGCCTGCGCCCAGGCAGTGGCGTAGGTGGAATGGGTGTGACAAATGCCTCCGATGGTATTCCATTGTTTGTACAACACAGCGTGTGTCTTTGTATCTGAAGAAGGCCTTAGGGCGCCTTCCACTGTTTTTCCATCAAAATCCACTATCACCATTTTATCAGGAGATAATTCCTCATAAGGCATGCCGCTTGGCTTGATGGCAAAAACACCCAGATCTCTGTCCGCCGCACTGACGTTACCGAAGGTAAATAACACCAAACCCAATGCAGGCAACTGCCTGTTGGCTTCGTAAGCGCTTTCACGGATATGTTGATATTTATTCATTTGAATTGGTCTATAGTTTATAGTTAAAGGTCTGAAGTTTAATGTTCAATCAATGTTATTTGATCAAAGTTTCATTGCTACCCTTCGAAAAGCTATGGGGTGACGATTTGGTAGTCATGGTGGGCATTTGACTCAGCTCACGCCGAAGCCTTGTCGAACCACGATGATTAAAACGAAATTTCTCTAACTAAACGACATATAATTCGCACATTCCATTCACTAATCATTGTACCTCAACACTAAACATCAAACATTAAACACTAAACATTAAACACTTAAACTTTCTACACATTCTCCCAGTTTCTGATATCGTTCATATCTTTTATGATAAATATCGGATTTGTTTTTATCAGGAAAATATTCTTTATCGAATCCCTGTCCCATGGCAGCCATCGCTTCTTCCACTTTGGGATAAATGCCTGCTGCCGTAGCGGCGAACATGGCAGCGCCCATAGCGCAGGTCTGCTCCGAACGGTGGATCCGAATGGGCATATCCATTACATCGGCCATCATCTGCATGATGAAAGGTGATTTACGTGCTACGCCGCCTGATCCGATCAGTCCTTTCACAGGCACACCCTGTTCCGTAAAGCAATCCACTATTTTTTTGGCTCCGAAGCAAGTCGCCTCCGCCAGCGCTCTGAAGATAGCCGGTGCATCGCTGGCAAGATTTAAACCGATAATGCCTGCTTTTAATTCCTGATTGGCAAAAGGAGTCCGCCTGCCATTAAGCCAGTCCAAAGCCAACTCACTTTGCTCTGTAAAGATGATTTCATTAGCAGCTATGCTTAGCTCATAAAGGATCTTATCATTGATCTCATTTTTCAGTTTAGCAGCCGTCTCTTTATTAATGAGGGAAGATCGTAATAATAAATTTTCCAACGGCCATTGCAATAGTTTTCCAAACCAGGCATATACATCGCCGAAAGCAGACTGTCCGGCCTCCATGCCCATCATACCGGGGATAACAGAACCGGGCACTTGCCCGCAAATACCTTTTACTAATTTATTCTCCATATCCTCCATGGGGGCTACCAGCATATCACAGGTGGAGGTGCCCATCACCTTGCTCAGGTAATAGGGTTCTATTTGTCCTCCTGCTGCACCCATGTGGGCATCGAATGCACCGGTACCAACAACTACATCTGTAGTTAATCCAAGCCGCTCCGCCCATGCTTTACTTAAAGTACCTGCCGGCTGATCGGAAGTGTAAGTGTCCGTGTACAACCGTTGTGTAAAGCAATTTAATAAAGGATCTAATGAAGCAAAGAAGTCGTTTGGAGGAAGCCCCCAGCTCCCCCTTTCATCCCCCCCAGCAGGGGGGGACAGAGGGGGGGCCGGGGGGCTGGGGGCACTCCACAACGCCTTATGTCCTGCGGCACAACGGCTACGCTTCATTTCAGCAACATGCTTTCCGCCGGTAAGCAGAAAAGGTATCCAGTCGCAATGTTCTACCCAGGAATAACAAGCCTGGCGAACCGCCTCATCTTCTCTTAATACATGCAATAATTTTGCCCAGAACCACTCTGAGGAATACACGCCGCCCACATATTTCAGATAGTCGGTCCTATATTTTTTTGCATGTTCATTGATCTCTGATGCTTCTTTCACTGCCGTATGGTCTTTCCACAATACAAACATGGCATTCGGATTTTCAGCAAAAGCAGGCTGTAATGCCAGCGGAACTCCTGCTTCATCCACGGCTACCGGTGTCGAACCGGTTGTATCTGCTGAAATGCCTTTAATAAATTTTGCAGCAGAAGGTCCCGATTTTTTAATGCAGGAAATAACGGTCTGTTCCAGTCCTTCTATATAATCTAAAGGATGCTGGCGAAACCGGTTAGCGCCGGGATCACAATAAAGCCCTTCCCGCCAGCGCGGATACCGGTACACATCAGAAGCTATTTCCTCTCCGCTGTCAGTCCGTACGATCACTGAGCGGACTGAATCGGTGCCAAAATCTATTCCTATTACTAATGAATCCCGGAGCATTCGTTTAATTTGGTGTCTAAATAACACTTAATTTTTTATATAAAAAAATTTTTTTACCCTGAGCGAAGCCGAAGGGTCAGATCAGGTGGTCAGGATTGGGAATCAATTTCAGGAAAGAATCGAAGTTGTCATTATATCTTCTCTTATTCAGCTTATAATAAAAAGCTCCTTTTTTGGAGGCAGATTTATCTTTATCTTTCTGTTTCATCAGCAGGTTAGTGGATAATATCTTGCGGCTGAAATTCCGTTTGTCAAAAGTAGCGTTATATACATCTTCATACAGGTATTGCAATTGCGGCATCGTAAACTTTTCAGGGAGCAATTCAAACAAAATAGGGTGGAGGGAAGCCTTGTAACGAAGCCGTTTTCTGGCTGATTCCACCATATTTGAATGGTCGAAGATCAGTTTGGGGTATTTGTTGATCGGAAACCATTCGGCTTGATATTCTCCGCTGATGTGTGTTTCGTATTGGTGAATATCAATAAGGGCAAAATAAGCTACGCTCAGGGTTCTCTCAACCGGATCTCTTTCCGGATCACCGAGAGTTTCTATTTGCTCCATATAGACTCCTTCAAGTCCCGTCAATTGACGAAGGATGCGATTGGCCGCTTCGTCTAAGCTTTCTTCGGATTGAACAAATCCGCCCATAAGGCTCCATTTGCCTTTCTCAGGCTCAAAGCCCCGCTTGATCAGGAGCAATTTCAAATGTTCACCGTCAAATCCGAAAATGATACAATCCACGGCAATGAGAAAACGCTTTTGTCCAGGATAACGTGTCATAATAATCTGTTTAAATCAGGGTGTAAATATATTCCTTTTGAAGAATTATCAAACTCTAAAATAGAAAAGATACGAATTATTCAAAATGTCCGGATGAGAAAGTCCGCCTTATATAAGCTGTAAATCAAATGGTTGTATATATTTTTGAAGCCTCACGGGAAAAAGTTTAAAAAATATTTTGAAATATAAAAGTAATAAATGTACATTTGACAATATAAATAAATCAAGATCACATGAAATCAATGTACAAATTCTGTTTGTTACTTTCAGGCATTTGCTTCATCTCCATTTCGTCAGAAGCTCAGTCCGGCGCTACCCTGTTTATCAATGGGAACAATGATCACGAAATTATCAGTAAAGATATTTATGGTATGTTTTCTGAAGATCTTGGGCATGGCATATACGGAGGCTTCTGGGTGGGTAAGAACTCAGATATTCCGAATAGAGACGGCATCCGTTCTGACCTGGTGAAAGCCTTTCAAAAGTTACATATACCTGTATTACGTTGGCCGGGCGGATGTTTTGCGGACACCTATCACTGGATGGACGGCATTGGTCCGATGGATAAACGAACAGCCATTGTAAATGAGGACTGGGGACAGGTGCCGGATAATAATCATTTCGGTACGAATGAATTTATGGAATTGTGCGGTATGCTGGGTAGCCA
>SCQT01000246.1 GCA_004322015.1 Chitinophagaceae bacterium
ATACCGGTTTTGTTAACAGGGCGGGAGGAAACATCCTCTTTCTTCTGAATAGAAGAATTTTCGTCCCGGCTTTTCAGTTGGGGGACAGCCTTCATTTGTAATTCGTCTTCGTCCTCCTTTTTTTGCAAGACAGGAACTGTGAAATATGTATTCGCTTTAGGAGCAACATGATCAGCAACGGCTCTGTGCATAGAACCAGCCATTTCACCGGGTTGGTGTGTAGTTATCATAGGAATATTAAGCTTAGGAAAATTCGCTTAAAAAACTTCTAAAAGAATTAATAAATGCCCGGTAAGATACAAGGGTTTTTTATTTTTTCAAAAAAGTTATTATTCCGGTTATGACATGAAAATGCTTCCATTTCATAGATAGTATTTATTCTGACGGATATTAAATTTCAGGATAAAAACTTCCAAACTCTGGTCTTATTTCTTTTTTGGCGTTAACACTATTTAACGTACCTCCTATAAAGGACAAACCTATTTTTGCTTGGAAAATAAAAGAATATGAGAAGCAAACTATCTCTGTTGGCAGCCCTGATTG
The DNA here is from genome assembly GCA_004322015.1 of Chitinophagaceae bacterium. GTDB lineage: Bacteria > Bacteroidota > Bacteroidia > Chitinophagales > Chitinophagaceae > FW021-bin31. The sequence continues at coordinate 544 of SCQT01000246.1, forward strand.
TATTAACCCCTTCATTTCTTGTTGCCCAAAACAATAATGAAATTATATTTAAAAAAACAAGTGAAATGGCAGTAAGCAATAACTTCAGGAATTTTCCCGATTCACTCATGCAATATAATAAGGACGCCGGACTCTCCTGGCTTATCGCCAATGATCCTGGTAACCTCTATGTATTTTTAAAGGTGTCGGATAAACGTGTCCAGCATAAGATCCTGATGGGCGGCATTACGATCGGGCTGAATACCAGGGGTAAAAAGAAAACAAAGTCTTCGGTCACTTTTCCTGTCATTGATCAGGAAGCATTCATGGCACAAATGAACGCGTTAAGAAATTCTTCTTCCACCCTCGCTGCCAATGAATTCGAAAATATGCAGAGAGAAAGGATCAGTGAATTCAATGATATTAAAGTATCCGGACTGAAGAAAATAGATAACGGGGATATCCCTTTGTCTAACCAATACGGTATTGAAGCTAAAATATTTTATGATTCCGCGGGTGATCTCATTGATGAAGTGAAACTGCCCTTTCAATATACTGATCTGAGCGCCTCACTAAAAAATGACATAGCCGTCCAGGTTAAAATCAATGGTTTTGATTATAAGAACATACAGGGAAATTATTCAGGAAATACAGGGTCAGGATCATGGGGTGGTGAGAGAGGGACGGGTCACAGAGGTATGGCATCAGGAGGTGGTGGATTTCACGGCGGGGGAAATTGGCATCGCGATTCAGAAGAGAATCACTCCTCCGGGTCAGCTACAAGAGGATCTGTTGATTTTTGGATTAAAGCGCCGCTTGCACAATAACCTTTGGGAATCACATCAGGATAATATCCGAATGCAAGTAGGAAGAAAGAAAATGACTGTCGGGTGAAAGCTCTGTAATCAGGTAATCTACCACATTCAGCTCACAAACTTTCATGCGCTGTACAGAATCCAGTTTTTCGGCGATACTCAATACGGCTAATTGTTTGGCAGAATGGATCATCGCGCGTTTCACCTGCACGACTTCCCAGTCGGAATCTGTCATGCCTTCATGAACGGAAATCCCGTTTGCTCCTAAAAGGCAAAGATCTACCTGCACATCGTTCAACTGGTTTATCACGCTCGCGCCTATATGTACATTGGAATTCTTGGAAAGCTGTCCGCCGATGGTGATCACAGTCAGTTCAGGATGGTCTGCCAGTGTCACTGCGACCAGGGGACTGATAGTGAAGAAAGTGGCGCGGAGTGTATCAGGGATCTTCTTGGCAAGTTCTATCATCGTAGTGCCGCCCCCTGTTAACACCACCATATCCTTTTTCAGCAGGGTAATTGCTTTTTCGGCGATTCTCTGTTTGGCTTCCTGGGCATACACTTCATTATTATGACTAAAAGGGTAATGAAAAGATTTTCCGATAGCGCCGCCATGCACTTTCAATATTTTACCTTCTTCCGACATTTCCTTGAGATCGCGGCGAATGGTATCTTCCGAGACATTCAATTCCATACTGAGATCGGCAGAGAGTACCTTATTATGCAGATTGATTTGCCGCATAATCAGCGCCTGGCGCTCTTCCTTTAGCATAGTATCTTTCTTTCTCGCCAAAATTATGGAATTAAATGATATTCAATAATCATTCTGAAAAGCCGGTTTATGCTGATTCTTCAATCAAAAAAACGCATAGGTACAATAAAATATGCAAATTTCAGAAAAAATTTGGTTTTTCGGATATCTATGAATAATTTTACGTAGTAAATAGGCAAGATTTGGCATTTTTTTTCACTATTAATTTTACATGACGTTATGAAGAAATTATTACTTTCGCTAATGTTAGCGTCTGCGGCTCCATTATGTGGCCTTTCTCCTCTAAGAGCGCAGCAAAAAATGATCACCGGAACAGTCATTTCTGCAGGAGACAGTCATCCGCTTCCGGGGGTAACTGTAAGGGTATCCGGCACCAACCGGGGTTCCACCACTAATGCAAACGGGCAATTTCAGATTGAAGCATCTAAAGGAGAGGTGCTGGAATTCAGCTCAATTGGTTTTCAAAATCAACAGGTAACCATTGGAGACAAC
>SCQT01000247.1 GCA_004322015.1 Chitinophagaceae bacterium
CGCCGAATTTATTGAACTGCTTATCAGCCAGCCTTTAAAACGAAACACACTATGGCTCAGCCTGTTTGGAGGACTATCCTCATCCCTCTCGCTGGCATTTCTCACCGGAGTCGGGTTACCGGTACTGCTGTATCATGCCGACACCACAGGTTTGATCATGATCGTTTCAGGGCTTCTTCTGACAGTTGTTTTTGTAAGCATTGCCTTGGTTACTGCAGGATTGACAAGAGATAAAGCAAAAGGAACCGGATGGGCTATTGCTTTATGGCTCTTCTTTGCGCTGGTCTTTGATGCCATTATCTTATTTTTATTATTTCAGTTCCAGGATTATCCGCTGGAAAATGCGATGGTCGTCGTCAGCTTTTTAAATCCCATTGACCTGAGCAGAGCGCTGATCCTATTGCAGATGGATGTGTCGGCTTTGATGGGTTATACCGGAGCCATTTTCCGTGAGTTCTTTGGGAATCCGTCAGGGATCCTGCTTTCCTTTACAGGGCTTATCTTATGGATCAGCGTTCCTGTATTTTTCAGCCTGAGGAATTTCAACAGAAAAGATTTATAAATTTCGGAGAAGGAAGTCATAAGGTTGATCACATTATAAAGATTTATAGAATTAGGTATTTAGAGCACGTTACCCACTGATCATAATGTTCTTTCTTTGTCTTAAAACAAAGAAAGAACCAAAGAAAATTCAAGACTTACGAAAAATGACTAAAATTTGCTCAATTACGCTACGGAAAATAATGCTCCGATCAACTTTTGCCGTTTGTTTAGCAATTGCTATACTCAACTTTAGTGTAAATCCGATCATATTTTCCGTTTGACGCTTCATTTTCGCAAATTTTTTAACGTCATTTTTCTAAGGTCACCATGGCAATGCCCTTATTCCGGTACAACGAGAACTAACTACCTAATTCTATAATTTTATTTCTCAACAGTTAAAATCAATGATCATGAAAAAGAATCTCAATAATACTGATAAGACTATAAGGACGCTTTTGGCCATCCTTTTAGCCGCTTTGTATATTACCAGGATCGTGTCGGGAATCCCAGGGATCATTCTGATGGTAATCGCCACCTTTCTGTTAATCACAGCCTTCGTCCGATTCTGCCCCGTCTATCATTTACTGGGAATATCCACGAAAAAAACAGCTCCGCCGGAAAAAGAATAAAATCGGAGAATTCAGATTGATGCCATTCAGGCATCCCTTCAGGGAAAAGCACTTCACTACACAGTATTGACACACCTGTGATCATAATCATTAAAATATCTGATCCAAGTCACTTATTCCTCCATCACCTCTATTTAATTTTGAACAAAACCTATCATCATGGATCAGTTACATGTGCATTTATTCATTAACCATTTGCCCGTGGCGGGCACCATCCTTGGAACTATTGTGTTAATTCTTGCTCTCCTGTTCAGAAGTAAACATACAGCACTGGCGGCTTATACTCTTTTTATTATTTCCTCTGCAGGCGCGGGCATAGCCTATCTTACCGGTGAAGGCGCCGAAGAGAGCGTGGAGCATATTCCGGGGATCATTAAAGACACCATTGAACGGCACCAGGATTTCTCCCTGTATGCCCTCATTGCGATGATCATCCTGGGGATTGCTTCAGTGGCAGGAGCCTTCCTCGTACAAAAAAAATCAAGGTCCGTAAAAAAGATGTCCTACTTTATATTAGTGTTGTCCGTTATAAGTTTCAGTCTTATTGCCTGGACTGCTTATCTGGGCGGACAGATAAGGCATACAGAGCTGAAAAGGGATAGCCAGACACAAAGTGAACAACTCTATAGGGACGAAAGCTATCGAAAATTACCATAATGATATATTCAAAAATAACCGTTTACTTTGTCATCTTTCTCCCGAACCTGTTTATTGACCTGTCATGATTTATTCCGGAAAATATTAATTTGCTTCTTTAAATGGAGGACAGAAATCCATATCCTTTTAAGGGTTTGACAGAGAAAGAAGTCAGCGCTTCCCTTAAAAAGCATGGATCAAATAAGATTGATTCTAATGCAGACGGATCATTCTGGCATCTCTTCAAAGAGGTTATTTCGGATCCTATGCTGATCCTGTTGGCTGTGGCAGCAGTCATTTATTTCGTATCCGGTCAAATTTCCGATGCCCTGTTCATGTCCGGAGCCATTATTTTTATTGCGGCCATTTCTGTTTATCAGAGTAACAGAAGCCGCAATGCACTGCGTGCACTCAAGCAATTTACCCAATCCGATGCCGTGGTGATCAGAAATAACCAGCCGCTATCCATACACGTGGACAATATCGTGGTAGGCGATTATGTGGTTGCCTCAGAGGGCGAACTTATCGCTGCCGACGGCACAGTAAAACAATTAAATGATTTTTCGGTGAATGAATCCATCCTTACCGGAGAATCATTCAGCGTCACCAAAGAGATTGATTCAAAAGAGAACAGTACAGTTTACAGAGGCACCCTTGTTGAATCAGGCCAATGTGTATTTGAAGTCAGTGCAGTAGGCAACAGCACTCAATTAGGGATTCTGGGAAAATCAATGCAGGAGATACGAAAAGAAAAATCACCCCTGCAGAAACAAGTAAACTCCTTTGTGAAATGGATGTCGTTGGCCGGCGCCGTTATTTTTCTCATCATTTGGGGAGTTAATTATTTTCAGTCTGAAAATATTCTTGACAGCCTGCTGAAAGGCCTCACCATTGCCATGTCTGTTCTGCCTGAAGAAATTCCTGTAGCCTTCGCCAGCTTTATGGCGCTTGGCGCCTGGCGATTAATGAAGTCAGGGGTGATTGTAAAAGACCCTTCTGTCGTGGAAGCATTAGGCGCGGCCACCGTGATATGCCTCGATAAGACAGGTACTATTACGGAGAACAGGATGGAAATTAATCAGGTCTATGATTTTAAAAGCGATGTGATCCTGTCCAAAGAAGACTTAAAAGATCCTATTTCACAAAGCCTGATCAGCACAGCCATGTGGGCAAGTGAAACCGTGCCATTTGACGCGATGGAGAAAGCCATTCACCAGGCCTATGAGAGATTTTCACCGACTGATATGCGGACCCGTTTTTCCAAGATCCATGAGTATCCGTTAGATGGCAAACCGCCGATGATGACTCACATTTTTGAGAACAAAGAGGGGGAAAGGATCATTGCGATGAAGGGTGCGCCCGAAGCTATTTTAAATACATCCCGCCTCAGCGAGCGTGAAAAGGAGAGAGTAAATGATATCCTGCTGTTGTTTGCAAAAGAAGGTTTACGTGTACTGGGCGTTGGCTCTGCAGATTTTGACGGAACAAAATTTCCTGACAAACAACAGGAATTCCAGATCAACTTTCTGGGACTGATCGGATTTTATGATCCACCCAAGAAAAATATCAGCAGTGTTTTCAGACAACTGTATGACGCGGGTATTCAGTTGAAGATCATTACCGGAGATAATCCCGTGACTACCACTGCCATTGCGAGGCTGGCAGGATTCAGGGGATATGAAGGAGCAGTCAACAGCGCTGAACTGGCGAACCTGAATGAGGCCGATTTCAATAAAGCCGTCATGAAAAATAGCCTTTTCAGCAGGATGTTCCCTGAAGTAAAGTTAAAAATTATTCAAAGTCTAAAGCGGCAAAAACAAATCGTAGGCATGACAGGCGATGGGGTAAATGACGGCCCTGCATTAAAAGCCGCAGACATTGGAATAGCCATGGGTAAGCGTGGATCCGAAATTGCCAAGCAGGCGTCTGCCCTTATTCTGACCGACGATGATTTTGGAAAAATGATTGATGCGGTAGCTATGGGAAGGAAGATCTACACCAATTTAAAAAAGGCTATTCAATACATCATTTCCATTCATATTCCCATCATTTTAACGGTGACCCTGCCCCTTATTCTTGGTTGGGTCTATCCCGTAATATTTACACCTGTACATGTCATTTTACTGGAACTGATCATGGGTCCAACCTGTTCTGTGGTATATGAAAATGAGCCTCCTGAGAAAAACAGCATGTTGCAAAAACCAAGGGTTATCACTAATACTTTCTTTAATCTGAAGGAACTTATGATGAGTATTGTCCAGGGATTGGCTATTACCGCCGGCACCTTAGTCATCTATAATCTGTGTGTGCTAAACCATTATAGTGAAGCATTGACCAGATCCATGGTTTTTACCACATTGATCATTGCCAATGTTTTCCTGACTTTTGTAAACCGCTCTTTTTACTATTCAGTATTCGCCACTTTAAAATACAAGAACAATCTTTTATGGATCATCGTTGCCTTAACACTTTCACTGTTAGCATTGATCCTGTACGTTCCTTCTTTCTCCGATCTGTTCCTCATCGTACCATTAAATCCCGTACAAATAAGCTGGTCAGTTATTGCAGCATTCATTTCCGTAGGATGGTTCGAGCTTTGGAAACTAAGAAAAAGGCTATTCAACCGGAAGGCGGAAAACAATCATATCAGCTAATGATCCTTATCATATTTGTTTCCTGATAAATAAATGAATTTTGACAGCATGGTTATTGATTGCTTAAATTCATTCTATATGAAAAAGGAAATATCTCATAATAAGATCTCAAAGGCTCAAAGCTTAAATTGCAGAATCGGCAGGTATTTTGTCCCTCCGGGTTACCCCATATATGGCAAGAACGCCTCCGCATCCGTAAAGAATACGTTCTCTCCCGATGGTAACACGCCTCCCGGTAACAAAAGGTATTGCAGGATAAAGCCGCTCATGTTTTCATCGTCCTGATAAACGTATTTCTCAAAGGATGACAAATTATTCACTTATTGCCAAAACTGCAGCGCCGTTGATATTACCATGCCGTAAATCTTCAAGCGCTTTATTAGCTTCTTCCAATTTATACACCGTAATTTCTGTACGAACAGGGATTTCGGGAGCAAGCGCCAGAAATTCCTCTCCATCCAGGCGTGTGAGGTTGGCTACGGAAGCAATAGTTCTTTCTTCCCACAGCAGATCATAGGGGAAAGCAGGGATATCGCTCATGTGAATACCGCCACAAATTACAGTTCCGCCTTTATCAGTGTCTGCCAAAGCTTTAGGGATCAGTTTCCCGACCGGAGCAAAAATGATAGCAGCATCCAACTTTACCGGCGATGGATGTATGGAATCTCCCGCCCAAACCGCTCCTAACTTTTTGGCAAGCTTTTGAGCCGCAGTATCGCCGGGACTTGTAAAGGCATATATCTCCTTTTCCCGGGCAACTGCTACCTGGGTCAGAATATGAGCAGCTCCTCCAAAGCCGTAAATGCCGATCTTATTTGCCTGTTCACTGATCTTGCGATATGAACGGTATCCGATAAGGCCTGCACAGAGTAAAGGAGCTCCGGATGGATTAGCATATTGAGAAGGGAGCGGAAAACAATAATGCTGATGGGCAACCGTATATTCCGCATAGCCCCCGTCTATGGAATAACCGGTAAATTTTGCATTCTCACACAAATTTTCCTGTCCTTTTATACAATACCGGCAATGTCCGCAAGTATATCCTAACCAAGGCACACCCACGGTATCCCCTTCCTTCAGCAGGGTCACTTCAGCGCCTGCTTTCACTATGATCCCCGTAATCTCATGTCCGGGGATCAGCGGTAAGGCAGGATGTTTCAATTCCCCATCCGCAATGTGCAGATCAGTGCGGCAAACGCCGCAGGCAATTACTTTTATCAACACTTCCTGTGGTGCAGGATGCGGCACAGGCACCTTTTTATAAATCAGCGGATGGTTTGCAGCCTCCAGTACCATCGCATACATTGAATCAGGTAAATTCATTATATAAAGTTACGCACAAATGATCCATTAAACTTTTACCGGGTGTATCCCAAATTCTCGCTATTAATCATTTTCGTCCATTGTCAGAAAAGCAATCTTAATTGAACAGGTGTATTCAAATAAGAGGTGATCATGGTTATGTCTCTTCTCTATAATCTTCTTAATTTATTAACAAAGAACTATATTTATTTTTGTCCTTTGTTCTCCTATGTTTGCAAAGTAATAAAAAGTTCTTTGAGATAAAATGTTAAGATGCCAATAAATTTGAAGATTTAAAGGTGAAAAAGGGGTGAGAGCAGATCTTGTTATAAATAGCC
>SCQT01000248.1 GCA_004322015.1 Chitinophagaceae bacterium
CCTTATGGCCCCATCGCCATATTCCTTTTCCGCCCGGACTCATTCCCAAAATAAATCCTTCTATGTCTGAACTCCCCCCTCAGCGGCCTTTCCCTTCCTATAGTAATTTTCTTCAATTTCCGTAAAGGCATTACCACGGGCATTATTTCATGATAATTTGTGCCTTTTTCAACAGGCGTTTTTTCATGGATCTCCCGCTCCTGTACAACTTGTAAAACCGGCTTTTTCTCTAAATACTGCCCCATCAGATATTGAAGCGCCTCCTCTTTATCTTTCCCCTTCCCGCAGCAGATAGATAGCCCTTCCGGTCATCTCACGGTATAAAGCGTGATTCCTGAATTCCTTTTTCATTAGCCGGTAAACCCTTGAAGCTATTTTAGAGGCTTCTCCCAAGGTGGCAGCATGTTCCCGTGTACGGCGGAAGGCAGCATGTTTCAACACCCGCTCGCGGGTAAGAGAGCTTTTCATCCGGACATAATACTTCCCCTCCATCTTATAAAATGTAACATGATCCTTCGTTCCCGTAATCCCAATGGCTTGACACTGTTTTGCCATCTGTGAAAATTTGGCGCGAATATACGGTGCAGGATACCTGGCGCCAAGCAACCCCCTCACAAAACGACATAAATTGTCATAAAGCATACATTTTTTCCTAAACAGAATATGATAAATCCCGCTCCACCCATAGTCCCGCCATGGATGAAGCATAGATAAGCCCTGTTAACCCCCTATATCAAGCCTATTTAAAGCGCACTTGGTATAAAGGATGTTTATACTTTCCTCTGATTAATTACCAGTATCGTTTATTTAAGAAAGCCTGCTATTCTTGATGCAGACAGGCAGCGAAGGCAGGGATTTTCCCTGATAAAAGGATATCCTCCATCCATGGATAAACAATATTTTGATGTGCCACGCAAATTAGACCCTGAAATTATCGGATAAAGATTTTGGAAATAAACTTAATTTATTCCCTACCGGCCTGACCTTAGTAGAAAAAAATATGTGTCAGTGGCTCAACCTTATTACTTTATTGCCGGCAAACCGATCAGGATAATTTTGTAATGACTGCAATAAGGTAATAAGGTTTTGAAAATTCAATTCTCCTTTTCTACTAAGGTTCTTTTTCTATATATTAAAATATTATTTAGTTCAATCCATTCTTTTAATAGTAATTTAATTTCTATATTACAGCCGGTTTAATCATCAATCATGAACAACGACTCCAAACAAGAATCAAAAATGAATTCCGTAACCCGTCGGGACTTCGTTCGGAACACCACATTAGGAGTGGCCGGATTTTTTATTGTCCCCCGTCATGTGTTGGGCGGAAAGGGATATGTGGCTCCCAGTGATAAGCTGTATATTGCCTGCATAGGATGTGGCAATGAGGCTCATGCGGATATAGGAGCTTTCACCCGTGCTCCTAAAAAGAATGCAGTGATAGCTTATCTCTGTGATGTGGATGACCGTCAGGCCATGCCTGTACGAAAAGAATTTTCCAAAGCATTATTTTACTACGACTGGCGTGAGTTGTTTGAAAAAGAACATAAACATTTCGATGCGGTGATGGTGACCATTCCCGACCACAATCATGCTATCGTAGGTCTGAATGCCATGAAATTGCATAAACACCTGTATCTGCAGAAACCGCTGACCCACGACATCTACGAAGCCCGCATCCTGACAGAAGCGGCTAAAAAATATAAAGTAGTTACACAAATGGGTAACCAGTTGGCTTCCGCCGATGGCGTGCGGACATTGAAGGAATGGTTCGAGGCTGATCTAATCGGCGATATTCATACAGTATATAATTGGACGGACAGACCGATATGGCCGCAGGGTATTCCCTGGCCGCAGGAGCATCCGGCAGTTCCCGATGGCCTGAAATGGGATTTGTGGTTGGGTACTGCGGAGGAAACGCAGTATGTCCCCAACCTGGTTCCCCAGAAATGGAGAGGATGGTGGGATTTCGGGACAGGGGCCTTAGGCGATATGGGATGTCATCTGATGGGACCTTCCTTTAAGTTATTGGGGTTAGGCTACCCGGAAAAAATATCCTGTGATGTCAGCCGGGTATATTCGGGATTTGGAGAAGAAGCCTATTATCCCAAAAGTATTCCGCCCTCTTGTAAAATACGCTATCTGTTTAAATTAAAGAACGGGAAGGAGGTTAATTTTTATTGGTATGATGGCGGGATGACTCCCCCGCGCCCTGAAGGATTGGATCCAAATGTGAATATGAACGAAGCCTTATTTGCCGGATATTTTGGAGCCACCTTATTTATCGGAACAAAGGGAACGATCGCTTGCGGAGAGGGGGGGCTTAGTCCAAGGTTGTTACCGCTTTCTCAGCACAGGGAAGTGAATGTGCCGCAAAAATATCCGCGGGTGCAGGGCGGAGCTGATGGCCATTATTGGCAATGGGTGGATGCCGCCATTGCAGGGTATGGGAATGACTACGAGGGTAATGCGGCTCTTCCCATGCCGGGCCAGGAAAAGGCATTTGTGGATTCCCCGATAGTAGAGTATGCAGGTCCTCTGACGGAAACCGTGTTAATGGGAAACCTGTTGCTGCGCAGCTTCGGCATTCGTAATAAGATCGGGAACGGTTATGAATACCCGGGCCGGTACATTGATTATCTTTGGGACGGACCTAATATGAGGATCACCAATTTCGAGCCAGCCAATCAGTTTGTAAAGAGAGAATACAGGAAAGGCTGGGGACCATTGGAAATATAAATGAATTGAATTAGCTCTCATTGCTTAGGAAAGGCAAGGTATACAGAACGACCTTAGAAAAATGACGTTAAAAAATTTGCGAAAATGAAGCGTAAACGGAAAATATGGTCAGCTTTAGACAAAAGTTGGGTTAAACAAGAGCTCATCTATGAACAGATGTTAATCGGAGCATTATTTTCCGTAGCGTAATTGAGCAGATTTTAGTCATTTTTCGTAAGTCTTGAATTTTCTTTGGTACTTTCTTTGTTTCAAGACAAAGAAAATACACGATATTCAGAGTTACGGGCTTTAACCACCTAGTTCTATAAATTTTAAAAGATTATCCACGATAGGCTCTTTCTGTTTCACGCAAAGGCGCAAAGTCACAGGGGAAAAACGAAATTCTCTGCGTCCTGGCGTCTTGGAGTGAAAACAGGAAATTGATCGTATTAATTGCCGGCATATTACAACATTCGTCATTGGCACTATCGAAGATTTTTCTTTGTGTCGCTTCGTGCGCTTGATGGTTTGATTTTTTAACCACGGAGGGCACGGAGAACCACGAAGGATTTTTTTGTATGGAGAATAAAAATGCGGCATCTGTTTTTTGAAAGCCGCCAACCATTGAAACCGAATCGAAGAAGCGCCGGTCCGAAAAATCAACGCAGACGTTTTATTACTTTTCAATCAGGAGAAAAGTAACCGGACCGGTTTATAAGGACTAAATTATATTTTGATGTGCTGATGTATTTCCTTTTGAGAAAATCGGCTTGTTTAGAGGCCGGTACGGCCGGTATTATGGTAGATGTAATATGAAAAGATAAGAGAAAGCCCCGTCGGGGCGATATTTCTGCATCCGCCTTCTACCGCAAATACGGCGTGGATAGAAACATGGGGAAAGGTGCTTGCAATGACAAGGTAAATTTAATATCGTCCCTATGGGACTGAATGCTGATTTACAAATTTTCCTTTTTTTGTATTTTACCGGATAAATTTATAACACACACAAATACTATGAACCTTTCATCAAAACTTTGCCTGCTGATCATGATGCCGCTTTTAACGGCAGCCTTTTCTACGAATACTTATGGCCAGCATATCTGGCCACAGGATGCTGACCGGTATGCAGGGCCTGTTCCGGGAGAACAGGCTATCGGTCGCTGGGATTTAACTATTTCATTACCCAACGGTGGTAGTGGAGCTTCCTGGCTGGAGATTGAAAAATCCGGATCGGGAGCTTTGGTCGGACAGTTTGTGGGGATGGGTGGAAGTGCCCGACCCATTTCGGAAATTATGTTTGACTCCCGATCCCAAAAATATAGTTTTACCATTCCGCCGCAATGGGGAAAGCATAATATGCATCTTGGATTCAGTCTGGAAGACGAACATCTTGCCGGAAAAATGGGACCGGTTGACGGAGAAATGGTATCATGGACAGGAGTACGGGCGCCTGAACTTCACCGTACCACATCTCCAAAATGGGGAGCGCCTGTTCATCTGTTAAAAAATGGTCTTGCTGATTGGATAGTACCGGATAAATTCTGGGTCTTTAAAAATGGTGTATTGATCCACAATGGGCATGGAGGAAATCTGATCACGAAACAAAAGTTTAATGATTTCAAACTCCATGTGGAGTTTCGTTACGGCGAAGGAGCCAACAGTGGCGTTTATTTGCGTGGGCGCTATGAAGTGCAGGTACTCGACAGTTATGGTATGCACACGGGAAATGAAATGTTGGGTGGGATATATGGATTTCTCACGCCCGTGATAAACGCAGCCAAAAAGCCCGGGGAATGGCAAACGTACGACATTACACTAATTGGGAGATTAGTTACAATTGTTCTTAATGGAAAGACAATTATATGCAACCGTCCTATTCGGGGAATTACCGGAAGTGCCATAGATAGCCATGAGGGGGAGCCTGGCCCTATTATGATTCAGGGTAGTGAAAGCGGTAATTTTGAATACAGGAATATAATTATTACCCCGGGTATTGAATAAGAACTGAACTAACTTCCGGTAGATCTATTTATAGGGGAACTTGCCTGTATGTTGTTCTTTTAAGACTATCTTCTCTAACAGTTTCACGTCTTCATTCCATTCTTTCTTTTGCCTTTGATAGTCTGCCTGCGTCTTGATAATCCGGAGAGTGTGCGGCGAGCCTTTTTTGATCGTTTCGGTCTTCAGATCAACCGTTACACTTCTGATGGCATGCTCCATTTCACTTCTTTCATTCTGATTTCTGCGATAATCGAATATTTGCTCATTCGGAGATACTAAAAAATCTTTTAATAGTTGCCATTGTTTTTTATAGCTGTTAGTTTGCGGCATTTCCCGGCTCCAGTCTGCAGGTGGCTGTGGTTGGTTGTCTGCTTTTACTTGTAAATAATGCCTGCAGGATGAAAGTATTTTAGCCGTAAACCTCGTCAATGTGCTTAGTTCAAGTAACCGGGGTGCCAGGATATTGTTGATGTAGTTTCTTTTTTGGCATGACATGATTATTTCTTTCAGCGTATTTTCCCATGTCTCATCTTGTGGCATCTCTTTTTCTATGGCGAACAAATCATTCAAAGCATTACCCGATAGTGGAAAATCTTTTTCTATCGGGCTTGTAAGTAAAGCTGAAAAATATTGCGGCAATTTTTTTATTTGTACTGCTATAAGTGTGGCATCTTTTTTATTCGACAGGAATACACGAAGCAAGGACAGGATTTGTGTTACAACCGGTAGGTGAATGTTTTTCGTTACCAATTCAAATATTTTACCGGTAATATCATTGGGGAAGAACGCAATGAGATTTAACCAATGTGCAGGATCAATTGTTGTAAAATAAAACTGCTTGAGTTCATCATTCAACCTTAGAAAAAATGTTTCATCTTTTCGACGGATGATCCAATCCGCAATAGCGTTATAATTTGCGTTCTTATCCTGCCCGTCTTTCGTTAATCCTGTGGATAGCATTAATTCTATAACCGCCTTTTCCTGATCAGAGAGCTGCTTTGGGTTTTTATTGAAATAGTCAATCCATGCTAACTTGCTTTCTGTATTTTGCTGCACAAACAATTGCGTATTTGTTTGGTGCGACCATATCATGACAGCCCCATAATGATACCAATGCATCAGATCGGGTCCATAATTGCCCATGTAGCCGGTAGATTCTTTGATGATGGGCTCATCTTCCTTCAATGCAAAGGAAGCAATCAGATCCTCTTCTTCAAATCCTACGTTACTTAAAAGCGGTATATCTTTTTCCAACCAGTGCTCAATATACAATGACTTGTCATAGACCTCAGCCATTTCTGCATCCGGATCACCTTCATCACCGTAGTCGTCATACTCAGGCATCCCTGCGAGATATGAAGTAACCAAACACATTTTAGCATAACAATTTGCTTTTTTCGCTGCACTCAATAATGCCGCTGCTTTGGGACGATCATTAAGCTTTAATGCTTCCGACGAAAAGTTTTCCGGCGTATATTGATGCCCCAATAATACGATAAGCGGTTTCTGTTCTTCAGCACGTGATGGATCTTTAAAAATAGCAGCTAATTTTTCAACGGAGCTCTCTAAGGAATTGAATTGGATCTTTCTTTCTGATTTTTCCTGGACTAAATTATACACTAAACAAACCCTGTATCCGGCAGTAACCGGTTTTATCTCATGTTCGCAATCAGCGTAGAAAGCGGTGTAATTTATTTTATAATTACCGGCGTCTGCTGCAAAATCTGCTGTTTCTTCCTCACCTCCGAAGCGCACTACCAACTCTCCGCCTGTATATTGAGAGGGCATTCCAATCACCAATGTACCAAACATTCCTTTTTCTTTTTCGGAATCTTTATGCGGCAGAAAGAAATCACCTTTTTCATAGATGAGCATCTTATACAAATGTGCCGAAATAGTATAGTCTTCTAAACCGAGATCAGGCTTAAGATGACGGATAATTTTTTGAATAAAGGCAGACCATCGGCTGTCTGTGAATGATAGTTTATCGGCATCTATTTCCCATCCGCTTCTTACGTTGTTGTCCACAATGGTTTCGCTGCCTTTGCCGAAAGGAGCTTTGTGTGCTGCCTGTATCAATGTGGTAGCCTGGACTTCATTGATGGGATAAGCAATTTCACCCGCGCCTGCCACTTTTAAACCTGGGAAAACAAACTCCATCGTCTGCATGCTGACGAATCTGCCGCTTCCTTTTAAGTCTTTCAGGCAGTTTAAGATATCTTCTTTAAGATGCTTCATAATAACAAATGTAAAATAAAAATTAGCTGAAATTATTATCTCTGGAAAAATTTGGATCAATTTTTTATTAAAAAGTATCATTATTGTCCGAGTAAAATCATACAACTATAGCCTATACTCCTTTGCAGGAAAGTGTTTTAGGCAAAAAATACATTGTTTCAAAATCGGGGGGAGTACCCCCTGGCTTTTTAGGGG
>SCQT01000249.1 GCA_004322015.1 Chitinophagaceae bacterium
TTGGTTTGACTGGTGGGGTGCACCGCACCATACCGTGCCGGCAGAAAAATACGCAGGAAGACTGAATGCAGTATTGGCAGCCGGTATCTCCATCAACGTTTATATGTTTCATGGCGGTACTACGCGCAGCTTTATGAATGGCGCCAATAAAAGTAGGAATACTCCTTATGAACCGGAGATAAGTAGCTATGATTACGATGCTCCACTGGATGAATCTGGCAATCCTACAAAGAAGTTCAGAGTATTCCGTTCTATCATCAAAAAATATTTACCGAAGGGAAAAAAGCTGCCGCCCATTCCTCCGGCTAAACCTTCGATGGCTGTTTCCGATATTCACTTTACTACCGTTATGCCGCTGAAAGATTTGTTGAGTCATCCCGTTAAAAGCGAGAACCCGCTAACCTTTGAAGACCTGAAGCAGGCATATGGGTATGTGTGGTACCGGACTAAGTTAGAGGGAGGGCATTCCGGTATATTAAAAATTGACGAATTGAGGGATTATGGTATTGTGATCGTGAATGGCAAAAGAGTAGGTGTGCTGGATCGCCGGCTGGGCCAGGATAGCATGAAGCTGACATTACCTGCCGGAAAAGTGACATTAGATATTTTAGTGGAAAACCTGGGCCGTATCAACTTTGGTCCTTATCTGCTTAAGAACAGGAAAGGAATCACTAAAAAAATAGTATTTGACGGAAAAGAATTGCACCACTGGGATATGTATGGATTGCCATTCAATCATATTGAAGCTATCCACTTCCACAATGACAAACCTGCAGGGGATGAGCCTGTGATCAGGAAAGGATATTTTGATCTGGACAGTCTTGCGGATACTTACTTAGATATGAGCCAATGGGGTAAAGGAGTGGTTTGGGTTAATGGACATAACTTGGGAAGGTATTGGTATATCGGTCCGCAGCAAACCATTTATCTTCCTGCCGAATGGCTTAGAAAAGGCAGGAATGAGATTGAGGTGCTCGAACTATTGCGTCCCGGACAGCATGTTTTAAAAGGGATTAATCATCCTATATTGGATAGCTTGCAAGAGGATAAGGAAGCGCTGTTTCAAAATCGTTGAGAGGTTATTGTGAGCGTTGATCTCTATGGGTAAAAGATCATAACTAAGAATTCTTGCGAAGTCAAAATTTCTCAAATTTTTACTTTGTGTACATATTAGAGCGGAGGGAAACGTATTTTTCCCATGCGCTGGCATAAATCGAGGTTTAGCTGGTCTTCGGTAGAACAGAATTATCCCGCTTCGTACGGACCTCATTACTTCACTACAAACACTGCCGATCCTTTTACACCATTAACGATAGCGGAAATGGTGACCACTCCCGGGCTCAGGAATTTCACAATACCATCAGGTTTAACTTGTGCTACGGAATGATGATCGCTTTGATACTCCGTTTTTACCTGAGAAAGATCCACAAAGGATCCGTCATTATTCACAGCTTCTATAATATGGTCTGCTTCAGGAATTTCATCCTGCCTGGCGAGGGTTACATCACTTTCGATCCATTTATTTTTTCCCTTCAGATCAAGCTTGTCTCCCGCTTTATAAATAAGATTTTCAGGTTCTATCGTTACATGAGTGATTTCAGGAGTAAGTGTGCCTTGTATATTGACTGTCTGGGTGTCTGTAATATCGCGGGAGTCTTTTCCCAGTTGAAACCGATAGTTCCCATTATAAACTACCTCTTTTTGCTTCTCCTGATTCCAGTTGGCTAATTGAATGCCTTTTACACTTAAAGAAATATGCTCTCTTTGTCCGGGTGCTAACATATCGGTTTTCTGAAACCCTTTTAATCTTTTTATCGGTAAATCTATTCCGTGAATTTTGGGATAAGTAACATATAATTGAGCCACTGCTGTGCCGGATAAATTACCTGTATTGGTTACATCAAAACTAACCGTCACGCTGTCATCCGGTGATATTTGAGAGGGTGATACGGAGAAATTGGAAAACCTGAAATTCGTATAACTCAATCCATATCCAAACGGGTATAAGGGCTTACGGGTGAAATACTGATAAGTGCGCCCTAATCCATTTGTTTTACCAGGAGCCAAATAATAATCTGATTTATCAGCCAATTGATCATCATCCATATACCAGGTGAAATCCAGATGCGCGCCGGGATTCTTTTTACCCGTCAACACATTCGCCAACGCCGTACCCTGGCTTTCTCCATTATACCCGCTGAATACAATAGCAGGAAAATAATGTTGAATATAATTAATATTGAGCGGACCATCCGATTGAATGGCTAATATCAGATGCTTATTACCTTGTTCTGCTACCTGGTATATCAGTGAAAGATAATTACCTGGAATTGCCAGGCTGGGCCTGTCATGTCCTTCGCTTCCTACTGCTTCATTGGTACCGATAAATACTATAACTGCATCCGCCTCCCGGATATCTGATTTTATTTTTTCATTGAGTCTGACAGGCTCTGCAGAAGTAACGGATGAATTCGTGCTATCGAATTTAACGACTATATTCCGATTCATTTTTTTAAAAACAGCAGTAATCCCCTGCACGGCACTTACTTTCAATTTGGGGTCGCCGGAATACCCTCCCAGGCTGACTTCATTGGCTAAATTACCTATAATCAGCACCCGGTGAAGCTGTCCGGGATGTAACGGAAGTAATGCTTTTTTTGTTCCGGAAACGGGTTCATTCTTTAACAGTACCAACGCATTCTCTGCGACCTCCTCAGCCAGATTCTGATGAGCAGGGCTTTGTATTTCTGCTTTGGTAAGGCGGGTGTAGGGAACTGCGGAAGTCGGATCAAATTCACCGGTTCTCATCCTTATGGTGAATACACTGGTCAGGGCGCGATCTATCACACCTTTGTTTAAAATACCTGCTTTAATGGCCTCTTCAATATTAGAAAGCGTATATTCATAGCCGGTACAATTGAGGGAAGTGCCCGCCCTCACGGCATAAGCCTGTCCACCGGCTGCTCCGGAGACTGTATCGCCTGTTTGCATATTGATCCATATCGTTTTATTATGATCTCTGCTTACTCTCCATCCCGGAGGCGCCCAGAAATGACCACCGGGAAAAGTGTTGTAAGTAGTGCCGACAGCGCCGCAATCGGATGTAGTGTAACCCTTAAATCCGTAAGTACGTTTGGCTAATACATTGATGGTATAAGTATTGGCCACAGCAGGGGTTCCATTAATTGCATTATAGGAAGTCATGATACCCGACACATGTGCATCTTCGATCAGGTGGCGAAAAGGTGCTGTATAATAATCCCGGATAGCTTCGTCATCCGTATTGGAAGAAATCCCCGTGCGGTTGTTCTCCAGGTTATTCAAGGCATAGTGTTTGGCAGTGGCTGCTGCTTTTAGATATTTAGTTTCAGGTATGCCGCTCATGGTCTGGCCCTGGAAGCCGTTCACAAAAGCCGCTGCCATTCTGGATGCGAGGTAAGGATCTTCGCCGAAAGCCTCATCGGTGCGCCCCCAGCGGGGGTCTCTGTCCATATTAATGGTAGGCGCCCAGAAAGTCAGGCTGCCATAATTATCGCGGGAATCACCCAGGTTATTTTGTGCCACATCAAACAATGACTTGTCCAGGAAACCACGGACTTCATCGGAGATAGCGGAAGTTTCTTTATAAATGAGCTGCGGATCCCAGGTCATGGTAGAAGCAAAGTTTACGGGGAAGCTGGTTGCCCGCGGAGAGCCGTAGGCCTCTTCCTTTTTGCTGTTACCATTATTTAAATTTCCAAATAGGGCATTGACGCCATGTTGTGCTTCATTCCAGTAAAAATATTGATGAACACCCAGACGGGGGATGGCAGGGGCATGGTTCGTATGCAGTTGCCTGACTTCTTCCTCCAGCGTCATCCTGGAAACCAGGTCGGCTGCCCGTTCTCTGAAAGAGTAATTGGTATCCAGGTATATGGGAATTGAATTATCCTGTTCTCTGGACGCCGGTTGTGTTACATTTTGTCCGTTAGCATCAGGAATAAAGTAAAAGAGAAGGCTGAGTATGATAACAGCGGATAAGAGTTTCCTATGGCTGTACGAAGGAAGAAGATTGATTTTTCTCATAGTAAAATAAATTTTTAATGCATGCGTAAAAGTAACAATTAATCTGAATAATTTATTATAGAAATTTCCTGGTGGACTTATTAAAGCGAAGTGAGTGGATATAAATATCACATCGTTATCGGGAACGATTGCGTAAATAAATCCTGCTGTTTTGTTGGTGATGATCGTGAATACGAGTAAACTTGTTATCAAAATAAACCAATCAGCCTAAAAAGCCCGTATTTAATTTTTATCGCAATCATAGATGCGTGGTCTGGTACTGCGGATTACATACTTAATTTTATTTGGCTTTTAAAAACAGGTCTGTCTGTTGGCGGACAGTAAAACATTTGCAAATGAAGTACATATTACCGATCTCTCTGTTTTTTACAGCCATTTTATCTGCTAATACACAAGGAATGCTTGGCGGTAAGGTTACGGATGAATCTTCGGGGAGTGCTTTACCGGGAGTAACTGTACGGATTCCTGGAACAATTACGCTGGGCAGGGAAAGAGGGTATTACATAACTGCCGATTCCACCTCTGAAGGGAATGTTTTCGGATATGTTTTTCTGTATTATAATATTACGGGAAATGCTCCGAAACATTCATTTTACCTGGGACGTAATATTGGAGACTTTATGCTAAAGGCATTTAAATACAGTATCATTTAGGCGCTATGATCAGACACCAAAGATGGTTTAACTGGCACGAGACCAATAACGAACAAATGGTTTATTATGTTGAATATAAAAACACATGTCTCTGTGTCGCATCGGGTCAGAGGGTAGTATGGTCGCATCATCTCAATAATACGCAGGCTAAACAATCCACCTTTGGAAATATATTCCACGACTAGATCCCCGAGAAATGATAATTGTCCCGTAAAATAAAAGTAAAATGATAAGTAGGGAACTGAAGTTTTTCAAATGCTGCATAAGTCTTTTTATGATGGGATGCTTTTTAATTGCTTGTAACAATAAGCCGTCTGTGCAATCTTTTGGCTGGGATGAACTTCCAGCTATACTGAAAAACATCATACCACCTTCTTTTCCCAACAAATATTTTTCTATCCTCGACTACGGAGCCAGATCGGATAGCACGACCGATTGTCTCCCCGCCATTAAGAAGGCTATTGATGCCTGCCATACAGCAGGGGGAGGACATGTTATTATTCCACCGGGAACTTATTTTGTAAAAGGTCCTGTTCATTTAAAAAGTAATGTAGATTTTCATCTGGATTTCGGCGCTGTCATAAAATTCAGCACGGATCCGGATGATTATCTTCCGTTGGTACTGACTCGCTATGAAGGTATTGAACTGATGAACTATTCTCCTTTGATTTATGCTTATGGTCAGGAAAATATTGCTGTTACAGGAGAAGGTATTCTGGACGGGCAAGCAGATAATGAACATTGGTGGAATTGGACGGGTGCCAAAAGATTTGGATGGAAAGAAGGAATGCCATCCATGAGAGATCCCGCCAACCGGCCTGCGCTGGCAAGAATGGCTGCACAGGGGGTTCCGGTGAAAGAAAGGATATTTGGCAAAGGACATTATTTACGTCCTGCTTTCCTGGAAGTATATCGTTGTAAAAACGTATTGGTCAAAGGAGTGACCATTAAAAATACCCCTTTCTGGATATTACACCCTACATTAAGCCAAAATATAACGATAGATAGTGTTACCACCATTAGCTTAGGACCCAATAATGACGGCTGTGATCCTGAATCCTGTACAGATGTGCTGATAGAAAATTGTTTCTTCAGCAACGGCGATGACTGTATTGCCATTAAAAGCGGTAGGGACCAGGATGGAAGGAGAATTAATATTCCCTCGAAAAATATCATTATTCAGAATTGCCGGATGGAAGACGGACATTGTGGAGTGGGAATCGGCAGCGAAACTTCGGGAGGAATTGAAAATGTATTTGCTCAAAACTGCACCATGAGTAGTCCCCAATTAGACCGCGCTGTCAGAATTAAATCCAATGAATGCCGTAGCGGTGTGATGAAGAATTTTTATTTCAGGAATATTCAGGTAGGAGAAGTCAGGGAAGCAGTGGTGAGAGTAAATATGTTTTATGGGAATGAAAAAGGTCCTGATTGCCATTATCCGCCTTCCTTAAGCAATGTAAACATTGATCATGTTACAAGCAATAAAAGCGAATACGCCGTTTATATTCAGGGTTTACAAGATAAACCTGTCAATGGGATCCACATCAGTAATTGCAACTTTAATCATGTTAAAGAGAAGAATATTATCGGGAATGCGAATGATGTAAGGATAAATAATACGGCTATTAATGGAGTGAAAGTTAGCGGTAAGTAAAAGTAATAAAATCAAGATATTATGTTTCAGTTTTTCTTTAGGCGTAAAAAGTTTCCCGCAAAGGCACAAAGTCCGTTAAGGTCCCTTAGTGTCCTTAGTGGCTTTGTGGGCACTCTTATACTGTTAACCTCTATGACTTTAATATCCCAACCGCATGGTCAGATAGTCTGCTTTGGAGATTCCATTACTTACGGCGCCAAAGTGGATGGCAATAGCTGGGTATGGATATTACAGCAAAAAGATTATCCCGGGGTAACGTTTATCAATGAAGGAAGAAGCGGCAGGAAAACGGCAGACAAAGGAGAACTACTTCCTGTCCTGAAAAAATATCCGGATGCAGCTTATTACCTTATTTTTTTAGGCGTCAATGATCTAAAGAATGGTGATGATTCTATGGTGAATAGCTGTATTGATAATATGAAATGGATGATCGGAGAGATCAGAAAACAAACACATGCTAAAATAGTCATTCTTTCTCCAACGGATATTAATATTCGCATTATGACGCAGTTGAATAAGAAAAAACAATATAATAAGAATACTGAACAAGCATTAGTGTATCTTGAACATCAGTATAATCTGTTGGCTAAAGAAGAGCATACCGGGTTTATTTCTTTGCTGCATGTGGTCTCGAAACCTAATTATGCTGATGGTCTTCATCCCAACGTGGCAGGCCAGCGGCAAATAGCCGATGCGGTATGGAAGGGATTGAATAAGATAAATTAATTTCCATCAAAATGAAATACAGGTATTCTTTTTTCGGCCTGCTTTTTACTTTATGCATACACTCTTTTCTGGCAAACGCTCAACAACATAAAAATTATCATTGTTGTCCGACAAAAATCGGGTTAAAAACTCCTGTATCCCTATACTGTTAAGAGTTACAGCTTAAAAATCCATTGTTTCAAATCCGGGGGAGTTCCCGCTATCTTTATTACGG
>SCQT01000287.1 GCA_004322015.1 Chitinophagaceae bacterium
TTCATGCGACACAAAGGGGTGCGCCATCATAAAGCAGCCTCTACTGTCCCGTCTGCGTTGACAATACCTGCGATGATTTTCCCATTGGCCATGCGGATGCGAACACTCTGACCGGCCGAGCCCGCCGCCAGGGCCTGACCCGAGGAGGTGACGGCGTAGCCCGGCCCCTGCGCTTTCACCTGCACCGCCGCGCCCGCCTTGAACAGGTGGGGCGCGCGCATCATGTTCTGCCGCAGTGCCTGCCCGGCCACGAGCGTGCGCGCGGCCACCTGGCCCACCCAGGCCTGCGGGTTGGTCACGACGGCCGCGGGTTCGGCCGCCCAGTCCACCTCCGCCTGCATGGCGTCCTGCTCGGTCAGGGTGGCGCCGGTGGCCACGTTGCCGGTGAGCACCCATGCCGGGCCAAAGGCCTGCACCGTGATCGGCAGGAAGACGTTCCAGCGCGTCTGTCCTTCCAGGCAGCGCAGCCCCAGGCGGGTGCGACCCCACAGGCGCGCGCCGGGCGGCAGATAGGGCTCGACGCGGGCGCAGGGCGCGAGGTTCAGGCGCGGGTCCAGCTGGCCCACGCTGACCTGCATGCGCAGCGGCGAGGCGTCGGCGGGCAGCTGCGCCAGCGCCTGGTCCACCCATTGCTGGGTGAGGGCCGCGAGCTCTTGCGGCGTGGTCACCTGCTGGGCGTGCGCGGGCCATGCGAGCACGCCGGCGAGGGCGGCAGTCGCGAAAGCATGCACGAGGCGAAAGAGATTCATGGCAAGGCTCCTGTGCCGTCCGGTAGGCGCGGCGCACGGATGCGCAGGCTTTGGGACGCCTGTGACTATAGGCCGCGGCCGCGGCCGCGAAGCGGGGAACAGCAGGCGGTGCGCGGTACTTTTCCCGCTTTAGAAATCAGGCGCGGTTTCCATAATCGACGCACGCCATCCCAGCGAGGCACCTCATGCTCGACAAACTCACGTCACCCCTGAACCTGCAAGGCAATGCGCTGATGCTGCGTGCCGAGCGTCAGCGCGTGATCGCGAGCAACATTGCCAATGCCGACACGCCGGGCTACAAGGCGCGCGACTTCAATTTCGCCCAGGCGCTGCAGCAGGCGGGCGAGACGCAAGGGGGTGGCGCGCAGGGCACCAGCAACCCGCGCCACATTCCCCTGCAGGGCGCGGGTTCGGGCGCGGGCCAGCCCGGCTACGCGTTGCAGAGCGAGCCGGCCCTGGACAACAACAGCGTGGACATGGACCGCGAGCGCGCGGCGTTCATGGACAACGCGGTGCGCTACGAGGCGACGCTGCGGTTCATCAACTACCAGTCGCGCACGCTGCAGAGCGCGATCACGGGCCAGTGAGCCGCGTCATCGAGGAGCCGCCATGTCGATGTTTTCCATCTTCAACATTTCCGCCAGCGCCATCGGCGCGCAGGCGCAGCGCCTGAACGTGGTGGCCAGCAACCTGGCCAACGTGGATGCCGTGGCCGGCCCCGACGGGCAGGCCTACAAGGCGCGTCAGGTGGTGTTCGAGACCACGCCCATGGGCGAGCCAGGCAATGCCGGCGTGCGCGTCTCCAACATTCAGGAAAGCGACACCCCGGGGCGGCGCGTGCTCGACCCGGGCAACCCGCTGGCCGATGGCCAGGGCTACGTGACGCACTCCAACGTGAACGCGGTCGAGGAGATGGTGAACATGATCTCCGCCTCGCGCGCCTACCAGAACAACGTCGAGGTGATGAACACGGCCAAGGGGCTGCTGCTCAAGACCTTGCAGATGGGCCAGTGAGCCCGGGAGACAGGCGATGGCTTTCACGCCCATAGATACCAGTGCGCTCGACGCGGGTGCCGCCAGCACGTCCAGCGTGACGCAGCGCAACACCGATCCGAACGCCATGCAGGACCGGTTCCTGAAGCTGCTCGTGGCGCAGCTGCAGAACCAGGACCCGATGAATCCGATGGACAACGCACAGATGACCACGCAGATGGCGCAGATCAACACCGTCACCGGGCTGCAGCAGCTCAATCAGACGGTGCAGTCCATGTCCCAGCAGTTTGCCGG